>DASWSX010000277.1:0-7004 GCA_036402435.1 Telluria sp. | reverse complement strand
CTGCCAGCGCCGACATGCGCGTGAAAACGGTGGTGCCGACGGCGGGGAGCTTGGTGCGCAATGTTGGGGTGAGGCTGTTCATAACTCGCGGAAAGTAAATTAACGACTTTTCATTCTAGCGCAGCTTCGGCAAGCCGTGCTTTCACCCAGGCTTCCGGCAGCATGATGCGGAACAAGCCTGCTTGCGCCGTCTTGCGCGCCAGCTTCAGCAGCGCCTTGTCCTTGGTGATCAGGATCTCGGCGCCGGCATCGCGCGCCACTTCGAGGAATTTCTGGTCATCGCGGTCGCTGCAGACGGGCAGGCGGACCAGTTTCGGCTCGGGCGCCACCACCTTGATCAGCGCGTCGAAACGCGCGGCCGAGTGCGGCCGGGTGTCGTCGGTGAGCGGCAGGTGGGCGTAGTGCAGCACGACGTTGTATTCGTCACGGCAATCGCCGCGCGTGACAACTTCCAGCGCGCCGCTCTCGATGTCGGCCAGCAGGGTGTTCCAGCGCGGGTCGTGGAACACGAACAGGTCGAGGCAGACATTGGTATCGATGACGATGCGTTTCGCTGGAGCAGGTATCATGTCGGATTGTTTATGTTTGGAATGTTGATTTCAGTATGCTGATTGTCTTGTCGCCCGCCAAATCGCTCGACCTCGAAACGCCCCCAACCACCAAGCTGCACACCACGCCCGATTTCCTGCACCGCTCGCGCGAGCTGATCGACGTGCTGCGCCGCTATTCGCCGGCCGAAGTTGGCAGCCTGATGAGCATCTCGGACACGCTGTCGACGCTCAACGTCGGCCGCTACGCCAGCTGGAACGAGGACCCCGCCGACGGGCGCCAGGCCATCATGACCTTCAACGGCGACGTCTACGACGGTTTCGACGCGCGCACGCTCAAGCCAAAGCAGCTTGCCTATGCCCAGGCCAACCTGCGCATCCTGTCCGGCCTGTACGGCGTTCTGCGCCCGCTCGACCTGATCCAGCCGCACCGGTTCGAAATGGGCACGAAGCTGGCGACGCCGCACGGCAAGGACCTGTACGCCTTCTGGGGCGAGACGGTCACGGCCAAGCTGAACGAAGTCATTGCGGAGCAGGATGCGAAGGTGCTGGTGAACCTGGCGTCGGAAGAATATTTCAAGTCCGTCAAGCCGACGCTGCTGCCGGTGCCGGTGATCACGCCGGTGTTCGAGGACTGGAAGGGCGGCAAGTACAAGATCATCTCGTTCTTCGCCAAGCGCGCCCGCGGGATGATGGCGCGCTACGCGGCGGTCAAGGGCATCACGGACCCGGCAAAACTCAAGCGCTTCGATGTCGACGGTTACGCGTTCGACAAGCAAGCTTCCAGCGACAAGCACTGGGTGTTCCGGCGCAAAGTTGCCTGATTCTTCTTTGGGGTCAGGTGCAAGATTCGGACATTGCGAAGCAAAAATGTCCGAATGTCGCACCTGACCCCAAAGGAAGTAAAACTATTTGTCCTTGCCGGCCCAGAACTTCCACCACTGCTTGCCCCCGGCGTTCGGGTTCAGGAAGCGGCTGTTCGGGAACGTCTTGACGAAGACGCGGTTGGCGTCGTCGCGCATCTCGGGCATGTTCAGCTTGTCGTAGCTCTGCACCATGATCCACAGCGCTTCTTCAATCGCCGGTGCGTCCTGGTAGTCCTGCACCGCATTCATCGCGCGGTTCAGCGAGGCCAGGTAAGCGCCGCGGCGGAAGTAGTAGTTGGCAACGTGCACTTCATACTGCGCCATCGCGTTGACCAGGTACTTCATGCGGGCGATCGAATCTGGCGCGTAGATACTGTTCGGGAACTTGTCGACCAGCGCCTTGAAGGCCGCGAACGATTCGCGCGTGGCCTTCGGGTCGCGCTCGGTCGGGTCCTGGGTGTACAGCGACCCAAGGAAGCCGACCTGGTCATTAAAGCTGATCAGGCCGCGCAGGTAGTACATGTAGTCGACCGCCGCGTGGTTCGGGTGCAGCTTGATGAAGCGCTCGACCGCCGCCAGCGCCTGGGCCTGGTCCTGGGTTTTGTAATGGGCGTACGCAATTTCCATCTGCGCCTGCGCGGCGTAAGTGCCGAACGGGTAGTTGGATTCGAGGCGTTCGAACAGCTTGATCGCGGCCTCGTACTGGCCGGCGCTCATTTCATCGCGCGCCTCAGCGTATAATTTCTCTACCGACCAGTTTTTGGTCTCGTCGGCCTTTTCCGGCAACAAGCTGCAAGCGGACATACCAAGCAGAAGGAACGAAGCAACAACTACTTTCAATTTTTTTTGCATATCTTTTTGCAAGAATTATTCGAGTTTCAACGAAAGGCTGATTATAGCCGATGGGAATGCTGTGATATTAACTCCAACGCCGATTTCGGCGGATTTACCTGAAGACCCGGATTTTGACGATGAACTGGACGCGGAGTTCGCGCCGGCCAACGTCGGATCCGACCTGTCCCCGATTACCCTGGAGCTCACGCCCGAAGCATGCGGCCAGCGCCTCGACAAAGTCGTCGCCGGCCTGGTGCCGCAATTTTCGCGCAGCCGCATCCAGCAATGGTTCGATGGCGCCCACGTGCTCGTTGACGGCAAGCCGAAGCGCGGCAAGGATACCGCGTATGGCGACGAAACGGTCGTTATCCTGCCACAAAGCGCGCCGGAAGACCAAGCATATACGCCCGAGGTCATCGACCTCAACATCGTCCACGAAGATGAACACATCATCGTGATCAACAAGCCGGCCGGGCTGGTCGTGCATCCGGGCGCCGGCAACTGGTCGGGCACCTTGCTCAACGGCCTGCTGCACCATTGCCCGCAGCTGTTCAATGTGCCACGCGCCGGCATCGTACACCGCCTCGACAAGGACACCAGCGGTTTGATGGTAATCGGCAAGACGCTGTCGGCACAGACCGACCTGGTGCGCCAGCTGGCGGCGCGCACTGTCAAGCGCGAGTATTTCGCGCTGGTGTGGGGCACGCCGCAGTTGTCGGGCACCATCGATGCGTCGATGGGGCGTCACCCGAAGGACAGGGTCAAGATGGCGGTCTCGACCAACTTCTCGGCCAAGCCGGCGATCACGCATTACCAGCGCCTGTCCAGCGGCGTGCTCGAGGGCCGTCCGGTCAGCCTGGTCCAGTGCCAGCTTGAAACTGGCCGCACTCACCAGATCCGCGTGCACATGATGTCGATCGGGTTCGCGCTGGTCGGCGACACGGTCTACGGCAAGCAGCACCTGGCGCCGTTCTTCCACCGCCAGGCACTGCAGGCGCGCCGCCTCGGGCTGGTGCATCCGGCCACCGGCGAAGACTGCGAATGGATCGTGCCGCTGGCCGGCGATTTCGCCGAGCTGATCGCCAAATGCGGCATCCCGGAGCCAGAGTCGGCATGACGCAAGCCATGTTTATCACCCCGGACTGGCCCGGCATGCCCGCCAACATCGGGGCCATGGCCACGCTGCGCACGGGAGGCGTCAGCATCGCGCCTTACGATGACGGCCGCGGCGGGGGCGGACTGAACCTTGGCCTGCACTGCGGCGACGATCCTGAAGCCGTGCGCGAGAACCGTGCGCGGCTGCAGGCGTTCCTGCCAGCCGTGCCGGCCTGGACCTCGCAGGTGCACGGCATTGCGGTAGCCGATTCCGCTACGGTTCTGCCTGGCTCGCCGGTGCAGGTGGCCGATGCCGGCGTGTCGAACCAGGCTGGCGTGGTGTGCGCCGTCATGACGGCCGATTGCCTGCCTGTGCTGTTTGCCGATCTCGATGGCAAAGTGGTGGGTGCGGCGCACGCCGGCTGGCGCGGCCTTGCTGGGGGTGTGCTTGCCCAAACCGTGGCGGCCATGCGTGCGCGCGGCGCCGGCGAAATTACCGCGTGGCTCGGCCCGGCGATTGGTCCGCAGGCGTTTGAAGTTGGCGCCGACGTGCTCGACAGTTTTGTCGCGGGCTCGGCCGGCGTCGATGAAGCGGCGCAGGTGAGGGCGGCTTTCGCTCCCTGTCCCGGACGTCCGGGCAAATACCTGGCCGACATCTACGCGCTGGCCCGGCTGTTCCTGGCGCGCGACGGCATCACACGCGTTTCCGGCGGCACCCGCTGCACGTTTACCGAGCGCGACAGCTTTTATTCCTACCGCCGCGACCACGTGACCGGGCGTCAGGCGAGTTTGATCTGGCTCAAATAGGGCAGATGGGCTTGCCCAATACTGCTTTACTCCGCGGGCGGTAGCGGCTGCTGCGCCGCGCGCTGTGCGGCCTTGCGCCGGCGTCGCTTGGAGCCTGTAATATAGTAAAGAATTGACAACGGCAAGACGCAGTATCCAAGGAAGGTCATGACGCCGGCCACGATGGATGTTTCGGTCAGCGACATCAGCCCGACCACGTAAATCCATGCAATTGCGACGAGCCACATAGGTTTTCCTTTTTTTCGAACAACGATTTTAAAACAATGGACGCCACCATGAATATGCCCGATCCGCAAGCAATGGCCACGGCCTGGATGACCCAGATGTCCGGCCCCAACCCATGGCAGTCGTGGATGACCGCGCCCGAGCCGAGCGCGAACCCGCTGGCCGGCATGATGAAGGACGCGGGCGTTTCGATCAAGCCGGAAAAACTCGACGCCCTGCGCGCGGACTACATGCAGAAGGCCGGCGCGCTGTGGCAAGACTTCATCGGCTCGCGCTTGCCGGCCCTGTCGGACCGCCGCTTTTCGGCGCCCGAGTGGCAGGCCAACCCGCTCAACGCGTTCCATGCCGCATCCTACCTGCTGAACGCCGAATTCCTCGCCGCGCTTGCCGAAGCGGTCGATGCGCCGCCGCGCGAGCATCAGAAAATCCGCTTCGCCGTGCAGCAGATGGTCGACGCGATGTCGCCGGCGAACTTCCTGGTCACCAACCCGGAAGCCCAGCAAAAGCTGATCGACACCAAGGGCGAGAGCCTGACCAAGGGCCTGTCGAACATGCTGGCCGACATGCAGAAGGGCCGCATCTCGCAGTCCGACGAGTCGGCGTTCGAGGTCGGCCGCAATGTCGCCACCGCGCCCGGCCAGGTGGTATTTGAAAATGAGCTGTTCCAGCTGGTCCAGTACGATCCGGTCACCCCGAAAGTGCATCAGGTGCCGCTGCTGATCGTGCCGCCTTGCATCAACAAATTCTACATCCTCGACCTGCAGCCGGAAAACTCGGTGGTGCGCTATGCCGTAGAACAGGGCAATACCGTGATGCTGATGTCCTGGCGCAATCCGGACAAGTCGCTGGCGAACACTACCTGGGACGATTACGTCGAGACCGGCGCCATCAAGGCGATCGAAGTCACGCGCGCGATCACCGGGCAGGACAAGGTCAACGCCTTCGGCTTCTGCGTCGGCGGCACCATTGTCGCGACCGCGCTGGCGGTGCTTGCAGCGCGCGGCGACCAGGCCGCCTCGAGCGTCACGCTGCTGACCACCTTGCTCGACTTCAAGGACACCGGCGTACTCGACGTGTTCATCGACCAGCACCAGGTGGCGATGCGCGAGCAGGCCCTGGCCAAGGGCGGCCTGATGCCGGGACGCGACCTGGCAACCACTTTCTCGGCGCTGCGCCCGAACGACCTGATCTGGAATTACGTGCAGTCGAATTACCTGAAAGGCAACGAGCCGCCGGCCTTCGACTTGCTTTACTGGAATGCCGACAGCACCAACCTGCCAGGGCCGATGTTCTGTTGGTACCTGCGCAATATGTATCTGGAAAACAACTTGCGCGAAAGCGGCAAGTTGACGGTGGCGGGCCACCCGGTCGACCTTGGCAGCATCGATGCGCCGGCCTTCCTGTTCGGCTCGAAGGAAGACCATATCGTCCCATGGACCGCCGCGTTCGAGTCGATGTCGATCCTGAACCCGAAAAAACCGAAGGCCAACCGCTTTGTGCTTGGCGCATCGGGCCACATCGCCGGCGTGATCAATCCGGCCTCGAAGAACAAGCGCAGCTACTGGGTAAACGACAGCAACGGCAAAGCCAGGCCGAAGTCGGCCGCCGCGTGGTTCGAAGGCGCAACCGAGCACAAGGGCAGCTGGTGGGGCGAATGGGCCAAGTTCCTGGCTGAAAATGGCGGCAAGGACATCGCCGCGCCGGCCAAACCGGGCAGCAAGGAGTACCGCCCGATCGAGCCGGCGCCGGGGCGCTACGTTCGGGTTCGTGCCGACTAGAATTGGACGGTCGGCAACGTTCGTTGCCGGCCAATCATGGTTAGTATGCAGTGCAATAAATACTGCATTGAAGCCGACAACGTGGTATTTTCCCGAGTAACCACTCTATAATGCCCGGAGTAGGCTTGACAGGAGGGCGGACCGAAGTCCGCTTTTTTTTCGTAATCATTCAAATGCGCTGCGGCGCAATAGTGGAAACCTGAGATGAGCAGTGCAAAAAAGAGCGCCGAACGCCTGATCAAGAAGTACCCTAACCGTCGCTTGTATGACACGCAGACGAGTTCGTACATTACCTTGTCAGACGTTAAACAACTGGTGCTGGACGGAGACGAATTTACGGTGGTGGACGCCAAGACCAGCGACGACCTGACCCGCAGCATCCTGCTGCAGATCATTTTGGAAGAAGAATCCAACGGCGCGCCGATGTTCACCAGCGTTGTACTGTCACAAATCATCCGCTACTACGGACATGCGATGCAAGGCATGATGGGTTCTTACCTGGAAAAGAACGTCCAGGCCTTTACCGACATCCAGAACAAGTTCACCAGCGGCGCGGCCGGTGGGTTCGAAGGCAAGCCGTTCAGCCCTGAAATGTGGGCCCAGTTCATGAACGTCCAGGGGCCGATGATGCAAGGCATGATGAACAACTACATCGACCAGAGCAAGAACCTGTTCGTGCAGATGCAGGAACAGATGCAATCGCAGAGCAAGAACATGTTCGGCACCTTCCCATTCGTGCCTGTCGATAAGAAGTAAGCAACACGCAGGGCAGCGCCGGAGCCGATCCGGCGCATCGCCCAACATCGAGGCATTGCAGTGCGGTACAATAGCCGATTCCCCTGCAATTTCCT
>DASWSX010000276.1:0-7332 GCA_036402435.1 Telluria sp. | reverse complement strand
GAACATGTTCGGCACCTTCCCATTCGTGCCTGTCGATAAGAAGTAAGCAACACGCAGGGCAGCGCCGGAGCCGATCCGGCGCATCGCCCAACATCGAGGCATTGCAGTGCGGTACAATAGCCGATTCCCCTGCAATTTCCTGTGTCCTCATGACCGAACTCCGCCGTATCCCCGTTCCCGCTAAAGACCCTGTCATCGGCATTCCCGCCGCTGCTCCCAAGGTAGGTTTTGTCTCGCTCGGCTGCCCAAAAGCGCTGGTTGATTCCGAACAGATCCTGACCCAGCTGCGCGCTGAAGGCTACGAGACGGCCAAGTCGTACGAGGGCGCCGACCTTGTCATCGTCAACACCTGCGGCTTCATCGACGCTGCCGTGCAGGAGTCGCTCGACGCGATCGGCGAGGCGATCGCCGCCAACGGCAAGGTCATCGTCACCGGCTGCCTCGGCGCCAAGAAGGATGCTGCCGGCGACGACATCATCATGAAGGTGCACCCGAAGGTGCTGGCCGTCACCGGCCCGCACGCGGTTGGCGAAGTCATGAACTCGGTGCACCTGCACCTGCCGAAGCCGCACGAGCCGTTCTTCGACCTGGTGCCGCCGCAAGGCATCAAGCTGACGCCGAAGCACTACGCGTACCTGAAAATTTCCGAGGGCTGCAACCACCGCTGCAGCTTCTGCATTATCCCGTCGATGCGGGGCGACCTGGTATCGCGCCCGATCGCCGACCTGATGCTCGAAGCCGAGAACCTGTTCAAGGCCGGCGTCAAGGAACTGCTGGTCATCTCGCAAGACACCAGTGCCTACGGCGTCGACGTCAAGTTCCGCTCCGGCTTCTGGAACGGCCGCCCGGTCAAGACGCACATGACGCAGCTGGTCGAAGCGCTCGGCCAGCTGGCGAAACAGTACGGCGCGTGGGTGCGCCTGCACTACGTGTACCCGTACCCGCACGTGGACCAGGTCATCCCCATGATGACCGGCGAGAACCTGCTGCCTTACCTCGACATCCCGATGCAGCACGCGCACCCGGATGTGTTGAAGCGCATGAAGCGCCCGGCCAGCGGCGAAAAGAACCTCGACCGCATCCAGGCATGGCGCGCGATGAACCCGGACCTGGTGATTCGTTCGACCTTCATCGCCGGCTTCCCCGGCGAGACCGAGGCGGAATTCGAATACCTGCTCGACTTCCTGAAGGAAGCGCAGATCGACCGCCTGGGCTGTTTTGCCTACTCGCCGGTTGAAGGCGCGACCGCGAACGAGCTCGCCAACCCCGTGCCGGAAGAACTGCGCGAAGAGCGCCGCGCGCGCGTGATGCTGCTGCAGGAAGAGATTTCGGCCAAGCGCCTGCAGGCCAAGGTCGGCAAGACCGTGCGCGTGCTGATCGATGAAGTGAGCGGCAAGGAAGCGATCGGACGCTCGGCTGCGGATGCGCCGGAGATTGACGGCGTGGTGCACATCAAGCGCTCGCTCATGCCGGGCAAGAAGCTGGTGGTAGGGGAGTTCGCGGATGTGGTGATCACAAGCGCCGACGCGCATGACCTGTGGGCGTCCGTCGCCTAAGGTCTGGGGCCATGAAAAAGTCCCTCCAGACCGCGATCATCCATCCGGATTACACCGCACCGGAAGGCTTCGACGCTTATCCGCCGGCGATCCATCACGCATCCACGGTCCTGTTCAAGGATGTGGCCGCGATGCGCTCGGGCGAATGGAAAAACAAGAACGCCTATACCTACGGCCTGCATGGCACGCCGACCACGTTCACGCTTGAAGCGCGCCTGGCCGAACTGGAAGGCGGCACCCACTGCCTGCTGGCCCCAAGCGGCCTGGCGGCGATCGCGATGGCCGACTTCGCGCTGCTCAAAACGGGCGACGACGTTCTTCTGCCTGACAACGTCTATAACCCAAACCGTGAACTGGGCAAGTGGCTCACCAACGACTTCGGCATCACCGCGCGTTATTATGACCCGCTGGTCGGCGCCGGCATCGCGGACCTCATCCAGCCGAACACGAAGCTGATCTGGACCGAAGCGCCAGGCTCGGTGTCCATGGAAGTGCCGGACCTGCCGGCGATCTGCAAGGCGGCGCACGCGCGCGGCGTGCTGGTCGCGCTGGATAACACCTGGTCGGCCGGCCTCGCGCTGCGCGGCTTCGACATGGGCGTGGACATCGTGATGCAGGCACTGACCAAGTACCAGTCGGGCGGCTCGGACGTGCTGATGGGCGCCCTGGTGACCCGCGACGCCGCGCTGAACGAGCGCCTCGCGATGGCGCACATGCGCCTCGGGATGGGCGTCAGCGCCGACGACGCCTTCCTCGTCATGCGCGGCCTGCCAAGCATGAAGCTGCGCTTCGAAGCGCACGACGCGGCCGCACGCAAAGTCGCCGCATGGCTGAAGGCGCGCCCTGAAATCACCAGGGTGCTGCACCCGGCGTTCGAAGACTGCCCGGGCCATGAGACCTGGAAGCGCGACTTTACGGGCGCCGGCGGCTTGTTCTCGGTGCTGTTCGACGCGCGCTACAGCGAAGAGCAGACCGACCGCTTCATCGACCGTCTCGCGCTGTTTGGTATCGGTTACAGCTGGGGCGGTGCGAACAGCCTCGTGATGCCTTACCGGATCCAGGCCATGCGCCGCGGCTGGCAGGACGCCGGCATCCTGGTCCGCTTCAATATCGGCCTGGAAGACACGGCCGACCTGATCGCCGACCTCGAACAGGCCTTCGGCGCCCTCTGAGGACCGCGCTCAGGTATATTCGGCGCGGTTGTTGTTCAGGTCGATGAAGCCGCGGATCAGGCGGTAGGCGTGCCAGACCCATGCCACCGGCCAGATGATCCATGCCAGCGGGATGCCGATAATCGAGAAGAACAGCACGGTCGCCACGGCCATCCACACGATGTAGTACCAGAACGTCCGGATCATCCAGGTGTGGTGGCTGTGCACCAGCGTGCCCGCGGTGTCCGGCCGTTTGACGTGGTTGACGATCACCGGCAGGAACGACAGCATCCCCAGCGAGAAGAAGAAAGTGATGCCGTGCGCGATATACAGGATGCGCGCGAGGTTCTTCGCGTCGGACACGTCGTTCATTACGAGTTCTTGTGACATTGGTGGCTCCTTGGTTGGTAATATTGTTCGGGTGTTGCTAGCGTACCGCCTGCACCTGCGCCTGCGTCCACGCCACGATTCCGCCCGCGTCCATCGCGCCGGGCTGGCGCGCGATTTCACGGCCGCGATGGAACAAGGCGAGTGTCGGAATCGAGCGGATATTGAAACGCGCCGCCAGGTCCTGCGCGCTTTCGGTGTCGACCTTGAGCAGCCGCACGCCTGGCTCCAGCCGCTGAGCGGCCTGCTGGAAAGCGGGCGCCATCATCTTGCAAGGCCCGCACCACGGCGCCCAGAAGTCGACCAGTACCGGAATGTCGTTGCGCTCGATGTGGCGGGCGAAGCGGCCGCCCACCACGTCGAGCGGCTTGGACATGAACAGCTCGCGCGAACACTTGCCGCAGACCGGCTGGTCGCTCAGGCGCTCGGCCCCGAGGCGGTTGACCGCGTCGCAGTGCGGACAAACGATATGTAGTGGTTCTGCCATTGCTGCCTCCCGCCGCAAAAAGTGTGGTCAATATCACCATTGTAAGGCCGGATCGGCCAGCCTGCTGCGCCGATACGTGCGCACGCGAACAGAACCGGGCGCAGGCCTGCCGCAGACTATATGCATGACACAGGATAAACAGGGAAAATGGCGGATTGGCTGCGCCGGCTGGACCATCACGCGCGATACCGTGAATGCGTTTCCGGAGGAGGGCAGCCATCTCGAACGGTATGCCCAGGTATTTGGCGGCGTCGAGATCAATTCGTCGTTCTACCGGCCACACAAGCCGCAGACTTATGCGCGCTGGGCCGACAGCGTGCCGGACGATTTCCGGTTTTCGGTCAAGCTGCCGCGCACGATCAGCCATGACGCGCGCTTGCGCGATATCGCGGCGCCGCTGTCGCAGTTTGCGTCTGAAGTGTCGGCGCTGGGCGGAAAGCTCGGTTGCATCCTGCTGCAGCTGCCGCCGAAGTTCGCGTTCGAACCGGATGTGGCGGCCGGCTTCTTCGACCGCATTGCCGATACCTTTGGCTGCATGATCGCACTGGAGGCCCGCAATCCCAGCTGGTTCGCCGATGAAGCCACGGGCTTGATGACGGCGCACGGCATCACCCGCGTGATTGCCGACCCGGCCAAGGGCCAGCCCGGCCCGCACGAGCCGACCACCGCCTCCATTTACGCCAGGCTGCATGGCGCGCCGCGTGTCTACTACTCGTCATACTCCGCCGAGTACCTGGACGATCTGGGCGCCGACATGGCGGTGCATGCGGAGGCGGGCAGGGACGTCTGGTGCATCTTCGATAACACCGCGTCCGGCGCGTCGGTGCCGAACGCGCTTGCGCTGCGTGCCGCGCTGGGCCTCACGCCAGGACAGCGTCCAGGTCTTCCAGCTTGATCGGCTTGGTGAAGTGGTGGTCGAAGCCTGCCTCCGAGGCGCGCTGGCGGTCCTCGCGCGAGCCGTAGCCGGTCAGTGCGACCAGTACGATATGCGCCGTCAACGGATCGCCCTTGAGCGCGCGCGCCACCGCGTAACCGTCCATATCGGCCAGGCCGATGTCGACCAGGGCGATCTCGGGCTGGTGCGCAAGCGCCAGCGCGATGCCGTCGGGCCCATTTTCAGCCGGGTAGACGCTGCACGAACGCAGTTCGAGCAGCATCGCCATCATTTCGCGCGCATCGTGGTTGTCTTCGACCAGCAGCACCGTGCGCGCAGTCGGAACGGCAACGGCGGCAGCGGCAGGTGCCGCGGCGTCGACCGGCATCAGCGGCAACCGCACGGTGACTACACAGCCCATGCCAGCGCCCGCGCTGGAAATCGTGACGCTTCCTTCATGCATGCCGACCAGGCGGCGCACCAGCGACAAGCCAATGCCAAGCCCGCCCTGGGCCCGCTGCAGCGTCTGCGCGCCCTGCACGAACACGTCGAACACGCTTGGCAGGAGTTCCGGGTTGATGCCAATGCCGGAGTCGCGCACCTCCAGCTCGGCGTGCCCGTCGATGCTGCGCACCGAGACGTGGATCAGCCCTCCGGCCGGGCTGTACTTGATGGCGTTGTCGAGGATGTTGTCGATCACCTGCAGCAGGCGGGTCGGGTCGGCGAATACCGTTGCCGGTTCGGTCGCCACGCGCCATTCGAAGCCGTCGGTGCGCCCGCCCGACTGCAGCGCTTCGACGCTGCGCTGTGTGACCGCCGCCAGGTCGGTTGGCGTTTTGTCGAGCGTGAGCTTGCCCATCAGCGCGCGGTTCACCTCGAGCAGGTCGTCGACCAGTTTGCGCAGGTGGTCGGTCTGGCGCCGCAGTACCGCATGGGTACGCTGGATAACGCCGTCAGTCAGCGGGCGGCCGCTGTCGAGGATACTGACGGCGCTGGTCACCGCGCTAAGCGGATTGCGCAGCTCGTGGCCCAGCATCGCCAGGAATTCGTCCTTGGCCGAGTTCTGCTGCTCGGCCTTGGCGCGGGCATTCTTCTCCAGCACCAGCAGGGTGTTGCGGTCGGCTTCGGCATCGGCGCGCGAGCGCATCTCGGCCTGTAGCCGGCGGCTGGCGTCCATGATGGCGACGTTCAGTTCATCGAGTTCGTTAATGACCGACGGCGGCAATGTGGTGACCATATCGCCGCGTCCGAGCGAACGCGCCGCGAACGAGGTGCGGTGGATGAATGCGAGCAGGTGGCGACCGGTCATCATGACGAGAGTGAGGGTGCACAGCATCGCGATCAGCAGGCCGGCCGCGATGACGCCGACGCCGTTCCAGACCGCTTCCTCGAGCTCCTTCACCGGCGCGCCGATGGCGATGGTCCAGCCGGACTGCGCCGAGCGGGTGAATACGTTGTAGAGCGGATTGCCGTCGAGTGCGGTGCTCGGCAAGGTGCCGCTGTTGGAGGCACTGAATGCCGCCCGGGTGACCGGTGCTATCTTCTTCCCGACGAATTTCTCCGGCTCGTAACGACGCGAGATGAACACGCCGTTGACGTCGAAAATGGCGACCAGCCAGCTCGCAGGGATCGCATCATTGACGATCGAATGCGAGAAAAATCGCGGCGAGAACGCCTGGCCGATGACATAGCGCTGGCCGGACCGGGAACGGATCGCGCGCTCGACCATGACGAAATTGCTCTTCAGGGCCGCGCCCCATCGCATGCCGCTGACGTTCGTCCCGTCGCTGGCGAGCAGTTTTGTTACTTGTTCAGGGTCGGGGCGCTTCGGCAGCGCGCCGCCGAACGGATGGCGCGTGTTAATCAGCTGCTGCCCGGTCTCGTCGTACAGGATGATCCACGCGCCTTCGCCCGCAGAGGCGCGCCGCGCCTCGTCGTGGAAGCGTTCACGGTCGCCCTCGGCCAGCGCTTGCGAATTGGCTAGCACCAGCAGCACTGCCTTGGCGCGCTCGATATCCGAATCGATCATCATCGCTTTCAGGCGCGCACTGTCGTGGATGCGCTGAATGGCCGAATCACGTTCGGAGTGACGCAGCATGTTGAGCGCGATGGTGCAGCAGATGGCAACGGGAATGACGATGCAGAACGCAAGCAGGAAATAATAGGCGCGAAGCTTCATGCAATCGTTTCGCGCGGTAGTGGCAGTGTTGACATCGGGGGAGGCAAGTTCCGGTAAACGTGAAAAGGGCCGGAAAACCGGCCCATGATTATTTCACGTACTTGCACCTATGACAATTCCAAAGTGCAATCCGTCGTTTATCGGTGACGCCGCCCGTGGAATCCGCGGTGGCGGTGTCCGCTGCTCCAGTGGCGCCCGAACACAAAGCCAAGGCTCAGCGATACCGGCGGGTAGTAATAAGACGGCTGGGGCGCATAGACCGGCGACGGCACATACACGGGCTGGGGCACGTACACCGGCGTGGTGACGGTGATTGGCCGCGACGAGTACTCAACGCGCGAACCGTCCGGTGAACGGGCTGCGACGCGCTCGCCCGTGCCTGGTGGAACAGGTGTGACGGAAACGACACGCCATTGCGACGGGTCGGACGGTTGACTGTAGCCGTACTGTTGCTCGGGCGCGGTAGCGCAGCCTGCCAGCATGGCTGCGGCTGCAATGACGATCATTGTTTTCATGTGCGGTTCTCCTGCTGGATACCACATGATATGAAATTTTTTCGCGCTTCGCTTGAGGATTACCTTCTGTTACAAGGCGAAACAACACTGAAACTTGCCCAGTTGCTACGGCTCTCCGGCCAGGATGTTCAGCAATCCGTCCAGCCCGCTGAAGTTCAGCGCGACGTCGGCCTGCTGGTACAC
>DASWSX010000275.1:0-2541 GCA_036402435.1 Telluria sp. | reverse complement strand
AAAACGCACAGGCCGCGCAATGCGCGGCCTGTGCTGCAGCTTCAGCTTGTCCGAGCAATCGTTAGCGCTTATCGATCGACACGTACTCGCGATCTTCCGGACCGATGTAGTTGGCGCTCGGGCGGATGATCTTTCCGTCCTCGCGTTGCTCGATGACGTGCGCGCTCCAACCGGTGGTGCGCGCGATCACGAACAACGGCGTGAACATCGGGGTCGGGATTCCCATCATGTGGTAGGCCGACGCGCTGTACCAGTCGAGGTTCGGGAACATCTTCTTGAGATCCATCATCAGGTTCTCGATGCGCTCGCTGACGTCGAACAGCGTCTGGTTGCCGCCGTCGGCGCACAGCTCGCGCGAGAGTTCCTTGATGATCGGATTGCGCGGATCGCCGATGGTGTAGACCGGATGGCCGAAGCCGATCACGATTTCCTTGCGATCCACGCGGGCGCGGATGTCGGCCTCTGCCTCATCGGCGGTGTTGTAGCGCGAGATGATGTCCATCGCGACTTCGTTGGCACCGCCGTGCTTCGGGCCACGCAGTGCGCCAATGGCACCGGTGATGCACGAATGCAGGTCGGACCCGGTACCGGCGATCACGCGCGCGGTGAAGGTCGAGGCATTGAACTCGTGCTCGGCGTACAGGATCAGCGACTTGTCGAGCGAATCGGCGTGCAGCGCGCTCGGCGGCTCGCCGTGCAGCAGGTGCAGGAAGTGCGCGGCCACGCTGTCGTCGTCGGTCTCGACATCGATGCGGCGGCCGTTGCGGGTGAAATGCCACCAGTACAGCAGCATGGAACCGAAGCTGGCGATCAGCTTGTCGGCGATGTCGCGCGCTTCGGAGGCCGGATGCCCTTCCCGCTCCGGCAGCACCGTCCCGAGCACCGAGCAACCCGTGCGCATCACGTCCATCGGATGCGCGTTGGCCGGCACCAGCTCCAATGCTTCGGTGACGATCGCCGGCAGGCCACGCAGGCGCTTGAGCTTGGTCTTGTAGGCGTTGAGCTGCGACTGCGTCGGCAGCACGCCGTGCACCAGCAGATGGGCGACTTCCTCGAACGTCGACCTGGTCGCGAGGTCGTGGATGTCGTAGCCGCGGTAATGCAGGTCGTTGCCGCTGCGACCGACCGTGCACAACGCGGTGTTGCCGGCAGGGGTGCCGCTCAACGCAACGGACTTCTTCGGTTTCGGCAGGGTGCTGGGGGTGTCGCTCATCGCTTACTCCTTCTCGTTCTGCTGCGCGAACAGCGCATCGAGCTTGTCTTCGTAGTTGTGGTACCCGAGGAAGTCGTACAGCTCGGCGCGGGTCTGCAGCGTGTCGATGATGTTCTTCTGGGTGCCGTCGCGGCGCACGGTCTCGTAGAAATGCAGCGCGGCCTTGTTCATGGCCCGATAGGCGCCGCAGCAATACAGCGCGATGTCGACCCCGGCATCGCGCAATTCGTCGGTGGCGAAGAACGGCGTCGAGCCGAACTCGGTCAGGTTGGCGAGGATCGGTACTTTCACCGCGGCCTTGAAGCGGCGGTAGTCGTCGAGCGTCTTCATCGCTTCGGGAAAGATCATGTCGGCGCCGGCCTCGACATAGGCGCAGGCGCGCTCGATCGCGGCATCGACGCCTTCGACGGCGGCGGCATCGGTGCGCGCCATGATCACGAAACCGGCGTCGGTACGTGCATCCACCGCCGCCTTGACGCGATCGACCATCTCGCCGGCCGACACCACTTCCTTGCCGGGCCGATGGCCGCAGCGCTTCTGGCCGACCTGGTCCTCCATGTGCACGGCGGCCACGCCGACGCGTTGGAAAGACTTGATCGTGCGCCCGATGTTGAACGCACCACCCCAGCCGGTGTCGATGTCCACCAGCAACGGCATGTCGGTGGCGTCGACGATGCGGCGCGCGTCGGTCAACACGTCTTCCATCGTGCTGATGCCCAGGTCGGGCATACCCAGCGAGTTGGCTGCGACACCGCCACCCGACAGGTACAGCGCCTTGTAGCCGGTGCGCTTGGCCATCAGGCCGGCGTAGGCGGTGATGGCGCCCATCACCTGCAACGGGGATTCTTCGGCGACGGCGGCGCGGAAACGGGCGCCTGCGGAGATCTGCGACATTGCGTACCTCTTGGGACGGGCCGCGCGTGGCGTTGCCCATCATTCGCGAAAAGGTGGGCGTCGCTGCGCTTCAACCCACCGACAACCAGAAAACACGAAGGCGGCCGCAGCCGCCTTCGCATGGGTCAGAGCAGATGCGCCACGCCGGCACGCTCTTCCTCGAGCTCGGCCAGGGTCTTGTCCATGGCGGCACGGCTGAAGTCGTCGACCGCCAGGCCTTCGATGCGGGTGTACTCGCCATTGGCGCAGGTCACCGGCACGCCGTACATCACGGTCTCCGGGATGCCGTAGCTGCCGTCGGACGGCACGCCCATGGTCACCCACTTGCCGTTGCTGCCCAGCACCCAGTCGCGGATGTGGTCGATGGCGGCATTGGCGGCCGAAGCCGCCGACGACAGCCCGCGGGCCTCGATGATCGCCGCACCGCGCTTGCC
>DASWSX010000274.1:0-4076 GCA_036402435.1 Telluria sp. | reverse complement strand
ATTACGACTACCGCGAGGAATGGCTGCGCTTTACCCGCACCCTGTCCGAGCACGGGCCGGGTCTGGGCGAGCGCGCGATCCAGGCGGTCGCGGCGCTGGTCGAGAGCCCCGGCGGCGCGCTGTGGATCCAGCGCGACGGCGGCACCTGCGTTCCGTACGCAAGCTGGCACGCGCCGCTGCCGCAGGCGGAGGAGCCGGCCAGCTCGCCGTTCTGCAGCTTCCTCGAGCAGCGCGAGTGGGTGTTCGACCTCGATGAATATAACGACAGCGCGGACAAATACGATTCGGTGGCGATTCCCGACTGGCTGCGCAGCTTCCCGCGGGGCCGGCTGGTGGTGCCGTTGATTTTGCAGGGCAAGCTGTTCGGCTTCGTGGTGCTGCAGCAGCCACGCAGCAAAATCACGCTGAACTGGGAAGTGATCGACCTGCTCAAGATCGCCGGCAGCCAGGCCGCCAGCTACCTGGCCCAGGAAGACGCGGCCAACGCGCTGATGGTGGCGCGCCAGTTCGAGTCGTTCAACCGGATGTCGACTTTCGTGGTGCACGACCTGAAGAACCTGGTGTCGCAGTTGTCGCTGCTGACGTCCAACGCGGAAAAGCACAAGGACAATCCGGAATTCCAGCGCGATATGCTGGAAACGCTGGACTTCTCGGTGCAGAAGATGCGCCTGCTCCTGCAAAAGCTGGGTCGCACCGCCTCCACCGAGCATCCGTCAACGCTGCAGCTTGACCAGGTGCTCCGCCAGGCGGTGGCCGGCAAAGCGGCCTTCGAACCGCGCCCGCTGCTCGACATCCGCGACGCCGGCCTCAAGGTGGTGGCGGACCGCGAGCGGCTCGAGCGCGTGGTGGGCCACCTAATCCAGAACGCGATCGAGGCCACTGCGCGCGACGGCCAGGTGACCATTTGCGTCGAGCGCCACGGCGACGCGGCGCAGGTGTCGATCACCGACACCGGCGAGGGGATGAGCGAAGAGTTCATCCGCGAGCGCCTGTTCAAGCCATTCGAGTCGACCAAGTCGGCCGGCATGGGCATCGGCGTGTTCGAAAGCCGCGAATACATCTCCGAACTGGGCGGCAAGCTGCATGTAGCGAGTAGCCAGCCTGGCGGAACCACTTTCAAGATACTGCTGCCGCTGTACCGCGTTGAAGCGGCAAGCATCGACATCGCCGCGTAAGGCAAGAGGATTGTTGTGACCCAGACCAAACAAAAGCTGTTAATCATCGAAGACGACCCGGGGCTGCAAAAGCAGCTGCGCTGGAGCTTCGACAACTATGACGTGGTGGTGGCGGGCGACCGTGAAAGCGCGCTGGCGCAGATCCGCCGCCACGAACCGGCGGTGGTGACGATGGACCTCGGGCTGCCGCCCGACCCGGACGGCGCCACCGAAGGCCTGGCCACCTTGCAGCAGATCCTGGCGCTGGCGCCGGAGACGCGCGTGATTGTCCTGACCGGCAACCAGGACCATGAAAATGCGGTGAAGGCGATCGCCATGGGCGCCTACGACTTCCACCAGAAGCCGTGCGACCAGGAGGTGCTTGGCCTGGTGCTGCAGCGCGCCTACTTCCTGCACGCGCTGCAGCAGGAAAACCGCCGCATGCAGCAGTCGCAGGCCGACTCGCCGACCGCCGGCATCATCACGCGCGACGCCGGCATGATGAAGGTATGCCGCAACCTCGAGAAGGTCGCGCCAACGTCGGCCTCGGTGATGGTGCTGGGCGAGAGCGGCACCGGCAAGGAAGTGCTGGCGCGCGCGCTGCACAACCTGTCGCCGCGCGCGAACAACCGCTTCATGGCGATCAACTGCGCGGCGATTCCCGAAAACCTGCTCGAGAGCGAGCTGTTTGGCTACGAAAAAGGCGCGTTCACCGGCGCGGCCAAGCAGACCAAGGGCAAGGTCGAACTGGCCCACGGCGGCACCTTCTTCCTTGACGAAGTGGGCGACCTGCCGATGTCGCTGCAGGCCAAGCTGCTGCGCTTCCTGCAGGAGCGGGTGATCGAGCGCGTCGGCGGCCATGAAGAGATACCGGTCGACGTGCGCATCGTCTGCGCGACGCACCAGAACCTGAAGGAACTGGCCACCACCGGCCGCTTCCGCGAAGACTTGTACTACCGCCTGTCCGAGATTGTCGTCACCATTCCGCCGCTGCGCGCGCGGGTGGGCGACGCGGCGCTGCTGGCGCACCACTTCAAGAACAAGTTCAGCGCCGCCGAATCGCGCGGCGGCCTGCACTTCAGCAGCGAGGCCATGGACGCCATTGAAAGCTACCAGTGGCCGGGCAATGTGCGCGAGATGGAAAACTGCATCAAGCGCGCGGTGATCATGGCAGACGGACCGCACATCATGGCAGAGGACCTGGGCCTGTCGGGCGCCGCGCTGCCGGACGAGCCGCTGAACCTGCGCCAGGTTCGCGACGAGGCCGAGCACAAAGCCATCGTCAAGGCGCTGGCGCGCGTGGACGGAAACATCGTCAAGGCTTCCGAACTGCTCGGGATCAGCCGCCCGACCATGTATGACCTGATGAGCCGCCACGGGGTAAAGACCGGTGCCTGAACAGCGTGCCGGCAAGCGGCGCTTGAAGCCGCTGCTGGTGCTGACCTTGGTGGCGGCGGGCTCGCTGGCAGCGGCATGGGCTGGCGCTGCCTGGTTCCTCGACAGTCGCGGCATCACGCCGCGCGCGCTGGCGCCGTACGTCGCGAAGCGCAGCTCGGGCCACAATCCCTTGATTGAAAAAACCGGCAGTTGGATGCAGCAATCCTTGCTGTCGCTCGATCGCGGCAGCCCGTATGTGACCGATGAACGCCTGTACTCGCTGCGGCCGGGCGCAGCGCCTGCCGCGCTGCCGCTGGCGCTGCGCGTAGTGCCGGTGACAAACAGCGCCGAGGCGCGCCTGGCGGTCCGCAATGCACTGCCAGGCGACGCTATCACCTTCGCGCCAGGCGTCTACGTGTTCAGGCACGGCGAGCTGCAGGCCATGCGTCCCGGCACCGAGGCCCACCCGATTGTGGTGCGTGCAGCGCGCCCCGGCACGGTGGAGATCGCGATCAACAGCGGGGTCGGGTTTAACGTCACCGCGCCATACTGGGCGTTCGAGAACCTGCGGATCCGCGGCGTCTGCCGCGCGCAGTACGCCTGCGACCACGCGTTCCACGTGACTGGCAATGCGCACCACTTCAGCGCGCGCAACAACACCATCACCGATTTCAACGCGCATTTCAAGGTTAATGCCGTCAAGGGGCGTTTTCCCGACCACGGCGCCATTGTCGGCAACACCATCACCAATTCAGCGATTCGTCAGACCGCCTCGCCGGTGACGCCAATCGACCTGGTCACCGTTAGCCACTGGACTATACGCGGCAATCTGATCACCGACTTCATCAAAGGCGGCGGCGACCGCATAAGTTATGGCGGATACGCCAAGGGGGGCGGTTCGCACAACGTGTTCGAGCAAAACATCGTCGTCTGCGAGCACAAGCTCCGAGGGCGCGGCCAGCGGGTCGGCCTGTCGCTGGGAGGCGGCGGTACCGGCAAACGGTATTGCCGCGACGGCCAGTGCATCACCGAGCAAGACGACAGCGTGATCCGCGCCAACCTGATTGCATCATGTTCAGACGAGGGCATCTACCTGAACCGGGCCGCGCGCAGCGAGATCAGCCATAACACCTTGCTCGACACCGGCGGGGTAGTGGTGCGCTTTGCGGCCAGTAGTGCAGACGTCGAGGGCAACCTGGTCGATGGAGCCATACGCAGCCGCGAGGACGGCGTATTGCGCCTCAATGACAACATAGAAACCAGCATCACTTCGCTGTACGCCGGCCGGCATCCGGTGCGCGACCTGTTTGCCGGTGCTTCGGTTGCGGCGCTTTCCTGGGCCGGCGACATTCCCCGACGCACGAACAAAGTCACCCATCCCAGCGCCGACCTGTGCGGCGCGACGCGTCCGCAACTTCCTGCATTTGGCGCCATCGAGCATGCAATTTTGTGCAAAAACTAACATTTCCTCACAAATGTTTCCGTTTGTTACAGTACTGCTCAGCTGACTCCTACCCCGTTAAGATCCTGCCCAAGGGAAATTAG
>DASWSX010000273.1:0-2907 GCA_036402435.1 Telluria sp. | reverse complement strand
ATCGTGGCCGTGCGGCGCGTCGATCTCCGCGTATGTCACGCGGCGGCGGTTACACAGCAAGGCCTCGACGATCTCGCGGCTGCGCTCCGGCGAGAAGCGCCAGTCGGTGGTGAACGACGCAAGGAAAAAATCGGCACTTGTGCCGGCCAGCGCCTTGGACAAGTCGCCACCAAAGTCGCGCGCCGGATCGAAGTAATCGAGCGCCTTGGTGATCAGGAGGTAGGTGTTCGCGTCGAAGTATTCGGAGAACTTGTCGCCCTGGTAGCGCAGGTACGATTCGATTTCGAAGTCGACGCCGAAGTCGAACTTGTACTCATTGCTCTCGGCTGCGTTGCGCAGCTTGCGGCCGAACTTCTCGGCCATGTCGTCGTTCGACAAATAGGTAATGTGGCCGACCATGCGCGCCACCTTCAGCCCGTTCTTAGGCACCACGCCATGCGCATAGAAGTCGCCGCCGCGATAGTCAGGATCGGTAAGGATGGCCTGCCGCGCGACATCGTTGAACGCGATGTTTTGCGCCGACAGCTTTGGCGTCGACGCGATCACCACGCAGTGGCGCAGACGGTCCGGGTACATCATGCTCCACGCGAGCGCCTGCATGCCGCCGAGCGATCCGCCCATCACCGCGGCGAACTGTTCGATGCCGAGGGCGTCGGCCAGGCGCGCCTGGGCGGCCACCCAGTCTTCCACCGTCACAACCGGGAACGACGCGCCGTATGGCTTGCCGGTGGCAGGGTTGTTGTGCATCGGCCCGGTCGAACCGAAACAGGAACCGAGGTTGTTCACGCCGATGACGAAGAAGCGGTTGGTATCGACCGGCTTGCCGGGACCGACCATGTTGTCCCACCAGCCGGTGCTCTTGGGCTGGTCGGCGTAGGTGCCGGCCACGTGATGCGATGCGTTCAGCGCGTGGCAAACCAGCACCGCGTTCGAACGGTCGGCGTTGAGCGTGCCGTAGGTTTCGTAGACGAGCGTATAGCCGCCGATCTGAGCGCCGCTTTTCAGCGCCAGCGGTTCGGTGAACTGCATCGAACTGGGCGAGACTATTCCAATGGATTGCATGAGACTTTTTTGTGGGTGTTTCAGATTGCCTGCAACTGCTCGACCGCTTCGCTGATCGCGGCCGGTTCGGTAGTGCGCAGGATTTTGCGGGTGTGCGTGGCAAGCTTCGCCATGTCGCAGTTGAGGATCTCCTGCTTGACCGACAGCAGCTGGGCCGGATGCATCGAGAACTCGCGCAGCCCCATCCCCAGCAGCAGCCGGGTAAGCTTGGTGTCGCCCGCCATCTCGCCGCACACCGCCACGTCGATCCCAGCCTTCTGGCCGGCCGTGATGGTCATCGCGATCAGCTGGAGGATGGCCGGATGCAGCGGGTTGTACAGGTGCGCCACTTCGTAGTCGACGCGGTCGATCGCCAGCGTGTACTGGATCAGGTCATTGGTGCCGATGGACAGGAAGTTCATGCGCTTGACGAACATCGGCAGCGACAGGGCCGCCGCCGGAATCTCGATCATCGCGCCCACTTCAACCGCCGGGTCGTACTTGTGCCCTGCTTCACGCAGCTGCGCCTTGGCCTGTTCGATCATCAGCAGCGACTGGTCGATCTCGAACGCGTGCGCCAGCATCGGGATCAGGATGCGCACTTTGCCGAAGGCGGAAGCGCGCAGGATCGCGCGCAGCTGGGTCAGGAACAGCTGCGGCTCGGCCAGGCAGTAGCGGATTGCGCGCAGGCCCAGCGCCGGATTAAGGGCATTGTGTTCGGTCGGGTCGAGCGGCTTGTCGGCGCCGATGTCGAGCGTGCGGATGGTGACGGGACGGCCCTTCATCGCAAGCACCGCCTTGCGGTACTGCTCGAACTGCTCGTCCTCGCCCGGGATCTTGTGCGGATGGCCGGCGCGGCCCATGAACAAAAACTCGGAGCGGAACAGGCCGACGCCCTCGGCGCCCGAATCGAGCGCGCCCGGGCAGTCATCGGGCAGTTCGATATTGGCCAGCAGCGCTACCTGCACGCCGTCGCGCGTGATTGCCGGCGTCTTCTTCAGTTTGAGCAGTTTCTTGCGCGCGCGGACCTGCGCGGCCTGGCGTTCGCGGTACTGGTCGAGCACCAGCGCGCTCGGGTTGGCGATCACAACGCCGGCGTCGCCGTCGATGATCACCCAGTCGTCCTGTTCGATCAGCTGCGAGGCCTGCGACATGCCGACCGCCGCCGGGATGTCCAGGCTGCGCGCGACAATCGCGGTATGCGAGTTCTGGCCGCCGACATCGGTGACGAAGCCGATGAACGAACGGTCGCGGAATTGCAGCATGTCGGCCGGGGAGATGTCGTGCGCGACGACGATCATCTGCGGCTGGTAGTCGTCAGCATGGGTCACCGAGCGCGGTGGCGTCAGCTGCGCGGTCCCCATCAGCACCTTCAGCACGCGCTCGGCGACCTGCTGGATGTCGGCCTTGCGCTCGCGCAGGTAAGCGTCTTCGATCTCGTCGAACTGCGCCGACAGCTCGTCGATCTGCGTGACCAGCGCCCATTCGGCGTTGTAGTGGCGGGTGCGGATGATATCGAGCGGCGCTTCGGAAATCATCGGGTCCGACAAAATCAGCGCGTGCACGTCGATGAAGGCGCCCAACTCAGTCGGCGCGTCCTTCGGCAGGTCGGTCCACAGGGCCTGCAGGCCGCGGTGCACCTCGTTGATCGCATCCTGCAGGCGGCGCACCTCCGCTTCGAGCTGTTCTTCGGGCACGAGATAATGCTTGACGTCGAGCGCGGCCGGCGTGAGCAGGTGCGCGCGGCCGATCGAAATGCCGCGCGAAACCGGAATGCCATGCAGCGTGAACGATGCCATTGGCGGTCCTGTGTGGAAGCGGGTCGGTGCGCGTTCGCGCATTACTCGCCTTCGCCGAACTTGCCGT
>DASWSX010000272.1:0-2860 GCA_036402435.1 Telluria sp. | reverse complement strand
AGGTTGACGCTGACGGTATCGACCAGCAGCACGATCAGCGCGATCAGCACGGCGATGCCCGTCATGCGGCTGGCCAGGTCGACCGGGTCCCACAGTGCTTTGCCGTACAAGACGACCGTGGCCGAGGTGACGATCACCGCCAGCGCAGCCAGCAGGCCCATTGGCAAAGGCAGGCCAACGGCCTGGCCGATCACCTGGTCGCGCTGGGTCCGGGCGAAGCGCGTGAAGTCAGGGATGTTCAGCGCCAGCGTGGCCCAGAAGCCGACCATCGCGGTCAGGGATGGCCAGAAGGTGCTCCAGAACTGGCCGGCCTTTTTGCCGCCTTCGACGAACTGCGACGGCTGGTCAAGCAGCGGACCGAAGCCGCCTGCCTTGTTGTACACCCAGCCAAGCAGGACGAAACAGATCAGGATCTTGAGCGGCGCGGTGTAGGTTTCGAGCTTGCGGATCGAGTCGATGCCGTGCACGACGTAGTACAACTGGATTAGCCAGAAGCCGAGGAAGCAGGCCAGCTGGGCGGCGTTGATGCCGAGTCCCGCGATCGGATCGCCGCCGATTGGCTTACCGATCATCACCCCGAGCAGCGTGTAGATCATGCTGCCGCCGAACCAGGTCTGGATGCCGTACCAGCCACAGGCGACAATCGCGCGCATCAGCGCCGGCAGCTTGGCGCCGGAGGTGCCGAACGATGACCGTGCCAGTACCGCGTACGGGATACCGTACTTGGTGCCGGCATGGCCGATCAGCAGCATCGGGATCAGGACGATGGCGTTGGCAAGGAACACAGTGATAACGGCCTGGTAGCCGGACATGCCGCTTTCGATCAGCGTCGCCGACAGGGTGTACGCGGGGATGCACATCACCATCCCGACCCACAGCGCCGCAAAGTGGTACCAGCGCCAGGTGCGCTGGGCCTCGGTGGTCGGCGCGAGGTCTTCGTTCCAAAGCTGCGTGTTCGCTGACAGGTCTTTGCTCACAGTGTTTTTCTCCGTTTTAGTCGAGGCAAAAATGCTGGGTCAGTTTAACGCAAACCGATAGCATATTGACAGCCAAAACGTCGGCTAGATCAGTACGCGCTCAGGCGCTTCCGCAACCACTTCCGCCCTCGGATTCCTCGGATCCTGCGTCCAGTTCATGTACGGCTTGCCAGTCTGCTGCGGCACCATGGTGATGCACGCCTCGACCGGACAGGTAATCTCGCACAGGTTACAACCCACGCACTCCTCCTTGATCACCTCGTACGTGCGCTCCTCGGTCTCGCTGACCAGCCGCGCAATCGCCTGGTGCGACGTATCCTCGCAGGCGACAAAGCACTTGCCGCACTTGATGCACTTGTCCTGGTCGATTTGTGCGATCACCGCGTAGTTCATGTCCAGATACTTCCAGTCGGTCGTATTCGGCACCGCCTTGCCGGAGAATGCGGCGATGTTGGCGTAGCCCTTCTCGTCCATCCAGCGTGACAGGCCGTCCTTCATCTCTCTGACTATGCTAAAACCGTGCAGCATCGCCGCCGTGCAGACCTGTACCGAGCCGGCGCCAAGCGCGATGAATTCCGCGGCATCGCGCCAGTTGCCGATGCCGCCGATGCCGGAAATCGGCAGGCCGTGCGTTTCCGGGTCGCGCGCGATTTCGGCGACCATGTTCAGCGCAATCGGTTTGACCGCCGAACCGCAGTAGCCACCGTGGGTACTCGCATTGCCCACAATCGGGAATGCGATCATGCGGTCAAGGTCAAGGTGGGTGATTGAATTGATCGTGTTAATCAGCGACACCGCATCGGCGCCGCCCGCCTTGGCAGCGCGTGCCGGCTTGCGCACGTCGGTGATGTTCGGCGTCAGCTTGACGATGACTGGCAGGCGCGTGTGCTGCTTGCACCAGCGCGTCACCATCTCGACGTATTCCGGCACCTGGCCGACGGCCGCGCCCATGCCGCGTTCAGGCATCCCGTGCGGACAGCCGAAATTAAGCTCGATGCCGTCCGCGCCGGTCGCCTCGATCTTCGGCAGGATATCGGCCCAGTAGTATTCCTCGCAAGGCAGCATCAGCGAGACGATCATCGCGCGGTCCGGCCAGTCCTTTTTTACCTGCGTGATTTCGCGCAGGTTGATTTCGAGGCTGCGGTCGGTGATCAGCTCAATGTTGTTGAAGCCGAGGACTTCGCGGTTCTTCCCGTAGTGCGCGGAATAGCGCGACGACACGTTGACTGCCGCCGGATCTTCGCCCAGCGTCTTCCACACCACGCCGCCCCATCCTGCCTCGAAGGCGCGCACGACGTTGTAAGCCTTGTCGGTTGGCGGCGCGGAGGCCAGCCAGAACGGGTTCGGAGACTTGATGCCGCAAAATTCGATGCTCAGGTCAGCCATTATGCTGCCTCCAGTCGGGATTGGATGTCGTTGTGGATCACGATTGCCGCGAGCTTTCCGTGCTGGACCGCCTGGACTGTCAGGTCCTGTCCCGGTGCGACACAGTCCCCGCCGGCGTACACGCCGGGCACGGATGTGCGGAACAGCGGATCGACGCGGATTTTGTCGCCGTCGCGCGCCAGCTGCTGCGCCATCTGGTCCGACAGCGCCGCCGGCTCCATGCTTTGGCCGATGGCCTTGAACACGGCGTCGGCCGCGATCTCAAGGAAGGCGCTGGTACCAATCAGCTTGCCGCCTTCCATGCGCGTGCGTTCGAAGCGCATGCCGCGCACGCGGCCGTCATCGCCGAGGAGCACGGCGTCCGGCGCCGCCCAGGTCTTGATGCGCACATAGTTGGCCTTGGCGATCTCCTGCTCGTGGTGGGTCGCGCTCATCGACTCCGGGCCGCGCCGGTACACCAGCGTCACGTCCTCCGCGCCCATGCGCTGGATCTGCAC
>DASWSX010000271.1:0-32972 GCA_036402435.1 Telluria sp. | reverse complement strand
ATTTCGCCCATGATATCAGCCACCTGCTTGATCGACGTGACGATCAGCTCCATGGTCTGGCCGGCTTCGTCCACCAGGCGGCTGCCCGCGTCCACCTTGTCCACCGAATCGCCGATCAGCGCCTTGATTTCCTGCGCTGCCGCCGCGGATCGCTGCGCCAGGCTGCGCACCTCCGACGCCACCACGGCAAAGCCGCGGCCCTGCTCCCCGGCACGCGCGGCCTCGACGGCGGCGTTCAGGGCCAGGATGTTGGTCTGGAACGCGATGCCGTCGATGACGGCAATGATGTCGACGATCTTCTTCGACGATTCCGTGATCGAGCCCATGGTCAGCACCACGTTTGACACGACCGCGCCGCCGCGCACCGCCACTTCCGACGCCTTGGCGGCGAGCTGGTTGGCCTGGCGGGCGTTGTCGGCGTTTTGCTGCACGGTATCGGTGAGCGCGCGCATCGCGCCCGAGGTCTGGCCCAGCGACGCGGCCTGCTGCTCGGTGCGCGCCGACAGGTCGAGGTTGCCATTGGCGATTTGACCGGAAGCCGAGGAAATTGATTCAGTACCAAGGCGCACATCGCCCACAATATTGATCAGGCTCGCATTCATGTGCTTCAGCGCTTCGAGCATCTGGCCCATCTCGTCGCGGCTGTTGACATTGATTACGCTGGTCAGGTCGCCCTCGGCAACGCGGCGCGCCACTTTCACCGCATAACCGAGCGGCCCGGTAATGCCCCGGGTGGTGATGACCGCGATGCCGATGGAAATGGCGCATGCCGCCGCCGCCAGCATCAGGATCAGGAACTGGGTGCGGCTGCTGGCTCTAACGGCGGCGGCGCCGGCCTTTGCCATCATGGCCTCCTTGCTGGCCGTTTCGATGGCGTCCGCGGTGACCTGGTTTGCCTCTCCAGCTGCCGCATAGCGCTGCTGCATCATGGACGCTACCTCTTTGTTCAGGCTGCCTATCTGCTGGTAGGACAGGCCTGCCAGCATGACCAGCAAGACGATCACAATGCCGAATCCAATGGCCAGGCGCTGGCCGATACTCATATCTCTGATTTTCATTGTCCCTGGGCTCACGAAAAGAATGGGCGTGCTTATTTTTTAATAACAAATATACCATTCATTAACATAAAGAAATTAAATCTTGCCCACTATTTCCATGCTGCAAAGCGGCAAACCCGTGCGCCGCCGGCGCCGCGCTTTTGGCAAACTATCAGTAAAAAGGAGGAACCAGGATGCCTTACAAATCGATAGCTGACCTGCCTGAGAGCGTGCGCGACAACGTCCCTAAGCATGCGCAGGAAATCTACAAGGAAGCGTTCAACAGCGCGTTCGACGAGTACAAGGAACGCGGCGCCGAGGGACGTGAGGAAACCGCGCACAAGGTTGCCTGGAGCGCGGTGAAAAAGAAATACCGGAAGGATGAAAAAAGCGGCAAGTGGGAGCTTGCCGAGTGAGGCAGTAAGCGCTTACGCGGCTTTAGTGGCAGTCAGGCGCTCGTATTTGGCCATCAGTTCGTCCTGCGTTTCGCGCCAGGCTGGATTGAACGGAATGCACGCGACCGGGCACACCTGCTGGCATTGCGGCTCATCGAAATGGCCGACGCACTCGGTGCACTTGTTGGGATCGATCACGTAGAAGTCCGGGCCCATCGAGATCGCCTCGTTGGGGCATTCCGGCTCGCAGACGTCGCAGTTAATGCAATCGTCGGTAATGAGTAAGGCCATATTGCTGCTTTGCTTAAGCCGTCGGCGGCGCCATTGTGGCGATTTTTTTCTGCAACCAGCGGTCGACCGACGGGAACACGAACTTCGAGACATCGCCGCCCAGCATGGCGATTTCGCGCACGATGGTGCCGGAGATAAACTGATACTGGTCCGAAGGCGTCAGGAACATGGTTTCGACGTCCGGCAGCAGGTAGCGGTTCATGCCGGCCATCTGGAACTCGTACTCGAAGTCGGACACGGCGCGCAGGCCGCGCACGATGACGCGCGCATCATGCTTGCGCACGAAATCCTTCAGCAGGCCGGAAAAGCTCTCGACCCGCACGTTCGGATAATGGCCCAGCACTTCGTTGGCGATTTCGAGGCGCTCCTCGAGGGAGAAGAACGGTTTCTTGTTCTTGCTATCGGCCACGCCCACGACCAGGCCGTCGAACAGACCCGATGCGCGGCGCACCAAATCTTCATGTCCGCGCGTGAGCGGATCGAACGTTCCCGGATAGACGGCTACAACCATTTCGGCTCCCCTGCGATGCACCAATTAAACGCGCATTATGCCTGAATTCCGCGCACCTACCCTTGTTGGGTCATCAACCCTGTGGATAAGCACCCGCGTGTGGCTTTTACGCCAACTATTCGTGCAGTTTGAGCAAATGATAGAACACGATGCCCGCTTTGTCAGCGCGCACCTGCTCCCACGGCGCCAGCCAGTCCGGCGCCTCGCCGTCTTCCTGCGCGAAAGGCAAGGGTTCGCCCGCTTCCGCGTACACCAGCCCGCCTTCGTTCAGCAAGCTTGCGCAGAGGGGCAAGGCTTTGGCGAGGAAATCCTGGCCGTACGGCGGGTCGAGGAACACCAGGTCGAAACGCTGGCCGCGCTGGGCCATGCCCTGCGCCGCAACGAAGGCATCGCCACGCATGACCGTCACCGCGCTGGCCTTGAGTTTCTCCTTGACGGCTTCCAGCTGGCGCACGACCGGCGTGTGGCTGTCGAGCATCAAAACGGAACGGGCGCCACGGCTGGCAGCCTCGAAACCGAGGGCGCCGCTGCCGGCGAACAGGTCGAGCACGGACACGTCGCTCCAGTCGCCGCCGCGCAAATGGGTGATCCAGTTGAACACCGTTTCGCGCACGCGGTCGGGGGTCGGGCGCAAACCCAGCGCGTCGAGGACGGGCAAGGGAGTGCGTTTCCATTCGCCGCCGATGATGCGCACCTGCTGTGGCGGCGGGGCGCGGTGGACTGGGACTTTGGCGGGTTTGGCAGGTTTTTTCGGCATGGCGTGGTGGGTGGAATTGAAGCGGCGCGACTATACCACGCCCCTGCCGCCCTACTTCTTGTTGGCGGCCAGCGCCTTGAAGTCGTCGATCCAGCCTTGCATGCGCTTTTGCGCGTGGGCCTTCTGTTCCGGCGTGGCGATCCGGATGGCGGTCATGACCATCTTGGTGGTGCCGTCGACCGACGCGTCATAGAAGGATTTGCGTTCCGGCGAATCCATGCGGGTGAAGAAATCGCGCACCAGGTTTTGCACCAGCGGAATGGTGGCTTCGCGGTTCAGTTTCTGGCTTTGGATCTTGCGCAGGGTGGCCAGGATCATCTGCTGGCGGCGCATGCGCTCCTCCAGCCAGATCTCGTTGTCGAGCGGGCGCGCGTCCGAAGCCTTGCGCAGTGCCGCCTCCTGGTCGCGGCTGAAATTGCCGAACCACAGGTCGAACTGCTCCATGGCCTTCTTGTAGCGCACCTTGTTGCGCTCTTCCGCGTCGCCGCGCAGGAACTTTTTGCGGTACTTTTCATTGTTCGACGCGAACTTTTTTTCCAGTGTCTCGATCTGGTCGGGCTTGAGCGACAGCGCCAGGTCGGCCAGGTCAGGCACCGCCTTGTAGGCCAGCTTCTCGGAACGCGCGCGCACTTCGCGGTAGTTGGCGAGCAGGTCGGCCTGGGTGATGTTGCCTGCCAGCTGGCGCTGACCCTTTTCCAGCAACTGGACGTAATCTTTCAGCTGGGTGGAACGGTGCCACTGGAACAGGTCGTCGATATCCTTCTTGACCCAGTCCGACTGATCGGTATCGATATCGACATACGCGTTCAGCCAGTAATACAGCAAGGTATCGCCGTTGTTATAGGTAAATTTGATGCTGCTGCAGGCGGCCACAGTCACCATGATTGCGATCATGCACAGCAATCGAATCCGGTTAAATACTGACTCTTGCGTGTTAAACTTTTTCATCTTTTCAACTTTTCTAGACAACCGCACATGAATGTAGTGATTCTCGCCGCTGGCATGGGCAAACGGATGCAATCCGCGCTCCCGAAAGTACTTCACCCGCTGGCTGGCAAGCCGCTTCTTGCGCACGTGATCGATACCGCGCGCGGGCTGTCGCCGAGCAAATTATGCGTGATTTACGGACACGGCGGCGCAGCGGTGCCCGAGATGGTCGCCAGGCAGAATAACGGCACCCACGCCAACATCGATACCGCGCTGCAAGAACCGCAGCTCGGTACCGGCCACGCCGTCATGCAGGCCCTGCCCCAGATCGACGAAGATGCGCCGACTCTGGTGCTGTACGGCGACGTTCCGCTGACGACGCTCGACTCGCTCAAGCGCCTGGTCGAGGCTGCCGGCACGGACAAGCTGGCGATCCTGACGGTCGAGCAAGCCAACCCGTTCGGGCTCGGCCGCATCGTCCGCGAAGGCGGCAACATCGTGCGCATCGTCGAAGAAAAGGATGCCAGCGCGGAAGAGCGGGCGATTCGCGAAATCAACAGCGGCATCATGGTGGTGCCGACGCGCCACCTGAAGCAGTGGCTGTCTTCGCTCCAGAACAACAATGCCCAGGGCGAGTACTACCTGACCGACATCGTCGCGCGCGCGGTTGCCGATGGGGTGCCGGTCGTGTCGGCGCAGCCGTCGGGCGAGTGGGAAGTTGCCGGCGTCAACAGCAAGGTGCAACTGGCCGAGCTCGAGCGCCGTCACCAGCTCAACATCGCCAACACGCTGCTGGAAAAGGGCGTGACCTTGATGGACCCGTCGCGGATCGACATCCGTGGCGAGCTGGTGTGCGGGCGCGACGTCACGATCGATGTCGGCTGCGTGTTCGAAGGCCGCGTGGAATTGGCCGATGGCGTGACGGTCGGCGCGCACAGCGTGCTGGTCAACGCGAAGATCGCCGCCGGCGCCCAGATCAAGCCGTTCTGCCATATTGAGGATGCGGTGGTGGGTGCGAAGTCGCAGATCGGGCCGTACGCGCGGCTGCGTCCCGGGACCGAGCTGGCCGAAGACGTCCACATCGGCAACTTCGTCGAAATCAAGAACAGCCAGATCGCAGCGCACAGCAAGGCCAACCACCTCGCGTACGTCGGCGATGCGACGGTCGGTTCGCGGGTCAACATCGGTGCGGGCACGATCACCTGCAACTACGACGGCGCCAACAAGTTCCGCACTGTCATCGGTGACGACGCCTTCATTGGCAGCGACAGCCAGCTGATCGCGCCGGTGACGGTGGGCGCAGGCGCCACGCTGGGAGCGGGCACGACCTTGTCGAAAGACGCCCCGGCCGGCCAACTGACGATCTCGCGCGCGAAGCAGATCACGATCGAAGGATGGAAGCGCCCGGTCAAGGCCAAGAAATAATTCCAAAATCGGGGACAGACCGGGTCACGCAGACCCCGATTTTAGAACTTCGGGGTCAGACCACCGTTTTTATCAATTGATTTGGTCACCCTCGGAACCTTGGGGTCGGACCGCCCTTTTCGGAAATGTTCCGGAATATGGTGGTCTGACCCCGAATTAGGCCAGGGCCTCGGCGATGCCACCGCGGGCGGCTTTGAAGGCGGGAATCAACGCCGCCATTAGGGCTACCGCCATCGCCGTCACTATCGCCATCGCCATCCGGCCCACGTCAAGCTCGACCAGCATCGGCGCCGGCCGCAACGCGTGGTGGGCGGTGTACGACAAGGCCGCCCGGTTCACGACCCACGCGATCAGTCCGCTCGCGACCAGGCTGATGACCACGCCAATCGCCGTCATCCACAACGCTTCGGCGGCAAACATCAGGAATACCGACACGTTGCGCATGCCCAGCGCGCGCAGCGTGCCGACCTCGCGCCGCCGCTCGAACGCGTTCATCGAGATCGTGGCGGCAATCGCCGCGGCGAGCACGGCGAACGCCATACCGGCCACGCTGTCGAGCGAGAGCGTGGAGGTCTTGTCTTCCACGATGAAGGAGGGCGATTGCTCCTTCCAGGTCCGGACCTCGGCCGCCACGCCGCCCTGCCGCAGCGCGCTGCGCAGTTCGTCGCGCTGCTCTTCCAGATGGTCGGGATCGCTCAGGAAAACCACCAGCCGCTCGGTGCGCTGCGTGTCGAGCAGGGTTTGCGCCAGTTCGAACGGCATGAGGACGGAACGCGCGTCGGAACTGAGCCCGGCCGTGCTGAAGATGTCGACCACTTCCGCGCTCAACGGTTTGCCTTGCCGGTCAGCGGCAGCGCCATTGAGGGTGACGTTGCTGCCGTTGCGCAGCCCGAGGGAGCGGGCCTGGCCGATGCTGACCGCGATTCCGTTGCGTACCGACGCGTTCAGCTTGCCCGGGGCATCGGCCGGGCCTTCCGCATCGATACCTTCTCCATGGAATAGCGCCGAGCGCTCGCCGGCGGAGGCCATTCCCGACAGGCTCATCTGGGGAAGCACGAGCGCAACCCCGGGCCTGGCTTCGACGATGCGGCGGATGCGCCCCGCTTCCTCGCGGTCGAACATAGGCGCGCCCTCGGTTGTCCGGGCGCGCGGACGCTGGATCGCCAGGTGCCCGAGCCGCTCGCCAATGACGGCGCGGTATTCCAGGCGGGCGCGATTGCTGGCGACATGCCCGGCAAACAAGTCCAGCGCGCACAGGCTGGCAGCGATGACCAGCACGGCCAGCACGGTGCGCGGCCGCCCCAGCAGGACGTTGCGCAGGGCCAGCCGCTGCGGACTCATACCTGCACCCTGAGCGGGCGGCGGCGCGCTTCGTTGGGCGTGGCCGCGAGCCGGCCCTCAGTGAGCTGCAGCGTGCGGCCGACGCGGCTGTACTGGCGCTGGTCGCGTGTCGACAAGACGAACGCGGTGCCGTGTTCATATTGATAGCGCGCAAACAGGTCCAGTACCAGGCGCACGCAGCCGTTGTCGAGGCGCGAGGTGGGCTCGTCGGCAACCACCAGCCGCGGATGCGTGACCAGCGCGCGCGCGATCGCCACGCGCTGGCTCTGGCTGGGGTCGAGGCGGCCGGGATAGTGGCGCATCTGGGTCGCCAGCCCCAGCCGCGACAGCAGGTCGGCAGCGCGCTGCTCGGCTTGCTCCAGCGCGGCTTCGTCGAGGTGGCCGCGCAGCATCAGGGGCAGCAGCACGTTTTCGTGCGCGGTCATCACCGGAATCAGGCTGAACGACTGGAACACGAAGCCGACCATTTCCGCGCGCAGGTCGGATCTGGCCTGGTCGGACATCTTGGAAACCACCAGGCGCGCCATGAGCATGCTGCCTTCGCTGGCCGTGTCGAGCATGCCAATGATGTTGAGCAGGCTGGTCTTGCCGCTGCCGCAAGCGCCGCAGATCGCCACCATCTCGCCGTGGGCGACCGTCAGGTTAATGTCATGCAGCACGTGCATGCCCGACAACCCCTGTCCGTGGCGCTTCTGCACGCCCTTCAGTTCCACCAGGTCCGGCGCCGTAGCGGGCGCACCGTGGGTTACGTTTTCAATTCCGTCCATCGTTCAGCCTCGCGTCGCGTCGGCCGGCACCAACAGGGCGCCAGCTCATCTGTTTCCAGTAGACACTATTTCCACATGGAACGATTTGCGGAGCGTCAACCGCGCTTAGACGGCGATGCGGGTTTCGAACTTGCTGCGGAATGTCGAGAAGTAGGTTTTTACATTGCGCACGTTGGCATGGGCCGCGAATAGCCGGTGCGCCAGCGCGTGGTAGGCCGGCATGTCGGCCACCTGCACGATCAGCACGAAATCGGGACCGGGCGAGACGCGGTAGCACTGCATCACGGCCCCCTCGGCGGCGACATGGCGTTCGAACTCGTCCATACGCTCGGCGGCCTGGACGTCGAGCGTGATCTCGACAATGGCGGTCAGCCGGGCGCCGACTTTTTCCGGAGACACCAGCGTCACCTGGCGCGTGATGATGCCTTCCTCGGTCATCTGCTTGACCCGGCGCAGGCAGGTCGGCGGCGAAACGTGCACCAGTTCGGCCAGTTCGAAGTTGGTATGCGAAGAATCAACCTGAAGTGTATTCAGGATGCGACGATCCAGATCGTCCATTTGGTAGTCATCTGCCATTGTTTATGAAATAAAAATTCAATATCGCGTCGTAAATGGAATATTCGTCCACGTTCTCATATGGATGAAATAATATAACGAAAACGCCTAGATTTAGAAAGCTTATTTCACAAGCTCTGCTCTAGGATTGGCGCATTAATAATTTTTCAAATTAAAGAGGTCTTTATGTGCGGCATCGTCGGAGCAGTAGCGCAGCGTAACATCACCCCCATCCTGATCGAGGGCCTGAAACGTCTTGAGTACCGCGGCTACGATTCCTGCGGCGTCGCGCTGCACGTCGACGGCCGCCTGAAGCGTTCGCGCAGCACCTCGCGCGTGGCCGACCTGGAAAGCCAGGTTGCCGAAGCCAGCCTGGAAGGCTTCACCGGCATCGCCCACACCCGCTGGGCCACGCACGGCGCGCCGGCATCCCACAATGCCCACCCGCACTTCTCGCCGACCGAAGAAACCGCGCGCATCGCGCTGGTTCACAACGGCATCATCGAGAACCACGACGAACTGCGCGCCGAGCTGACCGGCCTGGGCTACGTGTTCCAGAGCCAGACCGACACTGAAGTGATCGCCCACCTGGTCGACCACATGTATAACGGCGACCTGTTCGAGACTGTCCAGCAAGCCGTCAAGCGCCTGCACGGCGCCTACGCGATTGCCGTGTTCAGCCGCGAAGAGCCGCACCGCGTGGTTGCCGCGCGCCAAGGTTCGCCACTGATCCTCGGCGTTGGCGAAGGCGAAAACTTCGTTGCGTCGGACGCCATGGCGCTGGCCGGGACCACCAACCGCATCATCTACCTCGAAGAAGGCGACGTCGTCGACCTGCAGATCGGCAAATACTGGATCGTCGACAGCGAAGGCCGCGCGGCCAACCGTGAAGTCAAGATCGTGCACGCCCACACCGGCGCGGCCGAGCTCGGCCCATACCGCCATTACATGCAGAAGGAAATCTTCGAGCAGCCGCGCGTGGTTGGCGACACGCTCGAAGGCGTCACCGGTATCATGCCGGAACTGTTCGGCGACAACGCCTACAAAGTATTCAAGCAGATCGACCGCGTGCTGATCCTGGCCTGCGGCACCAGCTACTATGCCGGCCTGACCGCCAAGTACTGGCTCGAATCGATTGCCAAAGTGCCGGTCAACGTCGAAATCGCCAGCGAATACCGCTACCGCGACAGCGTGCCGCACCCGAACACGCTGGTGGTGACGATCTCGCAAAGCGGCGAGACGGCCGACACGCTGGCCGCGCTCAAGCACGCCCGCAGCCTGGGCATGGAACACACGCTGACCATCTGCAATGTGTCCACCAGCGCAATGGTGCGTGAATGCGCACTGTCGTATATCACCCGCGCCGGCGTCGAAGTCGGCGTTGCCTCGACCAAAGCGTTCACCACCCAGCTGGCCGCGCTGTTCCTGCTGACCCTGACGCTGGCGCAAGTGAACGACCGCCTCAGCGAAGAGCAGGAAGCGACCTACCTGAAGCAGATGCGCCACCTGCCGGTCGCAATCGCCGCCGTGCTCGCGCTCGAGCCGCAGATCATCGCCTGGGCTGAAGAGTTCGCGCGCAAGGAAAACGCGCTGTTCCTCGGCCGAGGCCTGCACTACCCAATCGCCCTCGAAGGCGCGCTGAAGCTGAAGGAAATTTCGTACATTCACGCTGAAGCGTACCCAGCGGGCGAGCTGAAGCACGGCCCACTGGCGCTGGTCACCGATGAAATGCCGGTTGTTACCATCGCCCCGAATGATGCGATGCTGGAAAAACTGAAGTCGAACATGCAGGAAGTACGCGCCCGCGGCGGCCAGCTGTATGTGTTCGCCGACGTCGACTCGCGCATCAATTCGGGCGATGGCCTGCACGTGATCCGCCTGCCGGAACACTATGGCCAGCTGTCCCCGATCCTGCACGTGTGCGCGCTGCAATTGCTGGCGTACCACACCGCACTGGCACGCGGCACCGACGTCGACAAGCCGCGTAATCTGGCCAAGTCGGTGACGGTCGAGTAAGACTCACCCGGCGCTAAAACGAATGAGCCCATCGTATCTGCGAAGAACGATGGGCTTGCTTTTAACGTTGAATGCACTCCACAGATTCAGCTGTCTTGATAATCATAACTCTGCGCGGGTCCAGGTCATTCGTCGTACATTTCGATAACTGAATTAAATGTCGCACAAATTTTCCCTGCGCCTGTTCCTGATGGCCGCTTATGGTTTAGCAGCTGCCCAAATCGGCGATGCCGTTGCCCAGAGTGCGCTGTCGGTATCGTGCAAGTCGTTGGCTCAAGAGGCACTCGCAAACGAAAACCAGGCGTCCTCTTCATTAAAAGTATGGGGACGCGAATTGTGTTTCCCGAGCTATGAAGGGTGTGTCGAGCGTGGCGGATTGCCTGCAGAATCGATATGGAGAAACGCGCGTCACGCTGAAGAGGCCAAAAGCATTTTGCTGGAATACGAAGACGTGATCGGTGCGGTTTCCGAAGTCAACATGCCGGCCGAACATGGGAAACTCGTCCGTATAGCAAGAATGGTCGGAACTGCTTATTGCGTTCGCGATACGTATTTCCTTTACCGGGACAATACGTATCGACTAGTCGACAGTCCTTCGCTAAACGGTCTATCTGATGAAGCGACACACTGTGGAGATGCCGAAGTCGAACTAAAGGAAATGGGCGAGCCGATCCTCGTTACCAGGCTCGGCGGCGTCGTCACTGCCTACCGTTTTGTGAAAAATTTCGAGCTAAGCAAGATTTGCAGCGTGCGATATCGGGCGCCCAGGCCGTAATGGCCGCAACCGCCCGCTACGGGAAGCTCAACCGATCGGGTAGTCCGCAATAGTCTTTAGTCGGTCGTCCCAGTCCGGGCCCGCCGCACTTCCTTCTCCCGCGCCACGCCGCGCTTGGCCGCGTCGAGCTGCGCGCGCAAATCGTTAATCTCAGCCTCGAAATTGTCGCGCGCGGTGACCGCCCCCACCAGCTCCATCTCGGCCTTGAGCCGCGCGTCCGACTCCGCCGCCAGCGATGCCACGTTGCGCTCGATCTGCGAGCGCAGGTCCGTTAATTGCGCGTCCTTGCCGTCGATCGCCAGCTGATCCTTTGCCTTGCCCACCAGCGCATCGGTGGCGATCCGGCGCGCATCGCGCAGCTCGGCCGTCAGGCGCTCGATCTCCTCGCTGCGGTCGGCGGCAATGGCAATGGCCTCGTCGCGGGCTGCGGTGACGTCGTCGACTTCGGCCAGCAATTCGTCGCGCTCGGCTTCCAGTTCTTCGCCCGCCGTACGCAGCGCCGCCATGTCCTCGTCCGACTGCGCGAGCGCCTCGCGCGCACCGGCGCCGGACGCTTCGGCAAATTGCTGCGCCCAGTTGCTCAACGCTGCGACGATGGCTTCCGGCAGCTCGGCCTTGGCCGCCTCAGCCGGCGTGGCCCGCGTGGCCCGCCATGCGGCCAGGTGCTTGTGGATCGTATGCGGGGACCCGCTGCCGAGCTTCTCGCGCACGGTGTCGATGGTTACCTGCTTGCCATCTTCCTGCAAGCTGATGGCACACGCCGTAACTTCGTCAAATGTGACTTCCTGGCGTGCCATATCGGTCTCCATGGGGGTATCGTTGAGGGAACCTCATATCATACGCCAGGACCTACATTTGCCGATAGGAAACAGAAGCGTCGCGCTGCAGGACAACAACACCTTCACCACGCACCGTCGCGCCTGACACCATCGATCAAACAAGGTTTGCGCCGGAAGCCTCTGCTAGACTGTGACAGAAAAACATCTTACGGACTGGTGGAGGCTTATGGATACACGTGAAATAGCGGTGCGCATTGGCAGCAGGAATTGCCGCATCAAATCGGACGACAACTACCTGGACCATATCAAGGGCACCTTCGAGCCCCACATGGTGGACCTGTTCCGCACAGTGGCTGAAGGCAGCAAGGTCATTCTCGACATTGGCGCGAACATTGGCTGCACCGCGATCCTGTTCGGCGACATGGCGGAGCAGGTGCACGCGTTTGAGCCGTCGCCGACCACGTTCCGCTACCTGCAGGAAAACGTGCAGGCAAACGGCGTTGACAACGTGCAGCTGCATAATTTCGGTCTCGGTGCCGAAGCGGCCGCCACGACGATTACCTTCGCGCCGAACAACCGCTCGGGCGGCTTCGTCTCGGACCAGACCAAAGCCAATGCCGATCACCTGAATGAGCAGATCGAGATCCGTACGCTCGACCAGGTTCTCGACAGCATGACGCTGGCGCCGCCGGATTTCATCAAAATCGACGTCGAGGGATTTGAAGGCCACGTCCTGCGCGGCGCGGCCGCGACATTGCAGCGCCATCGTCCGGTGGTGGTACTGGAGCTGAACCACTGGTGCCTGAACGTGTTCCAGCGCACCTCGCTGCCCGACTTTTTCGACCAGCTTCGCGCGACCTTCCCGATCCTGTGCGCGGTCGACGGTCGGCACTACCTGGACCTGCATTCGCCGGACGAAAGCTATGAGGTGATGTACCTCCACATCATGTCGCAGCGGTACCAGAACATTTTGTGCGCGTTCGACGAAACGCAGCTGCCGCGCTTCCGCAGCACCTACAAGCCGGCGCGGTAGGACGGGCAGGCGGGGCAGGTCCCTGCCGCGGCGCGCGCATGATCCCTCTCAGGCCATCCCCGTCCGGTTTTTGCCGCGCCTGTCGAACAGCACATCGCGACGCAACCGGATCCCGCTCGTGCGGATCCCGCTGACGACACCCCATGCGGCAGCCCAGCGTCTCGCGCGTTCCTGCTCCTGCGGCGACTCGCTCCGGATCGCGCGCCCGATCGCCTCGGCCATGCGTTGCATCGCATACAATTTGCGTTGATCTTTCGGTCGGTGCTTCATAAAAAATACCCGCTACTCATCGCTCTTGTATTCACACTAGCGGTCGTCACGGCGTACGGACTGTGCGTTGACGAACCGTCGCTGTTCACAATGTCGCTATTTCGCACCAATGCTGCGGCTGCGCAATAAATTTGAAAACGCACGGAAATGTTTCACGAAAATTCTCCAAATTTTACGTTGATGCATTTCAATCGACAGTACACATCCGCGCAGCAACGCTGTACAAGCGCCCAGTATTTTTGAGGACACTCAGCCGTACAATTGGAAAGAATACGAAAGCTGCATTTTCCGCACGATGAATTTCTCCGACCGCCAAAACCGAAAAAGCTACGGCATGCTGCGCATGAGCCGCGCGATCGGCCGCGCCATGGACGCGGCCTCGCCGGCCGAGCAGGACCGCGCCATCCGTTGGGCGGCGGCGTGGGGGTTGATTGGCGGCATTCGGTCGGACACGGTGCGCATGCGCAGTCCAGAACTGCTGCGCACCGATAAGGCGCCAGCGGACGCCGCCGAATGCGACGCCGGACGCAGCGGCGGCGCGCACCCGGCCACGCTGCAGGGCAGGGCCGGGACACTCGCCGAGCCGGCGCACTCGGCCTGAGCCCAGCGGCCCGCCGGTAAAGGATTAAACCGCGCGGTCGAGCTCGCCGTGCCGGCCCAGCGCCTTTTGCATACACACGGCATTGGCAGGACACAGTTGCGAAAACTGTGTGCTGCGGCGCAAGGCGTCCGGGGCGGTGTCGCGCGCGATCTCCCGATATCCATGATCCTCGAAGAATCCCGACGCGCTGTTTGTCAGCAGGAACAGGCACTGGATGCCGGTCTCGCGGGCGTGGGTTTCAATCGCCTCGACGAGGTGGCGGCCCTGGCCCACACCCTGGCGCGACGCATCCACTGCAAGCGAGCGCAGCAGGGCATCGTTGCCGTAGCGTTCGATGCCGACGCAGCCGACAACAGTGTCCTCCTTCTCGACGACCAGGAAATCAGCCAGGTGCGCGTCGCCGATGTCGGAAAACGGCAACCCCGCATCCCCGAGGATGCGCCCGATGGCCGGTATGTCGCCGGTTCTTGCCTGTCGTATTGTTGCCATGAGATCTCCTGGTCACTGGGCGTGCGCCAGTTCCATCCGTTGGGATGACAGCGTCCGCCGAATTCGTATGCGCGTTAGTGCGCCGCTACCTTCTCGCGCTTGAACATGCGCTGGATGAGCGACACCACCATCAGTACGACAGCGCCGGCGATCAATCCCGCCACCAGGTCGATCAGCGTCGGGGTGATCGCCTGCAGCACGCCGCCGATTCCCGGAACCGTGCCGGCCGCCACTGCCGCGCCTTCGACCATCTCGGCCAGCGAATGCACGCCGTGCATCAGGATGCTGCCGCCAACCATGAACATCGCCGCGGTACCCAGCACCGACAGCGTCTTCATCAGCTTTGGCGCCAGCAGCAGCAGCAGGTCGCCGAACTTGCGCGCCGCGCCGTTCTGCTTCTTGCTGAGATACAGCCCGGCATCGTCGAGCTTGACGATACCCGCCACCAGGCCGTACACGCCGATCGTCATCACCACCGCGATGGTGCTCAAGACCATCACGCGCTCGCTGAACGTGGCGGCGGCCACCGTGCCCAGCGAGATCACGATGATCTCCGCCGACAGGATAAAGTCGGTCCGGATGGCGCCCTTGATCTTGTCCTTTTCCAGCGCCACCATATCGACCGACTCGTCGGCCAGGGCGGCTGCCAGTTCCTGCTCATGCGCCGATTGCTCTTCCTTGTGGAGGAACTTGTGGGCCAGCTTTTCGGCCCCTTCGTAGCACAGGAACGCGCCGCCGATCATCAAGAGCGGCGTCACCGCCCACGGCGCGAACGCGCTGATCGCCAGCGCCGCCGGCACCAGGATCAGCTTGTTGACGAACGAGCCCTTGGCTACCGCCCACACCACCGGCAATTCGCGATCCGGGTTGACGCCCGAAACCTGCTGCGCATTGAGGGCAAGGTCGTCGCCCAGCACGCCGGCAGTCTTCTTGGCGGCCACTTTGCTCATGACTGCTACGTCGTCGAGGATGGTCGCGATATCGTCGAGTAATGCCAGCAAACTGCTTGCCATGGGGACTGCTCCGTGAAATGTCTAAAACACACATCTTACCCGACGAGGCCGGGTTGCCGCGCATGCCAATCAAGCGGCGTTTTTTGCAGTTCAGTCTGCAAAAACTGCAACTCGTCGCTTTGTCTGCATGTTCGGGCGCGCCCGCTCGTATAGTTGGACGCATCAACAGGCTGCCTGTCTTTCCAGCGAGGTTCACTATGCAAACCAACTACGATTTCTCGACGGCCGCACCGCGTGCCACTCGTCCGGCCAAGCGCAAAACGCGCATCACGATCTACCTCGATGACGAAGTGCTGGAAGAGTTCCGTTCGCTGTCCGAGCGCTGCGGCACCGGCTACCAGACCCTGATTAATGCTGCGCTGCGGGCACGCCTGACCCCGGCGGCCAACGGCGAACCTGCACTTGTCGTCTAGGCAATTCCAGCCGAAGCGGGACCGCCCCGCAGCGCACCAAAAGCGTCGCGGGCCAGTCACAGCGGGGCTTGCTTTTGCATCGCCGCCTTAGAATTTATTACACACGGCAATAATTCATGCTAATCTTCCCGCTCTTTTAACCCCGGAGGATAGTATGAAAAAAGGCGAACTGATTGCAGAATTTGCGAAGCGTACCGAGATGTCGGGCGCAGCCGCGAACGGCGCCGTCAACACGATCATCGACATCATCACCGAGCGCCTGAAAAAGGGTGACACGGTAGGTATCACCGGTTTCGGCACTTTCTCCGTAGCCAAGCGCGCTGCACGCAAAGGCCGCAATCCATCGACCGGCGAAGCCATCAAGATCGCTGCTTCGAAGACGCCTAAGTTTTCGGCTGGCGCGACCCTGAAGTCGGCTGTCAATCCGAAGAAGAAGTAAGCACCACCCCGCGTGCCCGCAGCGGCGATCCCGGTAGTCCGGGCGCCGCCGCGTGGCGCCGCACCTTTTCCCTCCCCGAATTCCCCCCAATGAGCTTCGCCACCTGGATTGCCTTTGTCTTTGCCGCGTCCGTCATCGCCGTGTCGCCCGGTTCCGGCGCCGTGCTGGCGATGTCGCACGGGCTGTCCTATGGCCTGAAGAAAGCCAGCGCCACCGTGCTCGGCCTGCAAATCGGGCTGCTGCTGGTGCTGGCCATCGCCGGCGCCGGCGTCGGCTCGCTGCTGCTCGCGTCCGAGCTGGCGTTTAACATCGTCAAGACCGTCGGCGCGCTGTACCTGATCTGGCTCGGACTGGCGCAGTGGCGCTCGCGCGCGGAGATCATGCCGGCCGGCGCGGCAGCAGCGCCGCTGGCCCACGTGCCCGGCTTCGGCAAGCGCGTGCTGACCGGCTTCCTGACCAATGCGACCAACCCGAAAGGGATCATCTTCATGGTCGCGGTGCTACCGCAATTCATTTCGAAGGACGCGCCGCTGCTGCCGCAGCTGGGCATCCTGGCCGTCACCATGGTCGTGATCGACTCTATCGTCATGCACGGCTACGCCTTGCTGGCCGCGTCGATGCAGCGCTTCTTCCGCGATGCGCGTGCCGTCAAAAAGCAGAACCGCTTCTTCGGCGCCGTGATGATGATGGTCGGTACCGCCCTGTTCTTCGTCAAGCGCGGCGCTTCCGCCGCCTGAGCGCCTCGGTTTGCAACCGTTTGTAACGGTTGTGGTCTTCCGGCAGGGCTGCCGCGTTCTATACTTGGCAGATGCCCTATTCCAAATTCCCGGAGAACACCATGCGTAGTCCCTTTATGAGAGCCGCGGCCGTGCTGGCGCTGATGGCTTGCTCCGCCTTCGCCCAGGCCCAGTCCGAAGCGCCTGCGCGCGTCGGGCGCGTGTCCCTCGTCCAGGGACCGGTCACGATCAGCACCGAGGATGGCGGCCAGCCCGAAGCGGCGCTGGTCAACTGGCCGGTGACGACCGACAACCGCATCACCACCGAACCGAACGCGCGCACCGAAATCCGCATCGGCTCGACCGCCGTGCGCCTCGACGGCGGCTCGTCGCTCGAAGTGCTCGAGCTGGACGACGACACCCTGCAGCTGCTGCTGCACTACGGCCGCGCCAACATCCGCATCCGCAATGCCGAAGTGCTGGACGGCTTCTCGATCGAAACGCCGCAGGGCCGCGTGCGCATGCGCGAAGCGGGCCGCATCCGCGTCGACGCCGACCGCGACAACAGCGTCGTCGACGTGCATGAAGGCGTGGCAGTGGTCGAAGCCGACGGTTCGAGCTTTGCGGTACGCGCCGGCCGCCGCGTCGAAATGCGCCACGGCGACCTGGTCACCGCGATGGCCGTGCGCACCAGCTTCGACGACTGGGCGCGCCTGCGCGACCAGCAGGACGACCGCGTGGTATCGGACCGCTACGTCACCAGCGAAATGACCGGCTACGAAGAACTCGACCGCTACGGCAGCTGGAGCGACAGCAGCGAATACGGTCCGTTGTGGCTGCCGCGCCATGTGCCATCGGGCTGGGCGCCGTACCGCGACGGCCGCTGGACCTGGGTCGCGCCATGGGGCTGGACCTGGATCGACCATGCGCCATGGGGCTACGCGCCATCGCACTACGGCCGCTGGGTGATGGTCAACCAGCGCTGGGGCTGGGCGCCGGGACGCCATATCGGCCGTCCGGTCTGGGCGCCGGCGCTGGTGGGCTGGGTTGGCGGCAGCGGCTGGAGCCTGTCGTTCAACTCGCGCTCGGCGCCTGCGCAGGGCTGGTACCCGCTCGGCTTCTCGGAACAGTACGTGCCGGGATACCGCGTATCGCACGACCACCTGCGCCACATTAACCGCCACGCCCGCCAGCGCGACAGCCGCATGCGCGACGGCCATCGCCGCCATGGCCTGACCGTCGTTCCGCACGAGCACTTCAGCCGCCGGGCGCCGATCGTGGTGCCAAACGCACCGCGCGCCGCCGTGTCGCCGCTGGCGTTGCGGATGGCGCCGGTCCTGGCGCCGCCGGCGCCCCAGCCGCGCCAGGGCGACCGCCTGCGCCGCCAGCGCGACGAACCGCGCATGCCTGATGACCGGTCGTACCGCCAGCGCCGCCAGGTGCAGGACGCGCCGGCGGTCCAGCCGCAATTGCAGGCCCCCGCCGCTGCGGTTCAGCCGCAGCAGCCCGCCGGGCTGTCCCCGGGGCAGCGCGAGTGGCAGGAACAGCGCCGCGCCCAGATGGAAGAGGCGCGCCGCGTACAGTTTGAAGAAGGACGCCGCGGTGAGCTGGACCAGATGCGCCGTATGCAGGCGGACGAACTGCGCCGCGGGCGGCAGGAAGAAATGCGCCGCGCTCGCCAGGGCCAGATGCAGGCAGCGCCGGCCACTGCGCCGCAGGCTGCACCCGTCGCGGCCGAACCGCGCCGCGTGGCGCCGCCTCCGCCCCCGCCTACTCCGGCTCCGATGGCCGCCCCAGCGCCAGCGCCGCAACCGCAGGTCGCCAGCCCGGCTGTACCGCAGGAGCGGCGCTCGCGGGACGACTCCCAGCGGCGTGGCAGCCGTTCCATTGAATGACGGGCATTCGCCTCAGGTCGCGGATTTGACATCGTGGCCCGCGAATCCGGCGTTTCGTCGCATTCGCGGGACGGCAGGCGGGGCAATTCGGTACAGTGGAATCACTCGGCGGCAGGGCTTCCGGGTACTGAATTGTCCTCCGCTATTTTCCCCACAATGGAAGTAGTTTAAGGCCAGCCTCGCGCTGGCCTCTTTTTTTGGCCGGCTGGCGAAACGCCGGACATTGGCTACAATGTGCCTTTGAATGCGTTTGAACTGGACCTTGTATGACCACGACCCCTGACTCCCTCATCGAGTACCCGAGCGACTTCCCGATCAAGGTGATGGGCGCGACGCATGTCGATTTCGCTGCCACCATCGTCGACGTCGTCCTCGAGTTCGACCCGACCTTCCACATCGGCCGCCTGGAAGAGCGTCCTTCGGCCAAGGGCAACTACACCGGCCTGACCGTGACGGTGCGCGCCACCAGCCGCGCCCAGCTCGACGACCTGTACCGCGCCCTGTCGGGGCACCCGATGGTCAAGATTGTCATGTAGGCCATCTCCCGGGCCAGCGCCGGCGGGATTGCGCCGCTGGCTTATAATGGCGGTGCCGCAAAGACACCGCCAACCACTATCCCCATGCCCTCCACCTGCCCCGCGCCGGCGATCATCCGCGACCTCGGACGCGCCGACTACGAACCCGTGTTCGCCGCCATGCGCGCCTTTACCGACGCGCGCGATACCGGCACGCCGGACGAATTGTGGATCGTCGAGCATCCGCCGGTATTCACGCTGGGCCTTGGCGCCGACCGCGGCCACCTGCTGGCCGGACCCGGCGTGCCCGCGCACGACGTCCCGGTGGTGCAGACCGACCGTGGCGGCGAAGTCACCTTCCACGGTCCCGGGCAGGTGGTCATCTACCTGCTGGTCGACCTGCGCCGCAACAAGCCCGGCGGCAAGCTGTACGCGCGCCAGTTCGTGACCAAAATCGAGCAGGCGATCATCAACGTGCTGCAGGCGTATAATCTCGAAGGTGAGCGCATCGCGGGCGCGCCTGGCATCTACATCGCGGGCGGTGAGCGCAAGGGCGCCAAGATCGCCGCGCTTGGGCTCAAGGTGCGCGGCAACGGCTGCACCTACCACGGCGTGTCGCTGAATGTGGCGATGGATCTGGCGCCGTTTTCATGGATTAACCCGTGCGGCTACTCCGGCCTCGCCACCGTCGACATGCGCACCATGGGCGTGCATGCGGCACTGGCGGACGTGCAGCAGCAACTGGCGGCCGAACTGGTGCGCCAGCTGGCCCAGCCCGAACCGAATAACATCAACCTGGCCCGTGAAGGGCAAGCAGCCAAATGACCATCGAAACCGACACCGGCACCGTCCCCGCTTACAACCCGAGCGAAAAGCAAAAAGGCGCTAGCAAGACCTCGCGCATACCGATCAAGATCGTCCCGATCGAGCAAATCGAGCGCCTGAAGAAGCCGGACTGGATCCGCGTGAAGGCGGCGACTGCCTCGAGCCGGTTCTACGAGATCAAGGACATCCTGCGCGCCAATAACCTGGTAACGGTATGCGAAGAGGCCAGCTGCCCGAACATCGGCGAATGCTTCGGCAAGGGCACCGCGACCTTCATGATCATGGGCGACAAGTGCACCCGCCGCTGCCCGTTCTGCGACGTCGGCCACGGTCGCCCTGACCCGCTCGACACCAGCGAACCGGGCAAGCTGGCCAAGACCATCGCCGACCTGCGCCTGACCTACGTCGTGATCACGTCGGTCGACCGCGACGACCTGCGCGACGGCGGCGCCGGCCACTTTGTCGAGTGCATCCGGCAGACCCGCGCGCTGACACCAGCGACCAAGATCGAGGTGCTGGTTCCCGACTTCCGCGGCCGCCTGCAAAAGGCGCTGGACATCTTCAAGGATGGCCTGCCGGACGTCATGAACCACAACCTGGAAACCGTGCCGCGCCTGTACAAGGAAGCGCGCCCTGGCGCCGACTACGCGCACTCGCTGCAGCTGCTGCGCGACTTCAAGGCGATGTATCCGGGCGCGGTCACCAAGTCCGGCATCATGGTCGGTTTGGGCGAGACCGACGAAGAGATCCTGCAGGTGATGCGCGACATGCGCGCCCATGACATCGACATGCTGACCATCGGCCAGTACCTGGCGCCGTCGAACTCGCACCTGCCGGTGCGCCGCTACGTGCACCCGGATGTCTTCAAGATGTTCGAGGAAGAAGCGTACAAGATGGGCTTCGTGCACGCAGCCGTGGGCGCCATGGTACGCAGTTCGTATCATGCGGACGTACAGGCGCATAACGCGGGCGTCGCAGCCTGACGCCCGTTCCCGGGGCCTTGCGGGCCCCGGGGAACTATTGACTCGAAAGCGCCTGATGGCCACAGACAGCCGTTCCTGGTTTCTCGCAGACGCGGACGCCCTCGCCGCCGAATACAAATACACCTTCTACAAGCCGTCCCCGGACATCATCGACAGCATTGCGCCTGGCGAAACGGTGAAGCTGATCTTCGAATTCACCAGCGACGACCCGGAAGCACCGTCGGCCGAGCGCATGTGGGTGATGGTCGACGAGATCGTGGCCCCGGGCAGGTTCAAGGGCAGGCTCGACAACGACCCGTACCACATCAGGGACCTGAAGGCCGGGGACCCGGTCGGGTTCGCGGCCTGCCACATCATACAAACCGCCCACGATACGCCGGACAACCTGGCGCGTAAGTACGTGGACAGGTGTTTCGTAACAAGCCGCGTACTGTACGACGGCGCGCCGGCCGGCTACCTGCTCCGCGAGGAGCCGGAACACGACGACGATAGCGGCTGGCGTATCGCCGCCAACGACGAGTCCGCGGAGTACATGGACGATGCAGGTAACGTCCATTATGTATCGCTTGGCGCGGTGCTCAACCGCGACGATGGGTTCATCCACTTGCTCGATTCACCGATCGGGTCCGCTTTCTTCCGCGACGAGGAGACCGGCGAGTTTGTGACGCCGGAAGGGAGCTGATCGCGGCTACGCGCAGAGCCTCACCGGCCCCCGCTACCACGACGATGTCAAATAAAGACCCCGGCGACTTCCCTTCCCTGAGTCTCCCCTGGCGCAACGTTTCGAGCATCTGCGCTATAGTGGCAATCATGCCAAGATTGCAGCGGAGTCCCAATGAAACCAGCTAATTTGTCCACTTCATCCGATCTTCCGGACGAGGGCGACGACGACTCGCTGGTGCGCGAGCTGGGGCTTGATTCCCGCGGGGCGCAGCTGATCAAGATGGAAGGCCGCGTGTTCGTGCGCTTCACCGGCGTCGTCGAGACGGCCGGCCTGCGCGTGCCGTACCAGCTGGTGCCGAGCCAGGGCGTCCTCGCCAAGCCAAGCAAGTGGCGCAAGATGGACCGCGAGGCGCGCCGCGCGCTGCTCAACGAGCGCGTCACCGAAGCCGCCGCGCAGGCCCTTCACCGCAGTGCCATCGATTTCGTCGAAGAGATCTTCGAAGCCGCCGACGACGTCGGGCTCGACGCCCTCACCTTCCTCAACGTGCTCGACGAACTCGAAACTTCCGAGCCCGCGGAGTACGTGTTCGAGCGTATCCGCCAGCGCCTGACCCACGCGGTCGAACGCGAACAGGAAGAGCGCCACGCGGCGCGCACCAAGGAAAGCATCAACCTGGCCGAGTACCCGGCGTCGTTCGAAGTGGCCAGCCGCATGCGCCGCCGTTTCATCGCCCTGCTCGGCCCCACCAATTCCGGCAAGACCCACAAGGCGATGGAAGCGCTTGCCAAGGCAAAGAGCGGCGTCTACCTCGCGCCCCTGCGCCTGCTCGCGCTGGAGAACTACGAGCGGCTGCTGAATGTGGAACACGAAGGCGAAGACCTGAAGGTCAGCCTGATCACCGGCGAGGAAAGGCGCGTGGTCGAAGGCGCGACCCACGTGGCAAGCACCGTCGAAATGCTGGACGCACGCACGCCGGTTGAAGTCGCGGTGATCGACGAGATCCAGATGCTGGCTGACCGCGACCGCGGCGCGGCCTGGACCGCGGCGGTGTGCGGCGCGCCCGCCAACGTGGTCTACCTGGTCGGCGCCCCGGAAGCACGGCGCGCGATCGAAGCATTGGCCGACCGGCTCGAATGCGAACTCGAGGTGCATGTCCTCAAGCGCAAGGCGCCGCTGTCGATGGAGGCGGGTGCTGTGCGCAAGCTGCGTAACCTGCAGCGTGGCGATGCTGTCATCGCGTTCTCGCGGCGCGAGGTGCTGAAGTGGCGCGACATGATCACCGAGATGGGCCTGTCGGTCGCCACCGTCTACGGCAACCTGTCGCCGGAAGTACGGCGCGCGCAGGCCGAGCGTTTCCGCGACGGCAGCGCCGATATCGTGGTCGGCACCGATGCGCTGGCAATGGGCCCTGTTCGTCTGCCCCCTAAAAATTCATACTTTGGCGCGTAGCGCCTCGCCTTACAGGCTTTTTCGTTTTTCTTAATCTATGAATAGCGTTCATAGTATTCATACATTGTGGCTTAGATATAGTTTTTACGCCTCGCTCTACAAGTCTATTTTCAGATTTTTATGAAGGGGCACGGGTCTGGCGCGCGGATTAACGTTTGCACAATCGGACAACCAACTTCCTCCATCCATTTCTCAACGTCGGTTGCGAGCCGCCGTATCCACTTGGTCGCGACAATTTCGTCAACGTCCAGAGGAAAACCGAATGCTGTGGTGGCACCTCGCCGCCGGCTAAGGGAAGCTTATTTTCTGCAACGAGAGCTGTTCCGCAAAATCCACTGATTCTGACGGATGACCGGTAGACCATCCGGCGCTCCAATACACGCTAGTAGCATAGTTTTCGCCGTTAATGGATACCATCAATTCTCCTTCGTGCGGGTCCACGCTGACCTGTTTGTCTCCTGTAACAACAGGACAATACAGTCGATTTGGAAACAAGTGTTTTTGGAAGATAGGGCCATTACGTCGGGGGTTGCCAGCATCGAAGGAATTTCTCCAATTTATCGGGTCAAAATCGGGAGATTAATCGCTTCAATAAAGTTGAAATATCCTCTATCGCCTCGCCGATGACCCGAGTCTTCAACGCTACTTTTTGCGCGTTCCAATCTCGCTAGCAAATCTGCTCCGGATGAGACTCCAACTGCCAAAAGGATGCCAGTGCGGGTGTCCTCGTCAGCAGCTCGCATAAACGTCGGTAGCTTGTTCCCGTAGGTCGCAAAAACGGCAGTCCGTGGCTCCCAGATAACTGGCCATTTCTCTTCCGCTGAAGGAGCGAAAGACTTTGCGAGCGAGGCCAACTTTAAAAAAATGTCGGACTCTATGAGCTCTGGAAACGACGACTTATCAGAGGAGCATCGCTCCTTGAGGAGGTCAGCGGATACCGAGACGCGGTTAAGTTGAAGTCGGCGATTGCGGTGTTCGTCCAGTGACGATGGAATGACGTCAAACGCGGTAAAACTATAGGCCTTCAGCTCGCTATCCCGTGGCGATTGCATCACGTACGTTGCGCCTAACAGTCGGCGTAAACACCGCCAACGCTGATGTCGAAGTAGCGCCGAAGTCTGCACGAGAAATGCTTCAAGTGCAAAGAACGTGAATAGGTCTGACCATCCTGGATAGAATGAATTTTGCTGCTGTGGTGGGCCAAATCGTAAGCCTAGACCTTCCATTATTTTGAGGAACGGGCTAAGGGAAGTTGGGTCGTCCCCAGAGAATGCGGCGACCACGTCGGTATATTCCGCTAGCTGGTCTCTAACCGCTTTAGTCGAAGAGATTGCCTGATACACCTCTTCATCGTAACCTTCGCCCGTCGGGGTGACGTATAGCTTCCCGATTTCTGCAAGCAGGCTCTTTACGAAGAGAGATTCAAGCCCTTGCCGGTTTGGTTTCCCGTCCTGAATGGCTCTTAGAGCGGCCGGGAGCTCTTTAACATATGCAGTGCCATGATTCGAAATGAACGCGGGTGATTCTCCGAGTTTTGGTTTTTGGTGATACGGCGCCTCATAAATGAGACGGAGAAGTTCGTCCAATCCCTCGCCGTATCGCTCATCACTGGACAAGTCAATATAGATGAGCCCTTTCATGAAGACGGGAAGGCAGGGCACGCCATCGTCGTCATACTCGCACACGACTGGTACGAACTTCGTCTGCTTGACGCGTCCGTACAACTCCTGCGAAATAATCTGTGATTCTGTACCTACACCGCCAGCTCGTGCGTTAGCCTTTTCCTGATATTTTCTGTCACAGACGACAAGTACCTTCTGCACGCTAGGGTCGACGACCATCGACTCCATAAATACGTATTTGTCATGACCTGGCTTGAGGTCCCATTTATCCAGTACGGCGTCAACACCGTGGCTGCGCAGTGCAGTGGCGAGGTCTACTACAAATTGCTCATGCTCTAGGTTCGTCCAGCTGTACGATATAAATACTTTTGGATGTTCAGTTGAAGCGCTCATTTTCTCGTCTTTAATTTGTACATTGCAAAGTCTTACCTTCGGCGCAATCATCGGCGTGACATTCAGGAGCCCGTTCCTATGGATGAGCCGATTGAAAATGTACTCTGCCCGACAGCACGAATGTTTGCAACTAACTTCAAGTCAGTCTTCCTACGGCGACGTATCGCTTGCTCCGATGGTTTGAAGCCAGCGGGGCTCCATAGTGGTGGCGCTAGACTTGCGGATTAAATGATAGGCTTCGAGCGCAGGCGGCCCGGGACGACTGCAGCGCATTGGAATAGGAGAGTAAATTTGTGAGAATCGTCGCAACGCTCTCAACGCGACATTAACGTGGCAAAATTATTCTATCGCGGAAGTGCGTTTCTTGTTGGAGGAACCGCCATCCGAGGAAGTGGCAGCCGTAGGGTGACGTGGGGGATGATGTCCAACGCTGATTCAATTCTGTACGCAGAGCGCAACTCCATTTAGTTCTTCTTCCGCACCCTAGAGCGGCTCTAGCAGGTTAGACCTGTACCTCCAGTGAACCCTCATATTGGAAATCATCCGCGCGTACGCTGCTCGGTTTGCTGGTCCGCACCCTTGGCTACGGTAATTCCGCCCGTCCGCGATATAGTTTGAGTTACAGACAATTTGGTGTCAGGGGCGAAATGAACGATTCAATTCATGATGATGGCGAAGACGGGGCTTTGCTGCGCGAACTGGGGCTAGCCCAGCTCGGCGCCGAGCTGGTCAAGATGGAAGGCCGCGTCTTCGTGCGTATTTCCGGCTGGGTGGAAGCTGGCGGCTTGCGCGTTCCCTACCATCTGGTGCCGAGTCACGGCGTACTGGCCAAGCCGAGCAAGTGGCGCAAACTCGACCATGAGGGCAAAAGCAAGCTACTTTTAGAACGCGTTACGCAAGCGTCGGTGGACGCTCTCAATGCCAGCGTGGCGGCGTTCGTTGATGACATCGTCGAGAGCTGCGAGCACGTTAATCGAGATGCCGCCATCTTCCTCAATCAGCTAGCCGAGTTGGAAACGTCCGAGCCAGCATCCTATGTGTTCGAGCGCATTGAGCAGCGCCTAGACCACGCCATTGAGCGCGACCAGGAGGAGCGACACGCCGCGCGTACCAAGCAGAGCATCAACCTGGCCGAATATCCGGATTCGTTCGAGGTCGCGAGACGCATGCCCCGCAAGTTCATCGCCCTGCTGGGGCCAACCAACTCGGGCAAAACTCACCGTGCGATGGAAGTACTAGCCAAGGCTCCCAGCGGAGTTTACTTGGCGCCGCTGCGTCTTCTGGCTCTGGAAAACTTCGAGCGCCTACAGCAGGCCCGTCCGCACGGCGAGCCACTCAAGGTCAGCCTTGTCACTGGCGAGGAGCGCCGCATCGTCGAGGGCGGAACCCATGTGGCTAGCACGGTCGAAATGCTCGACACCCGCACGCGGGTCGAGGTGGCCGTGATTGACGAAATCCAGATGCTAGCCGACCGTGACCGCGGTTCGGCGTGGACCGCCGCGGTATGCGGGGCACCGGCCTCGGTGGTGTACCTGTTGGGTGCGCCCGAGGCGCGGCGCGCCGTCGAGGCGCTCGCCGCGCGGCTCGAAGTTCCGCTCGAAGTACATGTGCTCAAGCGAATGGGGCCGCTTTCAATGGAACCATGTGCCGTGCGCAAGCTGCGCAACCTGCGGCGCGGCGATGCGGTGATTGCGTTTTCGAGGCGCGAGGTATTGATGTGGCGCGACATGGTTACCGAGATGGGTCTGTCGGTCGCAACCATTTACGGCAACCTGGCGCCCGAGGTACGGCGCGCCCAGGCCGAACGCTTTCGAGATGGCTCGGCCGACGTGGTCATCGCTACTGATGCCCTTTCTATGGGGCTGAACATGAGAATTTCGCGTATTGTAATGACCACCACCGTCAAGTTCAACGGCGTGGAGGAAGAGGAAATATCGGCCTCGCTGGCGCGCCAGATTGCTGGGCGGGCGGGGCGCTACGGCGTGCACGAGGAGGGGTTGGTGGCCGGCTACGATGACGAAACCCACGAGGTTATGCGGGCGCTGCTCAAGGAAAAGATTGCGCCCCTGAGCGCTACCGGTTTTTCGGTCGCGCCCTCGCTCGAGCACCTGCACAGGATATCGGCGATAACCGGCGAGACGTCACTTGCTAAGTTGCTACGGCGCTTCATGCATAACATCGACGTGCCCGACGGTTTCTTCTTCCCCCGCATTACCGACGAGCAGGCCGAACGGGCTCTGTGGCTCGATATACTGCCATTGTCGGTGGCCGAAAAGTTCATGATGTCGCTGGTGCCGGTGTCGACGAAGGTGCCATCGCTGCAGCGGGCGTGGGAACAGTGGGCAAAGGCGCTGTCGAAAAAGCGGGTCACAATGCTGCAGGAGGAGCAGGATGACCTGTACGGGCGCAACTTACAGGAGGTGGAGGACAGGTGCCGCCTGTACTCGGCCTATGCTTGGCTTTCGTACCGGGCGCCGGAATACTTCCCAAGTGTGAATCAGGCCCAGTTGCTAGCGCGCGTGGCGTCGGAGCGGGTCGATTCGATTCTGCACGCCCAGAACGCGGTGGCACGCAAGAAGAATGACAAAAAATTCCGCTAGTGCGGATGGAGAGTATTGAACTTCCGTCGGTGGAACGGTAGCGACTTTGCGAAAACCGCCCTCCATGTGCGCGGGTCCGCAAGACGTGAAGCGCGGAGGGCGAATTTCACTGTGGGCAATAATGGCTGTGCCTATCCATTATTTTGGAGAACGCGAGACCATGATTGTTTCCAAGTGCCGGAAAAGTGCGAAGAGTTGACGCGAGTCACGGTTCTTCACAGCGAAGTAGAGCAACTGCTGAATGTGAGACCGCTTAGCACTACGCATCTTTGCGTACGCCGCGACATTGTCCGCCAGCAGAGCCCAGCCCTCCTCATTCGAGTGGTACATTTGGCCGTAAGCTTGCATGAGAATCTCTGCCGCGTGTACAGAGGGTTCGCTTCGCAAACCTCTCGCTGTGTACCCGCGGTCAGGGAATACCGCATACGTAGGCCGGCTGTGCCCGGTGAATTCACGCGCAGTCTGTGATGTCTCATAGAAGGCGGCTGCAACAGCCAAAGCAAAGATAAAACGGTGGGCTGGCAAGCCATGCTCTTCCCGGCCACCATATATTCCGCGAGAAGAAATATACGACTCTTGCAATTGCTTACTCCAGCTCACAACCATCTCGATGTCCGATTCGGTCATATGGCGCTTGAAATAGTCATCGACTTGCGCGAGCAAGCCGCCGGCAGCAAACATCTGAGTGAACTTTTCCCGAATTTCGCTTTCGCCGCCATCGTCAAAATCGTGTTGCAGGTCAAGAGGCACATGGAGCATTCCATGCAAGTTCAAGCGCTGCAAGAACGGAATACACATATCTGCCGCTTCCTGGCCGCGAGCGTCAATCGCAGCATTTTCCAGCAAGGCACGGTTCACCGAAATATTTGCACTAATACGTGCCAAGAAGTTGTCTTTTACCGCTGCCGGGACGTCCGACTCGGTCAAGCAGAACTGCTCAATCTGAGCTGCAATTGCCTGGCTGGCCATTTCAGACGCCACCAACTGTACGGCCATTGGCGTGGCGACTGTCGGGGGAATGCAGTACTCTTTACGGAAGTTCTGCTCATAAATAAGCACTTGGTCGCGGAGAACGCCTTCGATAATTTCCATGCTGTGACCAAAAGCCGTGTCCGAGGGTAACTCCAACGCACCAGCCTTCGGCCAAGCGGTGCGGATGTCTACCCATTCCAACATGGGACGGTATGCCAGGCGGTTCGGCCCATCCATGTGTTCAAGCAAGTCACCGAGCAGCGCGCGACGGTTTTCCTTGAGCTTAAGTGCATCCTCAGAAGGTTCGCCACGCAACAGGAATCGCATGGACGCGGCTTTCGTGGGCGCGATGCGGAAGGCGTATTCGGAAGGCTCCTCCCAGGCAGAAAGCGGCACTTTGGCCAACAAAGCCTGCGCCCAGTTATGATGCAGCCTGTCCTTGGCTGCGGCGAAGATAATAGCCAGGCGCGTCACCTCGCTCGGGTGTTGTCGAGCCAGTGCACTGACCTCCAGTGGAGCTACAGTAAGAATATCCGCGAGGTGGCGTTTGACCGATTCCAGGTCAGCTTGCGAGTAGTTTTTGTTTGATGCGGCCATTTCGTGCTCCGTTTTTGTTGTGCGGGCCGCTGGCCCGCAGTCGATTGAGACTAATGCAGATTTACGTTGGAGAGGGAACCAACTTTTTCGGACTGCCGGGGTTCGGACGCAGCGCCATGCGTACCGCTCGGTTCAGCTGTTCGCCCTTCAAGCTGCCGCGAATACGCTGGACTTCCTGGTTGGCCATGAGTAACGCATCGTCCTCGTTTTTCGCTTTGCCGTCGGCAACCAGCACGCGCGCATATGCGGCCGCGTGGTTGATAGCGCCGTTTTCCTCCAGTGATTTAATGCCGTGGTACGTGTCATTAGCGCCGGTGATGACACCGCGACCTGTTTTCCCAATTGCCATGTGAGCTCCTTTGAATGGCTGGTTGATACGAAGCGCAAGTATGGCAATCCAGGCTCAGCTATCACCGTAACCCATTCACCGAGTGCCCCAAAAAGGAAAAACCATATGCGGCATGTGCTTGTTTGAGGCAGAGAATCCTTCTGTAGACCCATTAATTACTGTTTTAGTAAGCTATGTGGCCGAATGGCTTCTCGCATTGCTAAGACGCATCGGAAAGCGCGAACGCAGCTTTTGTGGGCAAGGTTGAAAAATTTCTCCCTACTGTCGACCTAAGCGGGCGCCAGGCAACGCGCCTTCGCGACAAGTGCAAAGCGTTCATAGTAAGTTCGTTGTTTGGCCCGGTCTACCGCATACAGATTGAGAGAGCTGTTTGCGAGCAGCTGGAGGGGAATGGCCACCTCTGGCTTGACGCTCCGACAAAGGTTCTTTCAGTTGATGGCGTTGTCCTTTTCAAGAACTTAGACCAGATGTCGGTTCGTTCAAAGGCCCGGCGCGTGCGGCTAAATCACTGGACGAATGGCGTTCGCTTTGTGCCGAAGCTGAGTGAATTGGCGACCGCGTCAAAGAGAGCACTGCTCGCAGGTTCATTGAGCTCGATGGAAGGCAGCGAATGTCAACGGCTTGCGTGCTGGGACACTCACCGGTGCTCGCACAATTAGGGGAATGAAGGAATTGAATTTGGCCGTGGCGGAATGTAAGGCGGTTCTTGTTCGATTCAGGTCGAGAGGTGGCCTGTCCAAGCTGCACTTGTTCATCAAAGCGCCCTCGAGATTTTCAATGGCCCTCGGACACCGTCTAAACGGCGTCTGCGCTATTTAGCTCGATGATTGGGTGGATGGCGCCTAGGTCCCGACTGCATTGTTGAGCGCATGAGCCACGCTTAAGAAGTCGCGGCTACCTATTCCTGCCAGGGACGGTCACATGTGTAGCAGTTCCGCTATATCAATCGCCAGCACAATGGCTAACTTCTCCATCGTGTCGAGGGACACTGAAGCAGCGCTATTTTCGACTCGCGAAACGTAGACGCGTGAAAGGCCGGCGTGCTCGGCGAGGAGTTGCTGGCTCAAGCCACGCTTCGCTCGCCAAGCGCGCAGATTGCGGGCAAAGCGGTCCCTTGCGATTTCGTTTTTTGAAGGCATGCTCATCGAAAAAGAGCATGTTCGGTTTATAGCATCGTGTCTATAAACTATAGTTTACACTTTCCCGCAATGTGAGATAGACTGCCTGTAAATGCGCAGGACTCGATTTTTTTCGTCCGTAAAAGGGTGGGCGCCGCATTTTTTTGAGTTTTTCGCAGCTAAAGGACTAAAGAAGTATGTCGATACAAACTCTCGAACTTGAGCTGGAAGGTCGGAGCGGGCGCGAGCTATTTCCGAATTTCTTCCCGCTTGATTTGCTCATCGCCTTGACGAGAGAATTGGCGTTGTTTGTCGATGGCTCGCTCTCGTACGACGAGTTGACTCAGGTAAGGAAAATGCTCCAGTCGTACTTGCGGCGTATTTTTGAGATGCAGGGGAACGAGCAGCTAGATGATTTTGACGGCAGGACGGCGGAGTTGATGCCCCCTCTCGTTGAGGCGCTTTACGATTTTATGCGTGAAGAAATGGTGTCGAAGCTCATCGGATACGACATCAGAAAAACAAGTATGCGTGACCGATTTCTTGCCGTTCTCGCTGAGGAAAATGAGTCGCTGTAACCTCTACCAGCTTCGACCTCCAAACAGTTCGCGGAAGGGGAGCCAGTCACCGGGCCACCTCGATTTTTATGAACCATACAGAGTTTCTGCCGTGTTGCTAAAGTTCCAGGGACACCGAAACCTTTGGTTGGCCAAGGGCGTTGCTTTTGCAATTGCGCACTTTTTTGTATCACCAGGCCTAAGCGCAACAGATGATAGCCAGTGAACTTGTGCCTGACGGCCCGCTCTGGGTTTGCTACTGCGATTTCGACGGAGTCGTGCACGACGACGCAGTCTACTGGTCGCCGCGCACCGGCATACAGCTTCGCACGCCCGGCAGAACCCTTTTTGAATGGCTTCCCATTTTGGACGAACTGCTTGCCCCATACCCTGATGTAAAAATTGTCTTGAGCACGTCATGGGTGAGAGTCAAGGGTTTTGATTTTGCGAAACGTCAGCTAACACCGAGTTTACAGTCGAGGGTTATCGGAGCAACATTTCACAATAGAGAGACCCAAAAGTACGACTTCGACAGCATGTCGCGTGGCATGCAAGTATGTGCTGACGTCGAACGCCGAAGACCAACGCGTTGGTTTGCGATTGACAACGACGACCAAGGTTGGCCCACTTGGTGTCGTGACCATCTCATCAAAACGGAAGACCGCGTTGGACTGAGCGACCCGACTGTGCAAGATTCAATCCGCAGAATGCTGAAGTCATTTTGATATCAAGGTCACATCGTGGATTAAATAGGGTCTTTTCTCCCGAAGTGTTTCAGTCCGAATACGGAGGCAGGATAAAAGCATGCAGCAGAAAATGCGGAAGCTCACATTGCCTATAGACCTCAATACCCTGATACCGGATGAACTTGCGAGGGCTCTGGCAGAGGACGTGATGGTCGAGAAAATTCTCCGCGAAACGCTCAGTCGGCCGCCGGCACCAATGACAACTGCAAAGTCGATTCGCGATGGGAAGAAGTTCATGGCAGAAATGCAGCTCGTCTCGCAGGCCACATTACTGTCGCGTATCGAGCGCGGGGAGGTAATCACACGAGACGAGTTGATAACGCGGCTTGGAGTCAACCGACGGTGGGTAGCGGCCGCGCTTAGGTCCGGCCGCTTGTTTGCGCTTCAGGCGCCATCGGGAGTCGATTACTTCGCCGCTTTTTTTGCGGATGCTTCCTACGACCGGCGCTCACTTGGTAGGGTTGTGCAGGTGCTCTCTGGCCTGCCTGCTGCGAGCATCTATCATTTTTTCGTGAGCAAATCGGTCATGCTTGGAATGACTCCTCTTGAAGCGTTGGCGGAAGGTCGCGTGAACGCCGTCCTGGGTTGTGCGGCCGGCTTCGCAGAGCGATAGTCATTGTGGGGATTGCTAGGAACTTTTTAATCGTGCATTCAGCCGGTAACGGCGGGCAGAGTCAGAAAATTTGAGGTGTAACGTGAGTGCAATTGACGATAAGCGTGAAGGTTCAGAGCCAGTCGCCATAGAGGCCGAATTTGAGAAGGTGCCGCTTGATTTTCCGCGCCCACTACACTTTGGCGCGGTCCCGGGAGCGCAGCCGAAACTTCTAGCAGTGCGTTATAACGGGCGTTTCTACTCGCCGGGTTGCACTCCGCCTGAATTGTATGAAAGGTGGACTGTTTGCGAAGACCTCGCACAGCAGCTCGCAGCCAAGTCATCAGAATCGAAGGCAGGCAAGCGCTCGCACCTCTCCGAAGTAGCGATACTGGACCAGTATCTTCCTCGGCTGATTGCTACCAAATGGACAACGGAAGCCGAAGCGCGCTGGACTATTCGAAGGGTGGCAGCAATGCTCAGCTGGCCAGTACCGCCGGACGCACTGGAACCCGACGTGATTGTGCCGACCAAGTAGGCGTCGG
>DASWSX010000270.1:0-4017 GCA_036402435.1 Telluria sp. | reverse complement strand
AAACGACCAACCCCGCTGAAGCCTGGCAATTTCTCACAATCGGGGGCAGACCACCGTTTTCCGGAACATTCCGGAAAACGGTGGTCTGACCCCGATTTCGAGCAACATCCGGATGGGTAGGCGCGATTTTAAGAAGTGTCGCTATGGTAAAATGCGCCCCACTCTGCATACCGTCTCTAAGGAATCTCCGACATGGCTGGACACAGCAAATGGGCCAACATCAAGCATAAAAAAGCCGCTACCGATGCCAAGCGCGGCAAGATCTGGACGCGCCTGATTAAGGAAATCACGGTCGCGGCCCGCATGGGTGGCGCCGACATCGCCGCCAACCCGCGCCTGCGCCTGGCCGTCGACAAGGCCGCCGATGCGAATATGCCCAAAGAGAATGTCACCCGCGCGATCCAGCGCGGCTCGGGCGGCCTGGAAGGCGTCAACTATGAAGAGGTGCGCTACGAGGGCTATGGCATCGGCGGCGCAGCCATCATCGTCGACTGCATGACCGATAACCGGGTCCGTACCGTGGCCGAAGTGCGTAACGCCTTCAACAAAAACGGCGGCAACATGGGCAACGAGGGCTCGGTCGCGTTCATGTTCAAGCATTGCGGCCAGTTCCTGTTCGCGCCCGGCGTGAACGAGGACAAGCTGATGGAAGCGGCCCTCGAAGCCGGCGCCGAGGACGTGCTCGCCGACGACGAAGGCGGCTTCGAAGTGCTGTGCGGCCCGCACGACTTCGCCGGCGTGAAGGATGCGCTGGAAGCGGCGGGCTTCAAGGCCGAAGTGGCCGAGATCATCATGAAGCCAGCCACCGAAACTGAATTCACCGGCGACGACGCAGCGAAAATGCAGAAGCTGCTCGACGCGCTGGAGAACCTGGACGACGTCCAGGAAGTCTATACCAACGCCGTCATCGAAGAGTAAGCACTTATGAAAATCCTGGTAGTCGGCTCTGGCGGCCGTGAACACGCCCTGGCCTGGAAGCTGGCCCAATCAGAACGCATCCAGATGGTGTATGTCGCCCCTGGCAACGGCGGCACCGCGCGCGATATCCGCCTGCTCAACGTCGAAATCACCGACCCGGCGCAGCTGGCCGACTTCGCCCAATCCGAGAACGTCGCGCTGACGGTGGTCGGTCCGGAAGCGCCGCTCGCCGCAGGCATCGTCAACCTGTTCCGCGCCCGCGGCCTGAAGGTCTTCGGACCGACGAAGGAAGCGGCGCAGCTGGAGAGCTCGAAGGACTTCGCCAAGTCGTTCATGGAGCGCCACGGCATCCCGACCGCGAAGTACCAGACCTTCTCCGACGCCGCCCAGGCCCACGCGTACATCGATGCGAACGGCGCGCCGATCGTGATCAAGGCCGACGGCCTGGCCGCCGGCAAAGGCGTGGTCGTGGCGATGTCGCTGCAAGAAGCGCATGCCGCGGTCGACAACATGCTGCTCGATAACCGCCTCGGCAACGCCGGCGCGCGCGTGGTGATCGAAGAATTCCTGGCCGGCGAAGAAGCCAGCTTCATCGTCATGTGCGACGGGAAGAACGTGCTGCCACTGGCGACGAGCCAGGACCACAAGCGCCTGAAGGACAACGACGAAGGCCCGAACACCGGCGGAATGGGCGCGTATTCGCCCGCTCCGATCGTCACGCCGGCGATGCATGCACGCGTGATGCGCGAGATTATCAACCCGACCATCAACGGCATGGCCAAGGACGGCATCCCGTTCACCGGCTTCCTGTACGCAGGCCTGATGATCGACGCGGCCGGCAATCCGAAGACGCTCGAGTTCAACTGCCGCATGGGCGACCCGGAGACGCAGCCGATCATGGCGCGCTTGAAGAGCGACCTGGTGACGGTGATGGAGCACGCGGTCAACGGCACGCTCGACGCGGTGGAGCTGGAGTGGGATCGCCGCACGGCGGTTGGCGTGGTGATGGCGGCAGGCGGCTATCCCGACGATCCGAAAAAGGGCGACGTTATCGAAGGCATCCCGGCCGAAACGCCGGAGTGCGTGACCTTCCATGCGGGGACGAAGCAGGTCGATGGACAGCTGGTGACCAATGGCGGGCGCGTCCTGTGCGTGGTCGGATTGGGAGACAGCGTGAAGATGGCGCAGAAGCAGGCGTATGAGACGGTGGACAAGATCCATTTCAACGGCGCGCAGTTCCGCCGCGATATCGGCTGGCGCGGGTTGAAGCACTAAAGTTGAAGCGTCGGTTTTCGTAGTGTCGTAGGGCGGATAAGCGCGGAGCGCGCATCCGCCGAGTTGCGTCAACACGGCTCACATCGGCGGATGCGCTGCGCTTATCCGCCCTACGATGGCATCACAGACTCCCCCTCATACCATACAACACCCGGACAGTGTACAATCTGTCCTCACTTTTTTATTCCCCGATCAGATCCCGATGTCATCCCCCAATCCCGTCGCCGTCAAGGCCTGGCTCATCGACCTCCAGGCGCGCATCGTCAGTGCGCTCGAAGGCGTCGATGGCAAGCCGTTCCTGCGCGATGCGTGGACCCGCCCTGAAGGCGGCGGCGGTGTGTCGCGCGTGATCGAGGAAGGCAACGTGTTCGAACGCGGCGGCGTCAACTTCTCCCACGTGACCGGCGCCAGCCTGCCCCCGTCCGCGATGGCGAGCCGCCCCGAACTGGCTGGCCGCGCCTGGGAAGCGATGGGCGTCTCGCTGGTGCTCCACCCGCGCAACCCGTACGCGCCGACGGTGCACATGAACGTGCGCTTCTTCACTACCACCGCCGAAGGCCAGGAGCCGGTGTGGTGGTTCGGCGGCGGCATGGACCTGACGCCCTACTACGGCTTCGAGGAAGACGCAGTCCACTTCCACCAGACCTGCGCCAACGCGCTGGCGCCCTACGGCGAAGAACACTACCCGCGCTTCAAGGCGTGGTGCGACGATTACTTCTACCTGAAGCACCGCAAGGAGCCGCGCGGCGTGGGCGGCATCTTTTTCGATGACTTCAACGCGACCGGCGCCGAGCAAAGCTTCGCGATGACCCAAAGCGTGGGGGACAGCTTCATCGACGCTTACCTGCCGATCCTGAACGCGCGCAAGGACATCGAATACGGCGAGCGCGAACGCGACTTCCAGGCTTACCGGCGCGGGCGCTACGTCGAATTCAACCTGGTGTTCGACCGCGGCACCCACTTCGGCCTGCAGTCGGGCGGACGCACCGAGGCGATCCTGATGTCGATGCCGCCGATCGTCAAATGGCGCTACGACTGGAAGCCGGAAGAAGGCAGCGCCGAAGCGAAGCTGTACACCGGCTTCCTAGTGCACCGCGACTGGCTGGCTACGTGACATTCTGCGTCGCACTGCTGGGAGGCAGTTTCGACCCCGTCCATCATGGTCATGTGGCGCTGGCCACCTTGTTCGCCAACCTGCTCAGGCCAGACCAGCTGCGCGTTATCCCGGCCGGTAACCCGTGGCAGAAGAACGGCTTGACGACCAGCGCGGAAGACCGCATCGCGATGCTCAAGCTGGCGTTCGGCGAAGCCGGGCTGAAGGTAGCGTACGACCTGCAGGAGGTCGAGCGCACCACGCCGACCTATACCATCGACACGCTGCGCAAGGTGCGCGCCGAACTGGGACCCGATGCTTCAATCGTGTTCCTGATGGGCGCGGACCAGTTGCAGCAACTGGATAGCTGGCGCGACTGGCGCCTGCTGTTCGATTACGCCCACATCGGCGTCGGCGCGCGGCCGGGTTTCGACCTGGCCGATGCAGCCCTCCCCGCCGCGGTGGCCGAAGAACTTGAAAAGCGCCGGAGCAGCATCGAACAGCTCCGCTCTGCGCCGTCAGGCATGGTGTACCTGGCGGAAGCGCTGGCGGTCGATATATCCGCCACCCAGATCCGAAACGCATTACAACGTGGAGAGAAGCCAAACTCGCTTATCTCGCCGGTAGTGCTAGACTATATTCAACAACATAATTTATACAAAAGCTAATGGATATCAAAAAATTACAAGCGATCGTCGTCGACGCACTTGAAGACATCAAGGGCCAGGACA
>DASWSX010000269.1:0-3207 GCA_036402435.1 Telluria sp. | reverse complement strand
TTGCTCGTACAAGTTATGCCTGATGACCATAGCAAGTCGGTCCCACCCCTTCCCATCCCGAACAGGACCGTGAAACGACTTTGCGCCGATGATAGTGCTGCAACCAGTGTGAAAGTAGGTTATCGTCAGGCTAGTTATAAGTAAAAACCCCCCGTAAGCCTTAGCGCGCAAGATCGCGCTAAGTGCATACGGGGGTTTTTTTTCGTCTGGAGATTTGTGGTCGTCGACTGAAATTCGAAATAATCGGGTGTCGGCGCAACCGATCGGTTAATCTGTGATTCTAAATTCAGCTAAGGAGCAAATTTGGCGATCCGGCACCAGCTCATCTTCCAGACAGCAGTCGCTCTGATTTCAACCTGTTTCACACCACTCACCACCTGGGCAGCCGACGACGCCGCAAAAATCCGCGCCATCGTCGATGCTGCAGTCCGCCCAGTCTTGGCAGATCACGACATCCCCGGCATGGCGGTCGCGCTAACAGTCGACGGCAAACCCTACTTCTTCAATTACGGCGTTGCTTCGCGTGAGAAAAATACGCCTGTTAGCCAGGCCACGATTTTCGAACTCGGCTCGATCAGCAAGCTGTTCACAGCCACGCTTGCCTTGTATGCCCAGGTTTCGGGGAAACTGTCGCTGGCAGACCACCCAGGCAAATACATGCCGCAGCTCGCCGGCAGCGCGGTCGACAGAGGGACGCTGCTTAATCTGGGCACCTATACTGCCGGCGGGCTTCCGCTGCAGTTCCCTGATGAGATCTCCGATAACGGGCAGATGAGCGGCTATTTCCAGCAATGGAAAGCGGACGCCGCGCCTGGCGCGCAACGCCGTTATTCCAATCCGAGCATCGGGCTGCTGGGCCATGTCACAGCACTGGCGCTGAAGCGCGATTTCGCCGAAGTGATGGAAGCCGGGCTTTTCCCAAAACTGGGCCTCAAGAACACCTATATCCAGGTTCCCGATAGCGCGATGGCCAATTACGCGTGGGGTTACAACCGGGAGAACAAGGCAATCCGGGTCAACCCCGGTGTCTTCGCCCAGGAAGCGTACGGCGTCAAGTCGACCGCGGCCGATATGATCAGCTTCATCCAGCTCAATCTCGATAAGCGCCCGCTGGAGCGGCAAATGCAGCGCGCAGTTGAGGGTACGCACGTCGGATTCTTCGAAGTGGGCGAGATGGTGCAGGGCCTTGGATGGGAGCAGTATCCCTATCCGATCACGCTCGAACGCCTGCTTGCCGGGAATTCGGTCACGATGATTATGCATCCGAATCCGGCGAAGCAGTTCCCATCCCCGAGACCGCCATCCGCGCATACTTTCTTCAATAAAACTGGTTCCACTGGCGGCTTTGGCGCCTACGTCGCCTTCGTGCCGGCCAGGCACATCGGCATCGTTATGCTCGCAAACAGGAACTACCCGATCCCGGCCCGGGTGAAAGCCGCGCACGAGATCCTGGGGCAGCTCGTGGGCCATCATTACAAATAGCTGTTTAGTTACAGCAATTCTCCATACAATGGTTTTTCATGCTTTTCACCCGAGGAATCCGCAATGCTCATGACTAACATCGAAACCATTCCCGGCAAGACCATCACCGTTTGCCACGGTGTGGTTTCCGGCAGCACCGTTCGCGCCAAGCACGTCGGCCGCGACATCATGGCCGGGCTGAAGAATATCGTCGGCGGCGAGCTGCGCGGTTACACCGAGTTGCTGAACGAATCGCGCGATCACGCCATCGAACGCATGAAATCGCAAGCTGCCCAACTCGGCGCGAACGCGATCGTCAACGTGCGCTTCGCAACCTCGTCCGTCGCCGCCGGCGCCGCCGAGATTTATGTGTATGGCACTGCAGTCACGGTAGGGTGATCCGATGATCGAATTGGCGATCACCCTGGCGTTCTGGGGCGTGCCGATCGTGCTCGGCTATTTTTTCGGCCGCGCCGCAGAGGCAAAGCATTTCCGTTCTATCGTCCAGCGCGAGGAGTCTGCAGTCCATCTGCCAACCACTTCGGCAAAGGCGCCTATTGGGACCGGCGACATCGAACGCAGCGAACTGGTTCATGGCAGCGTTGTCATTTCCATCGATTATTTCAAGCGCGCGCTCGCGGCCTTGCACACCATCATTGGCGGACCGGTCAAGTCGCACGAAAGCTTGCTCGACCGCGCACGGCGTGAAGCCGTCCTGCGCATGAAGGAAAGCTGCCCCGGCGCGCATGAAATCGTCAACCTGCGCCTTGAAACCTGTCCCATCGCGAATAATGTCGCGGGCGACATTGGATCGGTGGAAGTGCTTGCATACGGTACCGCCGTCTACTTCGCCCGCCAATAATGGAATACCACGCATCGCTTCCGCAGCACAACGACAATGTCTCCAACGAGCATCCGCTCAAGGATTTCTTGCTGATCTTGTCGGGACTGGCTGTGATCGGGGTGCTGGCGTTCTGGTTGCTCGGGTTCGCGGTTGACTGGGCGGTTGACAGCCTGAGTCCGCAAGCTGAGGCGAAACTGAATAGTATGGCCGCAGTCAACCTGCCTGCCTCCCCGAGAGAGGAAGCGAAACGCGGCGAGCGCGTGCAGGGACTCGTCACTGCGATGCATCAGTGCGCCGGCCTGAACGTCAAGCCGCAGCTCAGGATGCATAAGTCGCCGGCGCCGAACGCGGCAGTCGTTCCTGGCGGGACCATCGTTGTGTTCACAGGGCTGCTCGACCGCGTGCGGTCGGAAAACGGTTTGTCCTTCGTGCTCGCCCACGAACTGGCCCACATTGCCAACCGCGATCACCTGCGGGTGTTAGGCCGGGGCATCGTGCTGTTCGGGATCTCGACGATTTTGACAGGCAGCGATTCCGGCCTCAGTGGCCTGCTGGCGCCCGCCGCTCATTTGGGAACGGCAAAATACTCACGCGCGCGGGAAGCCCTTGCCGATGCCAAGGCGCTGCAGATCCTGAACTGCCGCTACGGCCACGCGGGAGGCGCAACCGAGTTGTTCGAGGCCTTGAAAAAGGAAGATGCGGAGACATCGGGCGTGTCGCATTACCTGGCCTCGCATCCGTCGATGCAGGCGCGTATCGATGCTCTCGAGCGAGCAATCCGGACGCAGGCAATGCCGGTGCAAGCGGTGCGTCCGCTCTGATCGAAAAGGGCGGCCGAAGCCGCCCAGCTTTTACTTAGCGATGAGCACCAGCGTGCCGCGGCCGCACACGCCGTAGCTCGT
>DASWSX010000268.1:0-24540 GCA_036402435.1 Telluria sp. | reverse complement strand
TTAAAGCGCGCTATAATTTGCGGCTTTTTCCGACTCAGCACACTTTTTTGGAATTATTATGGTCGTTATTCGTTTAGCTCGTGGTGGCGCCAAGAAGCGTCCTTTCTACAACATCGTTGCAACCGATTCCCGCAATCGTCGCGATGGCCGTTTCGTAGAGCGTATCGGCTTCTTCAACCCAATGGCTACCGGCCAGGCAGAAACCTTCCGCGTTGCTGCTGACCGTCTGGCTTACTGGCAAGGCGTTGGCGCTCAGCTGTCCCCAGCTGTTGCCAAGCTGGTCGCTGGCCAGAAAGCTGCCTAAATAAGCTTTGAGCAGCAAGACCGCATCTGGGGCGCAAGCCCCGGCTGACCTGGTTCAGGTTGGCTTTGTTTCCGGTGCCTATGGCATCACTGGCGGGGTCCGTGTCCGACCCTTCTCCTCCGAAGCAGATGCGCTGCTGCATGCCACCACCTGGTGGCTCGACAAGCCAAGCCTGCATGACGTTGAAGTCAAGCGGGCTAAGCTGCATGGTGGCGATGTCGTCACCCAGATTGTCGGGATGACGGACCGCAACGAAGCGGAAGCGCTGAAAGGCGCATCGGTCTTCGTGTCGCGCGCCGACTTCCCGCAGTTGGAAGAGGATGAATACTACTGGGGCGACCTGATCGGCCTGGCGGTAGTGAACCAGCAGGGCGAAAGCCTTGGCACGGTCGCGGATTTGATGAGCAATGGGCCGCAGTCCATCCTGCGCGTCGAATACGGGACTGAAGGAAAGGCGCAGGAGCGCCTGATCCCGTTTGTAGGCCAGTACGTTATCAAGGTGGACAAGGACGCGAAGCAGATCATCGTGGACTGGGGCCTGGATTACTAATCCGGAACCGCACATGCAATTCGACGTCATTACGCTGTTCCCCGAGATGTTCGCTGCCCTGACGCAGTCCGGCGTAACCCGCCGCGCGTTCGAGCAGAAGCGCTGGGGCCTGTCGCTGTGGAATCCGCGCGATTTCACCACCGACAACCACCGCACCGTGGATGACCGCCCTTATGGCGGCGGCCCCGGGATGGTGATGCTGGCCAAGCCGCTGGAGCAGACGATCGCGGCGGCGAAACAGCGCCAGGTCGTGTCCGGCCTGCCGGCGCCGCGCGTGGTGTACATGTCGCCGCAAGGCAAACAGCTGACGCACGAACGCGTGATGCAGCTGAAGCAGGAACCCGGCCTCGTGATCCTGTGCGGCCGGTACGAAGCGGTGGACCAGCGTTTGCTGGACCGCTGCGTGGATGAAGAAATCAGCCTCGGCGATTTCGTGCTGTCCGGCGGCGAGCTGCCTGCCATGGCCCTGATGGATGCCGTGGTGCGCCAGCTGCCCGGCGTACTGAATACCGATGCGTCGGCGGTCGAAGACTCCTTCGTCAACGGCTTGCTGGATTCGCCGCACTATACGCGGCCAGAGATTTACGAAGGCGAGGCCGTGCCCCCGGTGCTGTTGGGCGGCAACCACGCCGAGATCGAGAAGTGGCGCCGTGAGCGCATGCTGGAAGCGACTGCGCGCAAGCGTCCCGACCTGCTGGCAAAGGCCCGCGAAGCCGGCCTGCTCTCGAAGAAGGATGAAAAGTTTTTGGCGGGTTTGTAAAAACCCGTTGTAGTACCGTGGCAGGCATGTTGCCTGCCGTGTTTAACCCCATCCTCTACCGGGCATCCTTGATAGCGCCGGCAAGATGGTTATAGGAGTCATTACAATGAACCTGATCCAGCAACTGGAACAAGAAGAAATCGCTCGCCTGGGCAAGAACATCCCTGAGTTCGCACCTGGCGACACCGTGGTGGTCAACGTGAACGTGGTTGAAGGCACCCGCAAGCGCGCCCAGGCTTACGAAGGCGTCGTGATCGCTCGTCGTAACCGTGGCCTGAACTCGAACTTCATCGTTCGTAAGATCTCGTCCGGCGAAGGCGTTGAGCGTACCTTCCAGCTGTACTCCCCGCTGATCGCTTCGATCGAAGTGAAGCGTCGTGGTGACGTTCGCCGCGCCAAGCTGTACTACCTGCGTGAGCGTTCGGGCAAGTCCGCACGTATCAAGGAAAAGCTGCCAAACCGCAAAGCGGCTGCAGCAGAATAATCCATACCCCGGTATCGGATTCGGAAAGGACGCCTTCGGCGTCCTTTTTTTTCAGCTTGGTACAATGCGGCCTATGGCCAAAACACCTTTCGACCCGACCCAGCTCCCGATCGAAGCGATTGCCGGCGAAGCCGCCGTGCTGCTGGAGCGCCTGGCCCCGGACTGGCTGCGCCAGCGCTTTGCCGAACCGCCTGAATGGACACCGGAACCGTCCGAGCCGCCGCTTGGCCTGCATCTCGGCGAGCCTACTCCGGCTTCGGTGCTGGTGCCGCTGGTGCTGCGTGAAGATGGCGTCTACCTGTTGCTGACGATGCGCACCGCGCACTTGAACGACCATGCGGGGCAGGTTGCTTTTCCCGGTGGCCGTGCCGAGCCGACCGACGCCGACGCCATCGACACCGCACTGCGCGAGACGGAGGAGGAGATCGGCCTCCATCGCCGCCATATCGACGTGATCGGCACGCTGCCCTTGTACTACACCGGCACCGGCTATGCGGTGACTCCGGTGGTCGGCCTGGTGACGCCGCCGTTCGAAATGAAGGCGGACCCGTTCGAGGTGGCGGAAATCTTCGAGGTGCCATTCCACTTCCTGATGGACGGCGCAAACCACCAGCGACTGGCGGCTGAACTGCCGAACGGCCGCCGCACTTTTTACGCGATGCCATACCAGAATTATTTTATCTGGGGCGCAACGGCCGGCATGCTGCGCAACCTGTTTCATTTCTTGCGCGCATAAGCTATCGTAGCGGGCATTGTGGTACTGCTAATCAAAGGATTTAGATGACTTTTCTCTCCATTCTCGTGGCCTTGCTGTTTGAACAACTGAAGCCCCTGCGAGCGGACAACCCGATCTGGGCGGAAATCAAGAGCCTGGCCGTGCGCATGGAGCAGTGGTTCAATGCCGGGCACGCGAGCCACGGCCGCATGGGCTGGTTCTTGCTGATCGGCGTGCTGACACTGCCGGCCGGCCTGGTGTACTGGCTGCTGCTGCGCTATAACCTGGTGCTGGCTGCCTTCGCCTGGAACGTGCTGATCGTCTACCTGACGCTGGGCTTCCGCCACTACAGCCACTATTTCACCTCGATCCAGCTGGCCCTGAACGCTGGCGATGAAAGCCAGGCCCGCGCCCTGCTGGCCGAATGGTGCAAGATCGATACCGTGGGCATGGAAGTGAGCGAGATTTCCCGCATCGCCGTGGAAAAGGCGCTGGTCACCACCCACCGTAACGTGTTCGGCGTGTTCTTCTGGTTCCTGATGCCGCTCGGTCCTTGCGGCGCCATCCTGTACCGCGTGTCGGAATACCTGGCCCGCGCCTGGAACGAGCCGGAGCACATGCGCCAGGAAGCCTTCGGCATCTTCGCCGCCAAGGCCTTCTACTGGATCGACTGGATTCCAGCCCGCCTGACGGCCGTGGCTTTCGCCGTGGTCGGCAATTTCGAGGACGCGATCTACGCCTGGCGCAATTTCGCCCACCGCTGGAAGGATGAGGCGATCGGCATCATCCTGTCGGCAGGTGGCGGCGCGATGGGTGTGCGCCTCGGCACGCCGAATGAAAACGCGGCCAAGATCATCCCGTCCGATGCGGCTACTGTCGACATCAGCGACATGGAAGTGGACCAGTTGCCGGGCGATGAGCCGGGCGTGCGCGCCCTGCAAAGCACCGTCGGCCTGGTCTGGCGCGCGCTGCTGCTGTGGATGATGTTGCTGCTGTTGCTGTCCGGGGCGGTGTGGCTCGGCTAAAATGACCTGAACCTGGGACCCCGTTCAAGTCTTCTATAAGATATAATACTGGGGTTCCTCACAGCAACTGGGTTTCAGGTATATGGCCAGCGAGTTCTTCATTCTTGGGCTTACGACCGACGGCAAACAATTCCGTCCAAGCGACTGGGCGGAACGACTGGCCGGTGTCCTGTCGTGCTTCCGCCCGGAAGGCTCCGGCGGCCGCCATGCCCACCTGCAGTTCTCGCCCTACGTCACGCCGACCGTCGTCAACGGCATCAAGGCCGTTGTCGTCAACGAAGGCCTGCGCGAAATCCAGCCGATGGCGTACAACTTCGTTAAGGAATTCGCCAAGGATAACAAGCTGCAGGTAGTGGAAGCCTGTCTGCTACCTGACGAAAAGGCTTAAGTATCGTACGATAGGGTTTTGCCAACATGAGCAGAACCCCATGCAAATCCGATATGTCGCAGCGCTGCTGCTGACCGCTTCTTCCGCTCTTGCCCAGACCTTGCCCGCCGGCGTCGCCAAGGGCCCCTCCGTCGAAGGCATCACCGAATACCGCCTGCCAAACGGGCTCAAAGTCCTGCTGTTCCCCGATGCGTCGAAACCGACGGTGACCGTCAACGTCACCTACCTGGTCGGTTCGCGCCATGAGAATTATGGCGAGACCGGTATGGCGCACTTGCTGGAACACCTGATGTTCAAGGGGGCGCCCAACCATCGCAATATCACGCAGCAGTTCTCCGAGCGCGGCATGGAGTTCAACGGCACCACATCGCTGGACCGCACCAACTACTACGAAGTGTTCCAGGCCAGCCCGGAAAACCTCAAATGGGCGCTGGACATGGAAGCCGAGCGCATGACCAGGTCCTTCATCGCGAAGAAGGACCTGGATTCGGAAATGACCGTGGTGCGCAACGAATACGAGAGCGGCGAGAACAGCCCGTTCGAAGTGCTGTACAAGCGCATGGAGAGCGTCGCCTACGACTGGCACAGCTACGGCCGTTCCACCATCGGCAACCGCAGCGATATCGAGAACGTCAAGATCGAGAACCTGCAGGCGTTTTACCGCACCTACTACCAGCCGGATAACGCGGTGCTGCTGGTGGCGGGCAAGTTCGATCCATCGCAGACGCTGGCCTGGATCAGCAAGACCTTCGGCGCGATCCCGAAACCGAAGCGCAAGCTGCCGCAATTCTGGACCGTGGAGCCGACGCAGGACGGCGAGCGCCAGTACGCGGTGCGCCGCAAGGGCGACGTGCAGATCGTGCTGGTGGGCTACAAGATTCCATCGGGCCTGCATAACGATGCCGACCCGCTGGCCTTCATGGGGCAGGTGCTGGGCGACACGCCTAACGGCCGCCTGCACAAGCAGCTAGTGGAAACGGGCAAGGCGGCGCAGGTGTTTGCCATGAGCCAGCCTGGCTATGCCCCGAGCCTGCAGGTGTTTGGCGCGGTGGTGAAGATGGGCCAGCCGGTCGAGCCGGTGCGCGACGAGCTGATCGCGACGGTGGAGGGCTTTGCCAAGGCGCCGCCGACCGAAGAGGAAATGGAGCGCACGCGCCGCGAATACAGCAACGCGATCGAAAAGGCGCTTAATAATCCGCAGGAGGTAGGTGTGGCCCTGAGTGAGCATATCGCGCTGGGCGACTGGCGCTTGCTGTTCCAAGGCCGCGATGGCCTTGCAGCGATCACCTCCAAACAGGTTGCCGAAGCTGCCGGGCGCTACATGAAGCGCGATAACCGCACCGTCGGCACCTTCATCCCGGACGATGCGCCGCAGCGTGCGGAAATCGGTCCATCGCCGACGGCGTCTGAACTGCTCAAGGATTACAAGGGCAAGGCAAGTGCGCTCAGTTCCGAGAACTTCGATCCGAGCCAGGACAACATCATGGCGCGCACGGAACTCAGGGAAGTCGGTGGCCTGAAACTGGCGCTGCTGCCGAAGAAGAATCGCGGCGAGACGGTGGCGGTGGACCTGCGCCTGCGCTGGGGCGACGAGAAGAACCAGTTCGGCAAGCAGATGCTGGCGGCGGCGGCAGACCAGATGCTGGCGCGCGGCACCAGCAAATATTCGCGTGCACAGCTGGCCGATGCGATGTCGAAGCTGAAGATGACGGGCAGCCTGTATCACTTCGAGACGACACGCGCGCACCTGTCCGATGCGCTGCGCCTGGTGGCGCACGTGCTGAAGGAAGCGTCGTTCCCCGAGGCGGAATTCGAGCAGATGCGCCAGCAGTGGATCGTTGGCCTGGAAGCTTCGCGCAACGACCCGCAGGCCATGGCCGGCCGAAAACTGGCCGAATACTTCGATCATTGGCCGAAGGGCGATCCGCGCAGCGTGATGACGCTCGATGAGCAGATCGAGGCGGCCAAGGCGATGAAGCTGGCCGACGTCAAGGCTTACCACGCCGAGTTTTATGGCGCCTCGCGCGGCGAGTTGTCCGTGGTGGGCGACTTCGACAAGGCTGAACTGCTCAAGGTGGTTGGCGAGGAACTGGCCGGCTGGCAGAGCAAGGCCGCTTATGCGCCAATCCTGGACAGGCATGCGGAGAAGGCGCCGACCCGTATCACCCTGGATGCCCCGGACAAGGAAAACGGCATGTTCGCCGCGCGCATCAGCATTCCGCTGCGTACGGACGATGCGGATTATCCGGCGCTGGAAGTGGCGAACTACATCTTTGGCAACGGCGGCCTGAAGTCGCGCCTGATGGACCGGATTCGCCAGAAGGAAGGCTTGTCCTACGGCGGCGGCTCCTCGCTCGATGCCGGCGACCTGGATGATGCGGGCGGCTTCACCGTCGAAGCGATTGCAGCGCCGCACAACATGGTCAAGCTGGAAGCAGCCGTCCGGCAGGAACTCGAACGGGCCGTGAAAAGCGGCTTCACCGCGGCCGAAGTGGCGGGCGCCAAATCCGGCCTGATGCAGCAGCGCGTGCAGAACCGCTCGAAGGACGACGTGGTGGCCGGCGCCTGGTCGCACTTCCGCTACCTGAACCGCACCTTCTTGTGGAGCAAGGAGTATGAGGCGAAGCTGAAGGCCTTGAACGCGGAGCAGGTGAGTGCGGCTTTCCGCAAGCACATCGACCCGGCCAAACTGTCGGTGGTGATCGCCAGCGACGCATCGAAGGCCAAGCGCTAAGGGAAACGCATGGAATTGCAGCCACTGGCTTATCACGCGCAGGTAGTCGACTACCTGCGCCGTCACGAACCGGACGTATGGCGTTGGGCCAGCGAGCGCCGCTCCGATGAGGAGCATCGCGAATCGCTGCGCGCACTGCTGTTGCGCGACACCTACCGCATCGAGGAGCAAAGCCACGCCGGCGTGCATCAGGCCCTGGCGCAAGCGATGGTCAGGCTCGGCATCCTGGCGCCGGCTACGCTGTACCAGTCGCCGGGACAGGAAATGAACGCCGCGCTGGTGTTCGTGCCCGATGAAGTGCACATCGTCCTGCAGGGACCGGTGCTGGAACGCCTGTCGCAGGACGAATTGCTGGCACTGTTCGGGCATGAGCTCGCGCATTACGTGCTTTGGTCGCAGGACGAGGGCAGCTTCCTCATTGCCGACCGTATTCTTGCCGATACGCTGGCGTCACCCGATGCCAGCGCAAGCCAGCGAGAGACTTATCGCCGCTTTGCCCTGCACACGGAATTGTTTGCCGACCGCGGCGGCGCCATTGCGGCGGGAGCCGTGGGGCCGGCCGTATCGACGCTGGTGAAGGTGCAAACCGGCATCGGCACCGTCGACCCGGCAGCCTACCTGCGGCAGGCCAGCGAGATTGAATCGCGCGAGGCCGGCGCAAGCACGGCGCACAGCCATCCGGAGACCTTTATCCGCGCGCGTGCGTTGTCGCTGTGGTGGGAAGGCGCGGCAGACCTGGACAGCTGGATCGATACACGCCTGCACGGCCGCTTGTCGCTGCCACAACTGGACTTGCCGGGCCAGCTGCGCATGCAGGAAATGACGCGCGGCTTCCTCGCCTATTTCCTGGCCGGTACCGAATTCGCGAGCGATGCTGTGCTGGCGCAGGTGCGCATGCTGTTCCCCGATTGGAGCGCTAACGAAGCCGTGCTGGCCCCGGAAGCGTTTGGTGCGGATGCTGTCGACGATAGCGTGCGCGAATACCTGAATGCGCTGATGCTGGACATGGCATTGGCCGATGCCGCCCAGCGCGAGCAGGTCTTGCTGCGCGCCGGCCACGTGGCGCAGCAACTGGGCGGCCTGGAGAACTTGCGCCGCAACCTGCGCCGCGACGCCGGCTTTGGCAAACGAGAACTGGACCGCTATAACCGTCAGCTGGCCAAGGAGTTGAAAGAATGAGCGAGCGTGACGCAAGTACGCGCACCCTGCGCCAGCTGATTGAGGCGCAGGACGGGGCGGCATTGTCGACTGACGATGTGCTGGTCCTGTTATTACCGCTGTTCAGGCAGGTCGCCGCATTGCATGGGCAAGGCCGGGTCGCAGCACTTGATCCGGACAGTGTCCTGGTCGATGAAGACGGTGCTTTGCAGCTGAGGGTTGCGGAAGGGCAGCCGCCGCGCATGGATCTTGCTGCGATCCACAAGGTGCAGCCGCACGCGGCGTCCGGCCTGAATATCGTGGGCGCGCTGGAGAACCGGCGTACCGAAGGCAATGTGGTCGAGACCAGCAACCTGGAAGTCCAGCTGGACGTGGCCGCGGCGATTACGCGGCCGGTCCATTTGCCGGGGCCAGGCAGCTGGGAGCAAATGGCCGGACACCACGACGAAATCAGTGACGTGTACATGCTCGGCATGCTGCTGGCCAGCCTGGCGTGCGGCCTGGACTTCCGGGATGAGCAAGACCTGCAGCAGTTTGCCGGCACGCGCCGCAACCTGTTCCTGCTGCACGACCGCCTGCATCCGATTGTCGCTGCGGTCATCGTCGAGATGACGGAAGTGAACCGCCACGAACGCGCTACCGACGTAGCAGCGCTGGAAGCGCGCCTGCGCACCTGGCGCGACCAGCCGCAAGTGCTGGACTTGGAGCGCGCTCTGGCCGGCGCCAGCGGTGCCGCGCCGCGCCGCACGGCGGTATTGAATCATTTGCGCGACCGCCTGTTCGACCTGTCGCGCCGCAACCGCCTGCTGTACTTCCGGCCGACGGCGGCCACGGTCAACCTGACGGTGGCCAGCGTACCGCTGATGCTGCAGGTGGAAAGCATCCGCGCGGAACAGATCTGCACCTGGGGTGGGCCGTTCGCGGCGGAACTGGTAGCAGGCAAACCGGTTGCCTTGCAAAGCTGGCTGCGCTTTGACGACCAGCCCTATTTGCCCGCAGCGCTGGACCAGTTGACCAGCGAGACGCGGCGCGACCGCGCAGAATTTGGTTTCAGCAACCTGCGCCTGGTGATTGCGTTCCTGCGCTGGCACAACCTGAAAGAAGCGCCGGACGAACGCATTACGACGCCGCTGCTGTGGCTTCCGGTGGAACTGGTGAAGCGGAAAGGAGTGCGCGACCAGTACGTCATCCAGTGTACCGGCGGTGAGGCTGAATTCAATCCGGTACTGCGCCACCAGTTGAACCAGCTGTACGGCATCCGCTTGCCGGAATCCGTGGACCTGTCACATACCACGCTGACAGAAGTGCACGCCGACATCCTGGCTCAGATTCGCCAGTCGGAACCGGCGGTCGAACTGCGCCTGGTCGAAAAGGCCTCCGTGCGCCTGGTGCGCCAGAAAGCCTTGCAGCGTTTGCAGCAGTACCAGCGGCGCCGTGCAACGGCAGGCGCAAAGCGCAGCGAAAGCTGGCTGCCGCCGTATAGCTATGCGGCCGACGACTACCGGCCGCTGGGACGCGCCCTGTTCGAACACTGGGTGCGTCCAAGCCAGTTGCCGCAGCGTTTCGAGGCCGGTGCGGCGCCGACGGCAGGGCCACGCCTGGCGCATATGGGCGAACCGGTCGCGGAAGCTGGCGATCGTGCCGGCTTCATTCTGGAAGAATCGGAAGGCCACCGCTATGCCTGGGACCTGGACCTGGCCCAGGTAACGCTGGCCAACTTCAATTACCGCAAGATGTCGCTGGTGCGCGACTATGCCCAGTTGCTGGACGATCCTGCGCCCAATCCCTCATTCGACCGCATCTTCTCGATCGAGCCGCGAGCGCTGGAGTCCGGCCTGCCGCCGCCGCTGGCGCCTGCGGAGCAATGGAATGTTGTGGCGGCTGACGCCACGCAGAACACTGCCGTCAGGCTGGCCCGTTCGCAGGGCAGCTTCATCATCCAGGGACCGCCCGGGACAGGCAAATCCCAGACCATTACCAACCTGATTGCCGATTTCGCCGGCCGCGGCAAGCGCGTGCTGTTCGTGTGCGAAAAACGGGCGGCGCTCGACGTGGTGTTCCATCGCCTGAAGCAAAGCGGTCTGGACTCCCTGTGCTGCCTGATCCACGACTCGCAGGCGGACAAGAAGGCCTATATCGCCGACCTGCGCGGCTGCTATGAAAAATGGGTTGCGCAGGCACCAGCCAGCGAAGCGCTGGCGGCACGCCGTGCCCAGCTCACCGATGCCATCTCGTCGCAACAGGCCAGCATCGATACCTTCGAAGCGGCGTTGGCCAGTGCACCAGAGGCACTGGGAGCCACCGTGCGCTCGCTGCTGCGGCGCCTGGCCCAGGCGCCCGTCGTGCCGGAGATCTCGCACGCCTGGCGTGAACGACTGCCATCGCTGGCCTCATGGGACCAGCAGCGCGAGCTGGTGCAGCGCCTGCATCGCGCCATGCGCGAGCGCTTCGGCCTGGACAGCTTGGCGGCGCACCCGTTCTCACGCCTGGCCGGTTCGGTTGTGGTTGACGAACACGCTTACGGCCGGCTGGAGAAATTGTGCCATGAGGCGGAGGCCTTGCTTGACACGCTGGAGCCGAGTTTCGATGCGACGCTGCAGCAAGCGCTGCGCGATGCGGCAGATAGCCAGTGGCTGCTCGATACCGGCGTTGCGCGCCACCTGTCCCTGCTTGACCATGGTTCGCCGCAGTACGCGGGCTTGATGGCCGTGCGCAGTACCTTGGCAAGCCATGCGCAGGTCCTGGCAAAAGCGCAGGAGGCAACTGGCAACTGGCGCGACAAGCTGACGCCGGGTGATACGGCAGCGGCTATCGAGATCGCCGCGCGCATGGAGGGCTCCATCCTGCGCTGGCTGCAACCGGCATGGTGGCGCCTGCGCGGCGAAGTGCAGCGGCGCTATGATTTCAGCCGCCACGCCGTTCGCCCGAGCTACCGGCAGGTGCTGGAGGCACTCGCGGCGGAACATGCTGCGCAGGCGGACCTGACAGGGTTTGCGGCCAGCAGCCAGCAGCAATACGGCGTCGGCGGGATGCAGGCATTCCTGCAGGCCCTGGACGAACTTGAGCAGCGGCTTGCCATGCCCGATGGACCATCCGCGCTGGTGGCACGATTGCGCCAGTCGGCCGACCCGCTTGCCTCGGCACGCGGCGAGGCGGCCTCGCGGCAGGCGCTGGCGAGCCTGGCGCAAAGCGTTGCGAAAGACCTGGCACTGGACGCTGGAGTGCGGCTGGGCGAACTGGCCGAGCTGCTGCGCGACTTGCGCGAAGCGCTGGACGATTTGCCAGACATGCTGCCTTTGCTGCGTGCCGTGCACGCTGCCGACCCGGCCTGCACGCAGGCCTTGCAGGGCCTGGACCATGCGCCGCACACCCTGGATGCCCTGGTCGCCGATGAAGCGTTCCGCCGTATCCTGCGCACCGATCCGGTGCTGGCCCGTTTCAATGGCGCTGCACTCGCGCAGGCGGTTCATGCAATCGCCTTGCAGCAGCGCGAATTGCTGGCGCTGAATGCGCAGGTGGTGCAGGCCACCCAGCACGCGCGTTTCAATGAACACGTGCGGATTTCGGCCACTTCGACGACCCAGCTCGACGAAGATGCCAAGGTGTTCAAGAAGCTGTACGCGTCCGGGCGCCGCGAGCTGGAACACGAATTCGGCAAGAGCATGCGCCACCGCTCGATCCGCGACCTGAGCGACGACGAGACCGGGCTGGTAGTGAACGACCTGAAGCCGATCTGGCTGATGAGCCCATTGTCGGTGTCCGACACGCTGCCGCTTTCCGCCAACCTGTTCGATGTGGTGATCTTCGACGAGGCCAGCCAGATTCCGACTGAGGAAGCAGTGCCGGCGCTTTGCCGCGCGCGCCAGGTTGTGGTGGTGGGCGATGAGATGCAATTGCCGCCGACCAGCTTCTTCAGCGCCAGCGCAGGCGAAGGCGAGGACGAAATCATGGTGGAGGAGGGCGGCGAGCGCATCGCGATCAACCTCGACGCGGACAGCCTGCTGAACCAGGCGGCGCGCAACCTGCCTGCCACTTTGCTGGCCTGGCACTATCGCAGCCGCCATGAATCGCTGATCAGCTTCTCCAACGCCGCCTTCTACGAAGGGCGCCTGGTGACGATTCCCGACCGCGTGCTGGAGCAGGAGTCCGCGCTGGCAATGCCGCGCCGTTCCGACGATGCCGATGTCGGCATGACGGCGGCCGAAACATTGATGGCGCGCCCGGTCAGCTTCCACCAGGTGGCCGACGGCGTGTATAGCGGGCACCGCAACGAAGCGGAGGCGCGCTATATCGCGCATGCCGTGCGTGAAATGCTAAGGCGCGACACCGGCATGAGCCTCGGCATCGTGGCTTTCTCGGAGGCCCAGCAAGGCGCGATCGAAGCGGCGCTGGACGCCTTGGCGGAAGAAGATGCCGACTTCGCGATGCGTCTGGAGCGCGAGTATGTGCGGGAGGACGATGACCAGTTCAATGGACTGTTCGTCAAGAACCTGGAGAACGTGCAGGGTGACGAACGCGACGTGATTATCCTCAGCATCTGCTATGCGCCGGGCCCGGACGGCAAGATGCTGATGAATTTCGGCCCGATCAACCAGCGCGGCGGCGAGAAGCGCCTGAATGTGATCTTCAGCCGCGCGCGCTATCGCATGGCCGTGGTGGCGACCATCCAGGCCGAAGCAATCACCAATGTCCACAACGACGGTGCGGCAGCACTGCGGGCCTTCCTGCAGTTCGCGCAGGCCAGCGCCGTTGGACAGTTCGAACGCGCGCAATCGGTGCTGGGGGCCTTGAACCACGGCGCTCGGCACGCATTCACCAGGGATATGCCGCAAGACAGCATCCGCGATGCGCTGGCGGCTGCCTTGCGCGAGCGCGGCCACCAGGTCCACCTGAACGTCGGCCGCTCCCAGTTCCGCTGCGACCTGGCAATCGTCGATGGTTCCAGTGCCGGCTATGCGCTGGCGATCCTGCTGGACAATCCGGCCGAAGCAGTGAGCGACAGCGTCGAGCGCTATGTATTCCGCCCCGGTGTGTTGCGCAGTTTCGGCTGGCGCGTGCTGGATATTCCTGGAAAAGACTGGCTGGATAATCCGGCCGCCGTGCTGCAGCGTATCGAAGGCATGCTGTCAGCAGGGGAGGACAGGGCGCTCGAGGAGATGGTCGATCCGCTGCCGCCCGTAGCGCAGCCGGCGCAGGCCGCTGCAACGGAAGTGGCGCCGGCGGCCGAAGCGGCGACCAGCACCGCGGCTGGGGAACTGGTGCGCAGCCTGCATTTCGAACAGGGCTCCTCGCGCAAGTTCTGGCGTGCCGCACTGCGCGGCAATGAGCTGACGGTCAGCTACGGCCGCATCGGCAGCAACGGCCAGTCGTTGCTCAAGCAGTTCGATACACCGGAACGGGCGATGCGCGAGATGGAGAAGCTGGTCGACGAGAAGCTGCGCAAGGGCTACCTGGAAGACTAAGGCGTCGAGAGTTCCGCGACGAAGTCGTACATATCGCCGCGGAAGATCGAGCGGCAGAACTCCACCGCGCGGCCGTCGCGCAGGAAACCAAGTCGTTCAACGGCCAGCCCTGCGTCGCCTTCTTTCGCCTGCAGCAGCTTAGCCTGCTCGCCCGTCAATAGCAGGGCGGAGAGGCGCTGCAGTGCGCGCACCGGCCGGTGGCCGGCTGCTTCCAGCGCTTCATACATCGACACGTCCACCGACTCCAGCGACGGCAACGCGTCCGCCACGATGGTCGCGTATTCCACGCACATCGGCACTTCGTCCGCGAAGCGGATGCGGTGATACCGGTAGACCGGCGCGCCCGGGCTAAGGCGCAGGCGCAGGGCTTCCTCCGGGGTCACCGTTCCTTCCGATTTCTTCAGCCACACGCTGCGCGGCGTGCGTCCGCGCGAACGCATGTCTTCAGAAAAGGAAGTCAGCTTGGCGAAGTTCTTTTCAATGCGGGTGTTGATGAAGTTTCCGGAACCGGGCCGCCGCACCAGCAGTCCTTCCTCCACCAGGCCGTCGATGGCTTTGCGCACGGTAATGCGGGAGATGTTCAGGTCGGCCGCCAGCACACGCTCGGCGGGCAGGGCTTCGTCGGGACCAAACAGGTGCTGGTTGATCGCATCCCGCAAGGCGCGTTGCAGAAGCTGGTATAGCGGCTGGCTACTGGTCTGCACCAGGTCTTCCATGATCTGCGCGAGCGATGCCATTTGGTCTCCCCTTTGTGGTGCGGCTGATAATACCAAAAAAAGACCTTATGACCAGAGGTATGCAGCCACTCGTATGTCGCTTGCCCATGGGATAGCGCTAACAGAGGGGTTTACTGGTCAAAGTGGTATGTCTTTTCAGTACAACATGTGAAAAAAATATGAAAATTGGTAGTGATCTGGTATTCAATCGGGGTATATTGGCGTCCAATTGGTTTGAACGTGGTTTTAGAAACTGGTAACAACAGACCGGGCTTTGAGACAGCCCATACTTAGGGGGAGTAAATGAACCGCAATATGACACCGATCGCGACTGCAGTCGCCATCCTGATCGCCACCACTGGCATGGCGCAAGCACAAGAAGCTGCTCCAGCCGAGCAGAACGTCGTGATCGTGACCGGCGTGCGTGCCGCGCTGGCCCAATCGATCAACCAGAAGCGCAATGCCGACTCGCTGGTTGAAGTGATTACCGCTGAAGACGTGGGCAAGATGCCGGACAAGAGCGTGGCCGACTCGCTGCAGCGCGTTCCGGGCGTATCGGTTGCCACCGCCGGTGGTGCGGAAGGCGGTTTCGGCGAGAATGACCGCGTCAGCCTGAAAGGCACTCCATCCAACCTGGCGCTGACCACCCTGAATGGCCACACCGTGTCGAGCGGCGACTGGTACATCTCCAACATCACCAACGGCGGCCGTTCCGTCAGCTACTCGATGTTCCCATCGGAGCTGATCGGCCGCGTGACGGTGCACAAATCCTCGCAGGCCAACCTGATCGAAGGCGGCGCCTCCGGCAACGTTGACATCGAAACCCGCAAGCCATTGAGCTTCAAGGATCCGCTGACCCTGATGGGCGCCGTGACCGGCGTATACAGCGAAGGCTCCAAGAAGACCGATGCGCAATTCAGCGCCCTGGGCAACTGGAAAAATGAACAGAACAACGTGGGCGTGCTGGTCCAGGTGTTCGACGAAAAACGCACCCTGCGCCGTATCGGCCAGGAATTCCTGTGGTGGGACAAGCTGAGCGCAGGCTATGCGCCGCAGTGGGTGGCCGCCAACCCTGAAGTGGAAGGCAAATACATCTCGCTGCTGACCGGTACCGCCATGTTCAACCAGGAACGCGAGCGCAAGGGCGGCATGATCGACGTGCAGGTCAAGGTCAACAAAGAGTTCGACTTCGACATCAACGGGTTCTACACCCGCCTGGATGCGGACAACATCAACGCCAACTTCATGTTCGCGCCATACCAGGCGCTGACCAACAACTGGTCCGGCGTGGGCGGCGTGATCCCTTCCAAGTGGACTGTCACCGGCGACACCATCACTTCGATCACCCTCCCAAGCACCTGCCCGGTGGCGGACTGTTCGAAGATGGGTCCATCGGTGCAGGACATCATCGCTCGTCCTGGCTCCTATAGCGATTCGAAGTTCGTCAATTTCGACTTCAACTACCGTCCTACCCAGGACCTGAAGTTCAAAGGCCAGATCGGTACCACCCGCGGTACCGGCTACGCCCGCGACTATGGCTACGAAGCCTGGCTGGCTTACTCCGGCGCCAGCATGACCACCCACGGCCTGGAATCGCCAGCCACCGTGACCGTGGATAACGCCGGCACCTTCAACCCGCGCACCGGCGCCGACTTCTTCGGTGGCTGGGCTTCCGACGTGACCGCGAAGGACAAGGAAACCTACGGCCAGATCGACGGCCAGTACAAGACCCAGTGGAACGGCGTGCCGACCCTGCATTTTGGCGTACGCAACGCGAGCCACGAGCGTTCGCTGACCTGGCTGGGCGGCACGGTTGCTCCTGCTGGTGCGCTGCTGGCCAACCGTCCTACGGGCCTGACCAACTTCCCGAACAGCCCACTGCCTAACCTGCTGAGCAACGCATGGACCTTTGACGCCGATTCGATGAAGACCTGGGGCGACAAGTATGTCAGCTTCGCCAACCACGCCTACCAGAGCGAGTTCCTGATCAAGGAAAAAGCCACCGCGGCATATGTCATGGGTGATCTGGAGTTCGGCAACTTCGGTGGTAACGTCGGCGTGCGCTTCGTGAAGACCAAAATCGACGTGGACAACGGCTCGCCGAACAACGTCTGGAACCCGACCCACAGTTCGAACACCTATAACGACTTCCTGCCAAGCATCAACCTGTACACCAACCTGACGCCGGACCTGAAACTGCGCGGTGCCGCCAGCCGCACCCTGGCTCGTCCTGATTTCGGTTCGCTGGGTGCTTTGAGCCTGAACGACCTGACCTTCTCCGGTTCCGGCGGCAACCCGAACCTGCGCCCGATCATGTCGAACAACGTCGATGTGGGCCTGGAGTGGTACTTCATGCCAAAGTCGCTGCTGGGCATGAACATCTACAACATGAACATGGGTTCCTACGTGACCTTCGGTTCCTCGAAGGCTGACTTCTTCAACCAGTCGGTTGGCAGGGTCACCACTTACAACATGAGCTCCGCAGTGAACACCAAGGCTCGTGTACGTGGCGTGGAACTGCAGTACGTACAGGACCTGGGCAATGGCTTCGGTCTGAACGCAAACTACACGTACGCCGACGGCAAGGAAACCGCAGCTGCACCGAAGTCGGCATGTGCAGAGCTGGGCGACTGCAACATGATCGGCACCTCGAAGAACTCCTATAACCTGGGCGTGTTCTACGAGACCAGCAAGTTCAGCGCACGTATCAACTACAGCCACCGTTCTGCTTTCCTGAATGGCCTGGACCGCAACAGCGCAATCTACCAGGATGATGTAGGCACCCTGTCCGCTGCCTTCAACTACAACCTGACCGAGAACATCACGCTGTCGCTGGAAGGCAAGGACCTGAACGATCCGACCCTTAAGTCCTACGCGACGTCCCGTGACCAGCCTCGCGCGTTCTACAAGAACGGCAAGCAGATCTTCTTCGGCGTGCGCGGCAAAATGTAATGATCCCGATGTGAGAGTGTTGTGGCAGGGTTCCTCCGGGGCCCTGCCTTTTTTTATATCCGGAGTCTGAATGCGTAAAGTATTACTGGCGGCCCTTGCCGCTTTTTCGACTGCTGCAGCCGCGGCGCCGGCAGTCGTCCATAGTCCCTATAAATACCTGTCGCCGTGGGATCCGGCGCAGGGCGTGCAGACCTGGGCTTTCGCGCGCGGCGAATGCGGCGTAGAGCGCTGGGGCGAGCTTGATGGCGCCGGTGTCGCTGCTGCTAACGTGCCGCGCTTCGTGCGCGCTGGCGTGGGGTATATCGTTTCGACGGGAGGGCAGGGCAATGTCTTCACCTGCGCCACCGACGAGGGCATGGAGGCATTCGTATCGCGCTATGCATCGGCGCAGCTGATTGGTTTTGATTTCGATATCGAGCATGGGCAGACGGTCGCGCAGATCGATTCGCTGGTGGCGCGCATTGCCCTGGCGCAGAGAGCGCATCCGCAACTGCGTTTCAGTTTCACGGTTGCCACCCATGCCGCCTCGGACGGCAGTGCGCGTAGCCTGAACGAGACCGGCGAGCAGGTACTGGCGGCAGTGCGCAAGCATGGCGTGCAGGACTATGTGTTGAACCTGATGGTGATGGATTACGGTCCCGCAAGCAGCAAGGCATGCGTGGTGCGGCGCGGTCGCTGCGATATGGGCGCATCGGCTATCCAGGCTGCGCAAAATGTGCATCAGAAGTACAAAGTGCCATATGCGCAAATCGAACTGACGCCCATGATTGGCGTGAACGATGTGGTCGAGAACGTCTACACCCTGGACGATGCGCGCTCCACCGCCGCTGCCGTCCGCAAGATGGGCATGGCGGGAATCCATTACTGGTCGCTTGGCCGCGATCAGCCATGCCGCAAGCCGTCCAAGGTGGCTGAGGCGAACTGCAGCTCGATGGCGAATGTGCCGGCGGGTGCTTATCGGCGCATCCTGGCGCCGGCGGCCGCTCTTCCTCGCGGGGCAGCACAATGACTGCCGCCGCCCGTTACCAATCGCTGGACGTCCTGCGCGGCTTGACGGTCGCGCTGATGATTATCGTGAATACGCCGGGTGACTGGAGCCACGTCTACACGCCGCTGCTGCACGCGCCATGGCACGGCTTTACGCCAACCGACTGGGTCTTCCCAAGCTTCCTTTTCGTCGTGGGAAATGCGCTTGCGTTCACACTGCCGCGCTATGAGGGCATGGGTGACAGGGCCGTGCTGGCCAAGATCGCCAAGCGTAGCCTGACCATCATTGCGCTCGGGTTGTTGCTTTGCCTTCTGTCGAAGCTGGGAGGGCCTTTAAGCGAAGTACGCCTGCCAGGCGTGCTGCAGCGGATTGGCCTGTGCTTCGGCATCGCTGCGCTGGTAATACATTACCTGGGTGAGCGCGGCGCAATGGTGTTCAGCGTCGTCGCGCTGCTCGGACATTGGATGGTCATGGCGCTGTTCGGCGACTACAGCCTGGAAGGCAACGCAGGCCGGGCCATTGACCTTTGGGTGTTTGGCGCTGGCCACCTGTACAAAGGCGAGGGCATCCCCTTTGATCCTGAGGGATTGCTTGGCACCTTGCCTGCCACGGTGAATGTCATCGGTGGCTACTTCGCTGGCCGCTACCTGCGCCAGAACGGAGCGACATCGCGTACGCTAGGCCTGCTGGCAGTGGCAGGCATCGCGCTGTCCGTGCTGGCGCTGTGCTGGGCTCCACTGCTGCCGATCAATAAGAAACTGTGGACGGGCAGTTACGTGCTGCTCTCGACCGGCACCGCATTGCTCGCGCTGTCCGCGCAGGCGTGGATCATCGAACTAGGTGGCGCGCGGAGCTGGACGTACTTCTTCGAAGTATTCGGCAAGAACACGCTGTTCATTTACATGCTGTCGCAAGTCGCCGTGATCGCACTGGACAAGACGGGCACGTACGCGCCGTTGGCCGCCGCACTCGCACCGGTCGGCAGCCCTAAAGCTGCCTCGCTGGCGTTTGCGTTGCTGTTCATGCTTGCCTGCTGGCTGGTGGGCTATTGGCTGGACAAGCGGAAAATCTACATCAAGGTGTAGCGCTCAGAAGCTCGACACGTTGGTTCTCATGGAGGGGCACGCAAGGAACTGAACGACTCAGAATTCTCAATTCTGGACGACTCAGAATTCTCAATTCTGGATTTCTATTCGATTGTTTTCGTATTTCCACTTGCCGTAGGGCCCAAAGACGCGTACGTTTTCCGGATCAACGTAGCTCTTCTCAGCGCGCTTCATGCGCCGTGCAAGCGTTGGATCCTCAGGCGCACCGCTCGCCGGCAAGAACACGTCGCGCCGCACGCTGGCCTTAGCGTCTGCGCCGCGCCTGATCATCGTTAATGTGCGGGATGCTGGGGCGAAGTACATGCGGATGAAGTCAGTGTTCATGTCCTGCAAATGGAAACCGCCATCGTGCCATTCGGCGAAGTAGTAGTCGTCGCAGGCCTCCTTCGGCTCGCGCTTCCATTCGCAGGCAAACAGAATCACGACATGCCTCTCGTCCAGCTTTCTGATGGAGATGTGGGCCTTGCTGAAGCCCCAGTTGCTTACTGGAACTGTGGTCGATGATGCGAGTTTATATTCGCCCTCCATCGTGGAATCAGGCGCTTGGGCCGACACAGTGCTACCGGAGCAGCAAGCAAGGAAAGCAACAGTCGCGAGGCTGGTCTTCTTCATTTTGGAGTTTGAGCGTTATCGTGGTTGACACTAATGGTTAACGCGTGAAAACTGCGTGGATATTTCTCGCTCACGCTAGAAACATCCGGCCTCGCCTCAAATCTGAACTTGATGTTGGCATTGCTCTGGAGAGAAAACTCAAACACATTCACGTCAGTTACTGACTCGTTTTCCCGCCTTTGGGGAAAGGTTGCGGTCGAAACCAGATTGGCGAAGAACGTTTTTGGCAGGCTCATACTGTATACCCCGGTGGGGAAGTTCCGCGGATGCACAGAGAGCACGGCACTTTCCCAACTACTCTTCGAAGTCTTGCGATTGAAGGTCACTGAGATAGATCTGAATCTGAAGTTTTCGACACCGAACCAAAGTGCTGTTTTGATGGGTTCGCTTCGATTCTTCGGCCAAGAGAACTTTCCTGCACCAAAAACAGAATCTGATTCTTCCAGTGACCTCTTGTTTTCAATCACCTGACGCATCGTTTGCGTAATGAGAGCCAAATGCTCTCGCTGTTCGGCCGGTATCGGAACAATGGTGGGAAGCTCCCTTGGGTCCATTTTGTCGAAGTTGGTCGAGACGCGTGGATGCATGGTTTCTGATTCGGAGAAGGGGTCCTCTAGGTCGCTTGTACTCACCCAGGCAGTTGTAATCCTGGCGGTTGAAGGGTGTACGTATCTGACGCGCGTGAATGAAGCGTCACCTTCGATCGCTGCGACTACGTCGTCGGCAACGAGAAAGCCCGTCCGATTCTTAAAGGTGATGCCATTTTTGTCGTTAAGTTTTGTCTTGCGCAGGACAACGCGAATACCGATAGCAGACATCCTTTTCAAGATGGTATAGCGTGTCGGATGGGCATCTTGAGGGCCCTTGTCAAACGTACCAGCAGCGCTACCGCAACCGGCTTGAGGCTCGTCGGTTTGAATGATCCAATCGCCGTTCTTCTCCCAAACTCTGCCTGGGATGTGATCCTCGTTTGTTCGGTTCTGAACGGGAAACGAGTTAATGTTGATTGGCGATCCTGCTTCCCGGCTGGTCTCCTTGAACAGGAAGCTGCATGAAAAATGTAGGATTTGGTGCTGCATATTGAAGTACCCGCGGATGCCTTTGCTGGAGGTCGTCGCAATCAAGTGCGGATTGTCAAAGACGAGAAGTGTTTGATCCGCGATGGTTTTTGCGGAGGCCGGGGCAAGCCGCGCTAACAGGCACACCAGAAGCGATGCCACACGAAGCCAGGTCTTCATTGCGCCCCTTGCGAAAATTCAAGCCGGCGAAAATCCTTGGACAGAATACCTGTCGGGGAGTTCTTCATTTCGGGGTAGTTCAAGAACTTGATCGCAAGCCTGCCTTCCTGCATCGAGTAGGCGGAAAAGTCGGTTTCTTTCCCGTCTTCGTTGTCGGGGTAAATGGACTCATAGCAGCTGCCGACGCGCACTTTGCCCAGCACCTTGATCTTTTCGCCGTCGATGCTGGCTGCATTCAAATACTCTTCCGCCCCCGATCCACATTGGCCCATGCCTTCACCACCGCTGCTGCGGACAATGGTGTTGAACAGGACTACATTGCGCGACAGGTAGGGCTGCAAGTCCAGCGGCAGGAAGCGGATGTGCTTTTCCATGCCAATCAACTCAGGGCCATAGTTCTTGTCGATTCGCTCTATCCTATGCAACCGGCCACCGATTGCGATGCTGACCGTACGACCCTTTTCTTGATAATCGAGCGTTAGCTTTTTACCAGGCAGGCATAAGGAAGCGCCGGGCCGCTGTGATTTGGCGCCCGGTGTGCAGCCGAAGTCACTCAGCTCGGCGGCCTGCGTGGAAAAAGCAGCGCTGCAAGCTAGTATTGCGAAGATGCGCATCGTGGTATGGGTGAGCTTGGTAGTGGTCATAGTTCATTTTGGAGGACAGGCATTTCTGCGATCGCCCGGCACATCGCCAATCTGAACCTCTCTTTGTTATTCCAGTCGGCCACCTTCAACTCTGAACGATGGATCTTTTCTTTGCTCCAGGCAGAGATGCCGTAGAGCTTCAATGAACCATTCTGCACGTCATAGAGCAGAGCGCCATCGAAGCCGCGCCCATGCTGCGCGTCGCGATAGGACGTTAGGGATTTCGAAAATGCCAGGCGCTGCTTTTTGTCCGTGACGCTGAGGAGTGCCTTATCCGAAGTGATGGAGCTGGCTGGCTGCTGCATTGTGCTTCCGATATTTAGCATGATGTCGTCGCAGTCGAAGTTGCCCTGCGACTTTTCATATTCCACGAAGTACTTCGCAATCTTCGGTTGCGCAACCGCTGCCTGACTGGTGCCGAGAACTAAAAGCTGCAGTCCGTCTGGCGAACCCGCGAATCCCAGGCATGGTGCGCAAGCCAGAAAGATCGAAATCAATAGTTTTTTCAATTGAAGAAGCTCTTAATTTGTTATCCGAGCTGAAGTTATGGCGTCTGTAGCACAGGCATATGCAACGCCCTGCAGATGGCAAGATTCACCTTGTGCTTGTGTTCCAACTCATCAACCGACAACTCCACTCGTTGAATGGGTTTCTTGTCCCAGGCTGAAACGCCATAGAACACAAGCTTGCCATTTATGACGTCATACAGGAGGGCTCCGTCAAATCCCCTGTCATGTTCTCGATCGCGATATTTCGAAATCGCTTTGGTAAAGGCCGGGCGTTTTTGGGGATCTGACACGGCCGCTAAGGCCATTTCAGGCGTAATCACTTTCAGTGACCGTTGAACCGTGTCCCGAATGTTTAGCTGACGATTGTCGCAATCGAATCCCGTGGGATCAGCATCATAGGCAGAGAAAAACTGTTCTACTTTCACCTTATGAGCAGCAGCGCTGGAAGTGCCGAGTACAACAAGCTGTAATCCCTCAGGTGAGCCAGCCTGGGCTGCCATGTGGAGAGCTGCCAGTAGTCCTACGATTAATAGCTGTTTAACTTTCATCTCTAGTGAGTCCCTCTACCGAATCAGTGGCAGCGCGCCGCCTTCACAAGTTCCGCCTGCTTCTTCGCCTTTCGGTGCTGAGAGATCTCTGCATGAGAGTATAAACTCACCATTTTTCGCTCGAATGCGCGTGTAAATGTTGTTGTAGCTAGTCCCAGCGCCAGTTGACCCGGGAACCTCGCTCTTCCATTTAAAAGTGAATCCATCCGGAGTCATCGTGACCAGTGGCTCGGGTTTGGGAATCCCCAATTGCTGCACATTTTCCATCGACGACGCAGCCCAAATTTGTTGCATGGTCGCGCTCCTTTGATCGTACAAATAGTATTCGTAGCCACGATATCTTCTTCCTGGCCGGTACTCGTAGGTCGGGCAAGTTTTTCTTATGACTGCATGATCTGCCGACGCGTCCAATACCTTTAGATCATATTCTGGGCAAGGATCGTTTTTACTTTTCCTAGGTGCTGCGATATGAAAAATCTGGGCCATCCCTGGGCGACTGAACTTCAAGTCCCCTTTGCTTGGGAAAAGCTCGAGCTTCAGACCGCTTTTCTTATGTAGTTCGAGCTGAAGATCCTCTAGGGCTGTCGAGTCTGCATAAATCACGAAGCGGGACCAGCGCTTCTTGTCATCGTCGCTGGCTCGTATCGTTGCGTTTAGTTCGTCAGAGTGTCGTTGTGCGACCTGGCCAGGGTTTTCACCGGTGAGCGTGTTTGCACAAGGAGTACCGGAGCACTCGGCCTTCAAGTTTGGAGCAGCCCATGCAAGGGCATGGATTGTTGTTACGATAAACAGCAATACTGACTGAAGTGTTCTCTTCATTTCAGCGGGATATACCTCACGCTTGACATGGAATAGCAGCATACCCGCCACTCGGTATGCTGGCGCCTTCCACTGTAATATGAACTATTGGAAATGTGGACGAGTCCGTTCCGCTATTTTTTGACGAGCGGAGGACGCTCTCCTTCGCAATATCCTGCCTCAAGACCTTCACCTTTAGGAGCAGCGATATCGGTGCAGATAAGGTTTCGTGCTCCAGCGATATCCTTCCGCAGATAGCTTGTATGGATTTCAACGGGTCCCTCCGAATCTTTGCTGAGGGCCTGCGATTTCCAGTCGAATTGGTATCCGGTGGGGAGAATGCGTACCATTGGAACAGGCTTTGCCAATGGAAGTGGCGAGCCTTTCTTGGTCACTTCGTTATGCCAAATCGAGCGCATAGTGACAGTCTCTGCGTCGTAAAGGAAATAGTCGACGCTGGCTACGAAGCGATTGGGGCGAAACTCGTACTCGTTGCAGACGCGTCGAACTATTGCGTGTTTCGCCGATGCATCAATTACTCGCAAGTTGTATTTGGGGCAAACCGTACGAACTGCATCGCGCGGGGTAGCGATTGCGAAGACATGAGGGCTTCCTTTGGAACTGAACTGAAGGTGGCCTTGCGCGGGATCGAGCTTCAACGCAAATCCCGTGCTCTTAACTACAGGCAGGGTCAGGTCTTCAGGTTCCTCGGAGTCTGAGTAAAGGGATATGCGTGCCCATCGTTCTTTATCGTTATCGCCTTGCTTAATTTGCTCCGTCATTGCTTCGCTTTGTCGCTGGGCTTTATCAGCGGGACTTTCTGCGGTCGACGAATCCGCACAAAGTGCA
>DASWSX010000267.1:0-10456 GCA_036402435.1 Telluria sp. | reverse complement strand
CCGGAGGTATCGTTCGAGCCGGGCGAACAAAGCATCGTCCAGCTGGCCGACTACCTGGTCACCGGCTGGGGCGACGTCACTTTCCCCAAGCTATGCGGCGAAATCATCAACGGACCCAAGCCGCTGATGAAGATCCACGCCGGCGTCCAGCCTCCGCTGGCGGAAGTGACGATGCCGTACGCGCTCTACTCCGACGAAGACATCGCCCACCGCACCTTATATGTAGAAGCCTCGCGCGGCTGTCCGTTCAAGTGCGAATTCTGCCTGTCCTCGCTCGACAAGACCGCCTGGCCGTTCCCGCTCGACGCATTCCTGGCCGAGATGGAGTCCATGCACGCGCGCGGCGCCCGCCTGTTCAAGTTCGTCGACCGCACCTTCAACCTGAATATCAAGACCAGCCTGAAGATCATGCAGTTCTTCCTCGATAAGCTGGAAGCGAACCCGGACGACCCGGTCTACGCCCATTTCGAGCTGGTGCCCGACCACCTGCCCGAAGCGCTGAAGGAGACGATCGCCAAATTCCCTCCCGGCGCGCTGCAGTTCGAGATCGGCATCCAGAGCTTCAACCCCGAAGTGCAGGCGCTGGTCAGCCGCCGCCAGGATAACGAGAAGGCGGCCGACAACATTCGCTGGCTGATGACCCAGTCGCACGCCCACCTGCACGTCGACCTGATCGCCGGCCTGCCCGGCGAAGACGTGGCCAGCTTCGCGCGCGGCTTCGACCAGCTGGTCGCGCTCAAGCCGCACGAGATCCAGTTCGGCATCCTCAAGCGCCTGCGCGGCACGCCGATCATCCGCCACACCCCCGGTTTCGGCATGGTGTTCGATCCATACGCGCCCTACACCATCCTGGCCACCGACCGCATCGACTTCCCGACCATGCAGCGCCTGGTCCGTTTCGCCCGCTACTGGGACCTGGTTGCCAACTCGGGCCGCTTCGCCAACACGATCGGGCATATGCTCGGCGCCGCCCCGTTCGAAAACTTCATGGCCTTCGCGGACTGGATCTACACCAAAACCGACGCTACCCACCGCATTGCGCTCGATCGCCTCGCTAAACTGGTCGCCGACTGGCTGCACGGGACCGGCATGAGCCGCGAGGACGCCAACGCGCTGGTCGCGAGCGACTATGCCGGCCGGGTGGACATCCCGGCCGTCAAGCAGCCATCCGTGGCAGCGCCAATGCGCCAGGCGCGCCATCTGGCAGCCTGAACACTGTAGAGACTTCTATAGCAGGAAGGCTGAAAGTCTTTTACACTGGCGCAATGCCAATTGAAAATGCGCCAACTTTAACCATCAATCACGCCACCGGTGAAGCGGCGCAGTCGGTTGTCGCCACGGGCGTCTGGCAGGTGCATGCGCTGGCGCAGTGCGGCGCGATCAAGAAAATCACCAAAACCCTGAAGTCGCTCGACAACCAGCCCGGCATCGAATGGGACCTGTCGGACGTCGCCAGCCTCGATCACATCGGCGCGCAGATGTTCTGGAACGCCTGGGGCAAAAAGCGCCCGGCTCAGCTCAAACTCGCGGCGCAGCAGGAACCGCTGTTCACGCGCCTCGAGGCGGCCAATGAACTCAAGCTCCCGCGCTCGCGCCGCAGCCACCTGACGTGGGTGATGGTGCTCGGCTTCGGCATGCTGTCCTTCTTTGAACACATGCACGGCTTCATCCGCCTGATCGGCCAGGTGGTGCAGGACATCGGCCGCTTCATCCGCCACCCGGGCACCGGGCCATGGCGCGAGATCTCGGCCAACATCTTCCACTCGGGCTTCCAGGCGCTCGGCATCACCGCGCTGGTCGGCTTCCTGATCGGTGTGGTGCTGTCGTACCTGTCGTCGCAGCAGCTGCGGATGTTCGGCGGCGACATGTACATCGTGAACATCCTCGGCATGAGCGTGATCCGCGAGCTGGGCCCGCTGCTGGCGGCGATCCTGGTGGCCGGCCGCTCCGGGTCCTCGATCACCGCGCAGCTGGGCGTCATGCGCGTGACCGAAGAACTCGACGCGATGCTGGTGATGGGCATCTCGCACGGCTACCGCCTGATCATGCCGAAGGTGGTCGCGCTGGCGATCTCGATGCCGCTGCTGGTCGTCTGGACCGACGCCATGGCCCTGCTGGGCGGGATGATGTCGGCCATGATTGAACTGAACCTGTCGCCGCGCTACTTCATCCAGAAGCTGCCGGACGCCGTGCCGCTGGCGAACTACACCATCGGCCTGGGCAAGGGCGTCGCCTTCGGTACGCTGATCGCACTGGTGTCTTGCCACTTCGGCCTGCGCATCAAGCCAAACACCGAGAGCCTCGGGCGCGGCACCACCACGTCGGTGGTCACTGCGATCACGGTCGTGATCCTGGCCGACGCCGTGTTTGCCATCATCTTCAGCGACGTGGGGTTCTGATGACTGACCTGAAAACCGACGCGCCGCCAGACCGCGAACCGCAACGCCTGAACATGCGCCCGCACGAGGACGTCGGCCCGCCGGTGGTCCAGATCAGCGGCCTGCGCACCCAGTTCGGCCGCACCGTGGTGCACCAGGACCTCGACCTCGATATCTACAAAGGCGAGATCCTCAGCATCGTGGGCGGCTCGGGCACCGGCAAGACGGTCCTGCTGCGCCAGATGCTGGGCCTCGAGACCCCTACCCGTGGCTCGGTGCGCGTGTTCGGCGAAGACATCAGCGAGGCCGATGCGCAGCAGCTGCAGCGCATGCGCAACCACTGGGGCATGCTGTTCCAGCAGGGCGCGATGTATTCGGCGCTGACGGTGTTCGACAATATCGCGCAGCCGATGCGCGAACTGCGCGCGCTGCCAGAGGACGTGATCCGCGATGCGGTGCTTCTGAAGATGGACATGGTAGGCTTGGGCATCGAGCACGCCAACAAGATGCCGGCCGACCTGTCGGGCGGGATGATCAAGCGCGCATCGCTGGCGCGCGCGCTGGCGCTCGAACCGCAGCTGCTGTTCCTGGACGAGCCGACTGCCGGCCTCGATCCCGACCTGTCGGACGCCTTCGTGGCGCTGATCCAGTCGCTGCACAGCGAACTTGGGCTGACCGTGGTGATGGTAACGCACGATCTCGACACGCTGTTCGCGCTGTCATCGCGCATCGCGGTGCTGGCCGAAAAACACGTGATCGCCATCGGCCCGCCGCACGAGGTACTCAAGGTGGACCACCCGTTCATCAAACAATTTTTCCTGGGCGGACGCGGCCTGCGGGCGCTGGAAGTGCTTGACGAACGCTGCGACGCCAACGAAACAGAGGACTGAATATGGAAAACAGATCACACGCATTAATGACCGGCTTCTTCACCATCGCGCTGCTGGTGGCCGCGGTTCTGGTGGGCCTCTGGCTCAACCGCGACAAGGTCGAGTGGGTGCCGTACCAGATCGCGACCACCCAGTCGATCCCGGGCCTGAACCCGCAGGCGGCGGTGCGCTACCGCGGCCTCGAAGTGGGCAAGGTCGACGAAATCACCTTCGACCAGACCACCTCTGGCCGCATCATCATCCGGCTGTCGGTCGACCCGGAAGCGCCCGTCACTACCAGCACCTTCGCGTCGCTGGGCTACCAGGGCGTAACCGGCATCGCCTTCATCCAGCTCGATGACGACAAAACCGGCTCGCCGCTGCTCAAGACCGACAAGGAGCGCGTCGCCGTCATCCCGCTGCGCCCCGGTTTCCTCGACCAGCTCGAAAAGCGCGGCCTGGTCATCCTCGAGAAAACCGAGGAGCTGATGACGCGCGCCGACAATTTACTGAGCCCGGAAAACCAGAAGACGATGCTGTCGGCGTTCGAGAATGTCAGCGAGGCTGCTGAAGCCTACGCCGCAATCCCGCGCCAGCTGGAGCCAACCCTGGCGCGCCTGCCCGAGCTCACGCGCAAGGCCGAACAGAGCATGGCCTCGTTTAACGAACTGTCGAACAGCGCCACCAGCATGACGCGCAATTTCGACCAGCTGGCCACCACGCTGCAGGCGCCGGATGGCCCGATCAACCGCCTGAACACTACGGTCGACCGCGTCGGCAGCTCGCTCGAAGCGGTCACCAGCGACCTCGAACTGCAAACGCTGCCGCACCTGGTGGCCATGACCGACGAAGCGCGCACCTCGCTGCGCGCCGTGCGCCGCACCGCGACCAGCCTGACCGACCGCCCGCAAAGTATCCTGTTCGGCGCGCCAGATGGCGAACCGGGACCGGGCGAGCCAGGCTTCTCCGCACCGACCAAATGAGGACTACCGTGAACCACACCATGAACCTGACCTTCCGCCGGCTCGTGCTGGCCACGGCCCTCGGCACCGCGGCGCTGCTGGCCGGCTGTTCCAGCACCGCCAAAAATCCGGGCAATTCGACCTACGATTTCGGCCCGGCGCCCGCGCCTGCAGCCGCGCCTGCCGCAGCGCCGATGGGCGTGCTGGTGGTGACCGACGTGACCGGAGTCGCTGCGCTCGACAGCGAACGCATGTTCTACCGCCTCGCGTATGCCGATCCGCTGCGCGCGCGCAGCTATTCGAACAGCCGCTGGGCCAACACGCCGCTCAGCATGGTCACCCAGCGCGTCAAGTCGCGCCTGTCGCAGGCCGGCATCAAGGTGCTGGCCGCCACCGACGCCGCAGCCGGGATGCCGATCCTGCGCATGGAGATGGATGACTTCACCCACACCTTCGACAGCGCCTCGCAAAGCTATGGCCAGCTGGTGCTGCGCGCCTCGCTGTTCCACGGCCATAAGCTGGTCGACCAGCGCGTGTTCACCCAGAAGACCGCCGCATCTAGCCTCGACGCCGCCGGCGGCGCGCACGCGCTGGCCGCGTCCACCGATGCCGCCGCCGCCGGGATGATCGCCTGGCTGGCGACGCTGCAGCTGCCGAAACAATGACGACACCCGACGCGCCGGCGGCGAAACGCGGTTCGGCCGTCTCGCGCGCTTCGCTGCTGGCCTATCTGCTGCTGATCATTTACGCCAGCTGGTATCCGTTCACGGGCTGGCGCGGCAGCGGCCTGTCGCCGTTCATTTTCCTGAACACCACGATGCCGCAGTACTGGACCGGCTTCGACGTGGTGGTCAACATCGTCGGCTACATCCCGCTCGGCATGCTGTTCGCGCTGGCGGTGTATCCACGCCTGCGCGGCATCTGGGGAATCCTGGGCGCCGCCGTGCTCAGCGTGCTGGTGTCGGGCACGATGGAGGCGGTGCAGACCTACCTCCCGAGCCGGGTGCCGTCCAACCTCGATTTCTTCACCAATTCGTTCGGCGGCCTGGTAGGCGCGGTCATCGGCGCGTTCGGCGCCCGCACCTACCTCGACGAGAGCCGCCTGTACCGGCTGCGCCAGCGCCTGTTTGCGCCGCACGCCAGCCACGGCCTGGTGCTGCTCGCGCTGTGGCCGCTGGCCCAGATCTACCCGCAGCCCTACCTGTTCGGCCATGGACAGGTGCTGCCGATCCTGTCGAACTGGCTCACCCGGCTCCTCGACACCAACGTCGACCTGATCGCCCTGCTGCGTCCCGGCGCGGCGATGAGCGTCGAGCAGTACTGGCTGTCGGAAACCATCATTACGGCCTGCGGCATGACCGGCGCGCTGCTGACCCTGCTGTGCGTGGCCCGCCGCGGCGCGCCCCGCGCGCTGCTGGTGGCCGGCCTGCTGGCCGCTGCGCTGGTGTTCAAGGCTCTGTCGAGCTCGCTGTTCTTCACGCCGGATAACGCCTTCGTGTGGATCACGCCGGGCGCCCAGGGCGGCTTCCTGATCGGCCTGATCATGGTGTCGGGACTGGCTTTCGCACCGCACGTGGCCCAACGGCGCCTGGCCGCGGCCACGTTGGTGCTCAGCCTGCTGGTGGTCAACACCATCCCGGTGAACCCGTATTTCATCGCCACGCTGTCCGGATGGGTGCAGGGGAAGTTCCTGAACTTTAACGGCGCAGCCCAGTTCCTGTCGCTGATGTGGCCGTTTTTTGCCCTCTGGTTTTTGCTTCTGCCGTCGCATAAACTGCATCGCCAGTGAAACGCGTATCATTGCGTATTACGTATTCCCGCAAGAAAGTAAGCCGAGACCATGAGTGATCAACCCTTTTTCAAGCATCACGTCTTCTTCTGCATGAACCAGCGCGAAGACGGACGCCCGAGCTGCGGCAAACAAGGCGCAGAACAAGCCCAGCAACACGCCAAGAAGCGCATCAAGCAGATGAACATGAACGGCCCGGGCAAGATCCGGGTCAACCAGGCCGGCTGCCTGGACCGCTGCGACGAAGGCCCGGTGGTCGTGGTCTACCCTGAGGGCACCTGGTACACCTACGTCGACACCAGCGACATCGACGATATCATCGACACCCACCTGGTTGGCGGCAAAGTCGTCGAACGCCTCAAGATCTGAGGCGGACGATGCTGAACAAACACTCGCAGAAATTCACCCTGACCGGCAAGGCCGGCCTGATGGAATGCCTGCTCGACGTGCCGGAAGGCCCTGCCATCGGCATCGCGCTGGTCGCGCACCCGCATCCGCTGTACGGCGGCACCATGGAAAACAAGGTTACCCAGACCCTGGCGCGCACATTTAACGCGCTCGGCTATGTCGTGGCGCGCTTCAATTTCCGCGGCGTCGGCGCCTCGGAAGGCGTGCATGACCGCGGCTTCGGCGAGACGGACGACATGGAAGTGATGCTCGATCACATGCAGCAGCGCTACCCGAACCTGCCAGTGGCGCTGTCGGGCTTCTCGTTCGGCACCTTCGTGCAAGCGACGCTGTACCAGCGCCTGCGCGAACAGGGCCGCGCCGTCGAACGGATGGTGCTGGTCGGTACCGCGGCCGGCAAGTGGCCGGTGCCGGACGTGCCTCAGGACAGCATCGTGATCCACGGTGAGCAAGACGAAACAATTACCCTGACACAAGTATTCGACTGGGCCCGCCCGCTCGACCTGCCTGTGATCGTGATTCCCGGCGCCGACCACTTTTTCCACCGCAAGCTTGGCCACATAAAGAATCTGGTGATTCAACTGTGGCGCAAGGACGGCGCGGCCGAAAGCTGAGGCTATAATTAGCCGGCTCTGCAATTCTCACCTTTTTAAGTAGCAACACTCCATGAAAAAACTGTTCACGGCACTTGCTGCCAGCCTCCTCCTGATATCCGCTGCCCACGCGCAGACTATCCCGCCGCCGACCATCGCCGCCAAATCGTGGACCCTGCTTGACGTCAGCAGCGGCCAGATCATTGCCGCCCAGGACCAGAGTTCGCGCATCGAACCGGCCTCGCTGACCAAGATCATGACGGCCTACGTCACCTTCGGCGCACTGCGCGACAAGAAGCTGACGCTGGACCAGATGGTCAACGTGTCGGTGCGCGCATGGAAAGTCGACCCGAGCAGCTCGAAGATGTTCATCGACCCGGCGGTACCGGTCAGTGTCAATGACCTGCTGCACGGCCTGATGGTCCAGTCCGGCAACGACGCTGCCGTCGCGCTGGCTGAAGCGGTTGCCGGCGACGAAGGCACCTTCGTCGTGCTGATGAACCGCGAAGCGCAGCGCATGGGCATGAAGAACACCAAGTTCGCCAACCCGCACGGCCTGCCGAGCCCGGACAACTACTCGACCGCCTACGACCTGGCGATCCTGGCCGCGCGCGTGATCGCCGACTTCCCGCAGTTCTACAAGATCGACTCGGTCAAGAGCTTCACCTACAACAAGATTACCCAGCCGAACCGCAACCGCCTGCTGTGGCTCGATTCGACCGTCGACGGCATGAAGACCGGCCACACCGACAGCTCCGGCTATTCGATGATCGCCTCGGCCAAGCGTCCGAACGGCAACTACCAGCGCCGTCTGATTTCGGTGGTGGTGGGCACCAACTCGGACCAGACCCGTACCCAGGAAAGCCAGAAGCTGCTGAACTGGGGCTTCCAGAACTTCGACACGGTCAAGCTGTACTCGAAGGGCCAGGCGATCCAGACCCCGCAGGTGTTCAAGGGTTCGCAGGGCACGGTCAAGATCGGCTTTACCAATGACGTGATGGTGACGGTGCCGAAGGGCGTGGCAGGCAAGCTCAAGCCTGTGCTCGAGCGCAAGGACCCGCTGGTCGCGCCGCTGCCGCTGAACAGCCGCGTTGGTACGCTGAAGATGGTTGTGGACGGCAAGCCGCTGATGCAGCTGCCGGTTGTGGCGCTGGAAGAAGTATCGGAAGCATCGATCTTCGGCCGCGCGTGGGACTCGATGCGGCTCTGGCTGAAGTAATACCCCGCTAGAAATCGTAGGGCGGATAAGGCGAAGCCGCATCCGCCATGCACGCGCCTCGTTGACGCATGCATGGCGGATGCGGCTTTGCCTTATCCGCCCTACGCCCGTTTACGCGCCACGGTTATAATTCAAAGCACTATTTCTCAGGAAACGCCCATGCCGCACCGCCTCCCCGCCGACCTGTCCTGCCCGCGCATCAAGACCACATCGACCGGCCCCGAACTGTCGCGCATCGTGGCTGGCATGTGGCGGATGACCGAATGGGCCATGACGGTCGACCAGCGCATCGCTTTCATCGAGCAATGCCTCGCGCTGGACGTGACCACCTTCGACCATGCCGACATCTACGGCAGCTACGGCGTCGAAGGCCTGTTCGGCGAGGCGCTGGGCCGCAAGCCTTCGCTGCGCGACCAGATGCAACTGGTCAGCAAATGCGGCATAAAACTGATCGCGCCGCAGCGCCCGCAGCATTCGATCCAGCACTACGACACCAGCGCCAGCCACATCATTGCCTCAGCCGAGGAATCGCTGCGCCAGCTGCAGACCGACCGCCTCGACCTGCTGCTGATCCACCGCCCCGACCCCCTGATGGACTTCGACGAAGTGGCCGAAGCGTTCAGCGCGCTGCGCAAGTCGGGCAAGGTGCTGCATTTCGGCGTGTCCAACTTCAGCCGCCACCAGTTCGAGAGCCTGAACCGGCGCATCGCCCTGGTCACCAACCAGGTCGAGTTTTCGCCGCTGCACACCGCGCCGATGTTCGATGAAACCTTCGACGGCCTGCAAGACCTCGGCGTGGTGCCGATGGCCTGGTCGCCGCTGGGCGGCGGACGCCTGTTCAACGGCACCGATGCGGCCGCGGAGAACCTGCGCCTGGTGATCAAGGAAATTGCCGACGAGCTGCAGCAACCGTTCGGCAGCGTGGTGTTCGCGTGGATCATGCAGCTGCCGTCGCGTCCGATCCCGCTGACCGGCACCGGCCGCATCGAAGCGATCGCCGTGGCCGTCAACGCCACCGGCTTCACGCTCAGCCGCAGCGACTGGTTCAAGATCCTGCGCGCCGCGCGCGGCCACGAGGTCGCCTGATGGCTGGCGAAGGCGCACTCAGCGCCCAGCAGAAGAAGGATTTGATGCACCGCCTGGCGCGCGTCGAGGGCCAGCTGCGCGGTGTGCAGAAACTGATTGCGATGGCCGAAACGCCATCGGACTGCGATGCGGCGGCCCAGCAGATGTCGGCCGCGCGCAAGGCGCTCGACCGTTCCTTTGTTCAGCTGCTAGCTGGCGCGATCGTCACCCAGACCGGCAACGCGGCAGACCTGCCCGATGCCCAGGCACGCGCCGCCCACCTGGCGGCGATGCTCGACAAGTTTGCCTGAGCGTTAGTCCGTATAGACCTTCGGCGGCGCGAGCCCGCGCCAGCCCAGCTTCCAGCCGATGTTGATCAACAGCGTAACGCTGATATACAACAGGAAGAACAGCACGAAGAAACGCATCTGCAGCCACGCCAGCAGCGCGAGACCAATGACGATCAGTGCGATCACCAGCTTGTTCATGGGCTGTTTCGAACTCGGGAAGCGAATCGTCGAGACCATCAGGCCGCCTACTGATACCATTAAAACGATGACGCCGATGGCGTGCAGCAGAGAATTGGCGGCGTCCGGCCAGGCCACCACCACCGACGCCACGCATGCTGCGCCCGCCGTGATCGGCATGCCGACAAAATAGCGCGGGTCGGTGCGCCCGACGCTGACATTGAAGCGCGCCAGCCGCAGTGCGCCGCAGGCAACGAACATGAAGCAGGCGAAACCGCCAAAGCGCAGCAGTATCGGGTAATCCGCGCCGAGCGGGACGAATCCGTAGGTGTACAGCAGCAACGCAGGCGCGCAGCCGAAGTTCATCACGTCGGCAATCGAGTCGAGCTGGACGCCGAATTCAGACGACGTGTTGGTCGCGCGCGCAACAAAACCGTCGAGCGCGTCGAAGAAGCCGGCCAGCACCAGTAATATGGCAGCGAGGCGGTAATCGGCGGGGTCGCCGACGTGCGCATTGTCGACCGTGATCACGATGCTGCCGAAACCGCAGGCGATCGAGAGCAATGTCACAAAGCTCGGCAGCGCGAATTTAGCGCGCGCAAGGTGCTGTCGTTTAGTTCGTTTTACATTCATATTTTGCATTCTACAGGGCGTTCAATTTCGCAGCGCTTTGGATGAGCTAATCAAATCTCACCAATTCTCATTT
>DASWSX010000266.1:0-14847 GCA_036402435.1 Telluria sp. | reverse complement strand
ATACCAGCAAAAATTGTGTCCGTAAGTCCTGGCAGCGACAGCGTCGGTTTCACGACCTACTCGGGCACGACCAACATCAACGCCGAAATCGGGAGGTGGGATACGCCATATCCGTATCCTGATACCGGTGAATACGCGCCTGGCCTGCAACCTGTGGGCAACAGCACCCTTGGCATCGATATCGACGTCAATGATGGCGGCCTTGTCACCTTCCGTTACAAGGTGAGGACTTATGATGCTGGCATCTATGATTGGTATGATATTCTTCTTGAAACACCGACCGGCACGATTCCCATCGTGTCCAGGCTGGGCAAGCCAGGCAGTTCCTATGGCTCATATTGGGAAAGCGCCAATGTCGCAATTACCCAATCGTTGAATAAATGGCGGAATCAGCGGGTGCGGTTTATTTTCCGGGTCAGGCAGGACGGGTGGGGAGACCAGACTCAGGGATCGGTCATTAATTTTGCAGTGAGCACCTGCGATGTCGCCCCGCTCACCCCAATAACCGACCCTGTCGCGCTCCAGTTTGAAAATGGAAACCAGATCGACACCACCAACCTGACCGCGGCGGCGCTGGCCGGATTGAATTGCATGAGGGGCCGCGTCGCCGAGCTTGGCGGTACCTTTAGCCTGTCATCTGCCTACAGGCCTGTGCCTTACCAGACACACCTGAGGGAAGTGTGGGATACATGGATGGCGATCAGAAACAAGACCTCTCCAGAATGTGAAGCCCTCAAACTTGAAGTGCAACGCGAATTCCAAAAGCACGGCCTGCTTATTTCGCAACGCCCGGCTGCAGGGTCTCCCAATGCGCCGCACGCGCGAGGCGTGGCGTTCGACGCAACCATCCGTAGTTTGCCGGCCGCTCAAACGGTTGATACAGTCGCGTCAACCTGCTCAATGTACCGGCCCTGGCCTGGCAACGATCCGGTTCATTACCAGCCGCGCTAATGGACAACGTGAAATCTATACATGAGGTGAGCAATATGAGAAAAATATTTACAGTTTGCGCTGTCGGCGTCGCCATGCTGCTTCACGGCCTCGCGTGGGCCGGCGTACGGGACGATGAAGCCGCTGCGGTCCAGGTGTATAAAGAGGTTTCGGCAAATCAGGTGGTGTACACCTACTCGGTAACAAACAGGGGAGACCGTCCAATTATCGGCCTCACCGTCGGCTTTGATTACTACCGGGGCGACACCCAGCTGGCGGGAGCCCATCCAAGCCAGATCCTGTCTCCATATGCCTGGTCAGGCCGTGTCGTATCGCTGGAAGAAAGCGATAACTACGAAGTGAGCTGGGATATCGCCGCAGCAACGGGGGCTATCCTTCCAGGCAAGACGATGACCGGTTTCCGGATCATTGCTGCCCAGGATAACCCGCGGTTTACGTCTTCAAACTGGACCGTGATTGTCGACGGTCCGCCGAGCAATGCTTCATCGGCACTGCAGTTCGTGCAAGGCCCGGCGCCGAATGTCGACACTGTGCCGCCGCAATTGCACGTGACCCTGACACCGAACGTGGTGTGGCCTCCTAACAGGCGGATGGTGAGCATCGCGGCGCAAATAACTGTTCAAGACGACACGGACCCGAACCCGCGCGTGAAGCTCGATTCAATTACGTGCAGCGATTGCCCCGACGCGTCTGCTGACATTTCGGATGCGGCGCTCGGCACTGACGACCGCGCGTTCGCCGTCCGCTCCGACCGTGTAGGGCGGCGCAAGGAAGGACGGGTGTATAAAGTGATTTATTCCGCGACGGATGCGTCTGGAAATGTCGCACGGGCGGAAGCCAAAGTCACTGTCCCGCACGACCAGAGACGGTAGCCCATCAAGAGCGCCCGCCCGGGCGCGCAATGCAAAAAGGGAGCTGCGATCACTCGCAGCTCCCTTTTCTAATTTGGGCTCCCCAACCTGGACGAGGAAAAAGCGGCCGCATTATAGCTGGCCTGAAAAAAATTGGCGAGTGTAAATGTGAAACTTATGCAAATTGGGCGACAAGCAATCCTTGGACAATTGTTGCCGTGTATAATTATTTACCATCAAAGCGCTCCCCAGCGTAGGCACAGCAGGGCAAACAATTATGGACGATGCGTTTCAGCGAATCTGGTCATCCAGACGTACCCACCGTGCCGGCTTGTATGGCTCAGCGGCCGTGCTGGTGCTTGTCTTCCTCATCGACCTGAATACCCCGCTCGGGTTTGCGGTGTCCCTTGCTTATGCGCCGGCCGTCTTGCTGTCTGCGCTCACGCGCCGCCCGATCGTGGTGGCCGTGATCGCGTCGGCCAGCATGGCGCTCACCCTGGCCGGCCTGGTCCTTTCCCCGCCCGCCACGCCCGGCATTCCTGTGGGCCATATCGTTTTCCATCGTGTGCTGTCCCTGGCGGGCATCGGCATTTGCGCATTGTTATCGATCTTCGTGCTGCGGCTCGTTAACCGGTTTGCGGCCGCCAGCGCCATGCTCGACATGGCCGGCAAGCTGGGCAAACTGGGCGGATGGCGGGTCGACCTCCGCGACCGGCGCGTCTACTGGTCCAACGAAGTGGCGCGCATTCACGGCCAGTTGCCAGGATACGCCCCGAGCATCGAGGAAGGGATCGGCCATTACGCGCCCGAGTACCAGGAACTGGTCAGGCAGCGCATCGACGCGTGCATGGACATGGGCACGCCTTTCGCCGACGACATGCAGATTATCACCAGTACCGGCGAGCGGCGCTGGGTACGCGGCGTAGGCCGCGCCGTGCGCAACGAGCGCAATGCGATCGTTGCGATCCAGGGCGCGTTCCAGGATATCGACGAGCGCAAGGCCACCGAAACGCAGTTGCGCGAGAGTGTGGCTTCCTGGCACACCCTGGCGGAATCGATGCCGATGACGGTCTGGACGGCTGACGAGGCCGGCATGATCGATTATGCAAGCAAGCTATTGCGCGATTATTCCGGCCTGACCACCGAGCAACTGCTGCCCACCGGCTGGCTCAACATCATTCACCTCGATGACCGCGCTGCATCCAGCGAGGCCTGGATTCGCTCGGTGCAGAACCGCACGCCGTACGAAACGCAGTTCCGGCTGCGCCGCCACGATGGCGCGTACCGCTGGCACCTGACGCGCGCGGTGTATATGCCAGACAGCGTCGCCGGCCCGGCGCGGTGGCATGGCACCTCGGTCGACATTGACGACCAGATGCGCCTGCAGCATGAGGCGCGCACGGTGGCAGACCGCCTGACGGCGACGATGGAAAGCGTCGGCGATGCGATTCTCATTCTCGACAGCCACTGGCGGGTGGTGTTCATCAACCGCCAGGGAGAGATCCTGCTCGACACCAGGCGCGAGGAGCTGATCGGCAATAACATCTGGTCCGCATTTCCGGAAGCGGTCGGTTCCACTTTCGATAAAGAATACCGCCGCTGCATCGAGCAGCGCGTGGCGGTCAGGTTCGAGGAATATTTCGCGCCACTGAAGAAACACTTCGAAATCAACGCCTACCCGGCGCCGGACGGCCTCACCATCTATTTCCGCGACATTACCCAACAGCGCGTGCTGGCTGGACAGATGATCCAGATCCAGAAACTCGAATCGCTCGGACGCCTCACCGGCGGCGTCGCGCATGACTTCAACAACCTTCTGACCGTCATCCTCGGCAACGCCGAGATGCTGATCGAGCAGGCCACGCCCGGCGCCACCGGGCACGTGCTGGCCGAGATGATCCTTGACGCGGCCCAGCGCGGCGCCGACATGACCCAGCGGCTGCTCGCCTTCGCCCGCAAGCAGGCACTGGAACCTGTCGCATCCGACCTGAACGGCCTCGTCAGCAATACCGACAAGCTGCTGCGCCATACCCTTGGCGCCCACATCGCCGTCGACATGGTGCGCGGCGACGGGTTGTGGATGACCCTGGTCGATCCGGGTCAGCTGGAAAGCGCCTTGCTTAACCTGGCCATCAACGCCCGCGATGCGATGCCCGGCGGCGGCCACCTGACGATCGAAACCGCCAACGCGCACCTGGACGAGGCCCACGCGGCCCAGCACAGCGGCGTGGTGCCCGGCCAGTATGTGATGCTGGCGATATCGGACAGCGGAACCGGCATCGCACCCGACGCCCTCGCCCGGGTGTTTGAACCGTTCTTCACCACCAAGGAGGTAGGCAAGGGAACCGGCCTGGGGCTGGCGATGGTCTATGGCTTCGTGATGCAGTCGAAAGGCCACATCGCGATCTACAGCGAACTCGGGCACGGCACCACGGTCAAGATCTACCTGCCGCGGCTGCTGAACGGAACGCTTGCCATAGCTGAGGCCGCGGCGCCGGAACACATGCTTGGCGGCCACAACGAACTGATCCTGCTGGTCGAGGACGACGCCATGGTGCGCGCCTTCGCACGCGGCCAGCTGGAGGGCCTTGGCTACCGCGTGCTCGAGGCGACCAGCGGGGCCGCCGCGCTTGACCTGCTGCGCGCACGCGACGACATCGCGCTGTTGTTTACCGATGTGGTCATGCCAGGCGGCATGAGCGGACGCCAGCTTGCCGATGCCGCCACGCAACTGCGTCCCGCGCTGCCCATCCTGTACACCTCGGGCTACACTGAGGATGCGATTATTCATCAAGGCCGTCTCGCCCCTGGCGTGATGCTGCTCAGCAAACCATACCGCCGCGTCGAACTGGCGCAAAAGGTGTCCGCCGCGCTCGGTGCCGCGGCCGGCGCCATTACCCTGGAGACGCCATGACCGAACACCGCCTCCTCATCCTGGACGATGACGAATCGATTGCGCGCACCGTCGCGCTGATCGCCGGATCCGATGGCGCGCAAAGCCGCGTCTGCACCGACCCGCACGAATTCCTCGACCTTGCACAGTCGTGGAGTCCGACCCACCTGTATGTCGACCTGCAAATGCCGCAGATGGACGGCCTGCAGGTGCTCAGCGAGCTGGCCAGCCGCCGCTGCCGCGCCCGGATCATTATCTGCAGCGGCGTTGGCAACCGCGTGCTGGAGGCCGCCGTGCTGTCAGCCAGGGAACTCGGGCTCGATGTCTGCGGCATGCTGCCCAAGCCGTTCCGCCTGAACGAATTACGCGCGCTGCTGTTCGCGGTTCCCGACGCGCCCGCAAAGGCGTCGACGCCGCCCGCGCCGGCGCGGCAGCCCGGATTTACGCCAGGCGCGGCCGACTTGCAGGATGCGCTGGCGCGGAAACACCTGTTCGTGGTGTACCAGCCGAAAATCCACTGCTCCACCGGCCGCGTCAGCGGGCTGGAAGCGCTGGTGCGCTGGCAGCACCCGGACCACGGCCTGATCACGCCCGACCGCTTCATTCCGCTCGCGGAGGAAGCGGGGCTGATCGACGGCATCACGCTCGCCGTGCTCAACGACGCCCTGCCCTGGTTTGCCAAATGGGCGACCGATTATCAACAGCTGGGCGGGCTGACGCTGTCGATCAACATCTCGGCGCGCAGCCTGGGCCGCCCGGAACTGATCGATGCCATCGTCGACCTGTGCAACCGCAGCGGCGTGAGCCCTGCCAGGTTGATTTTTGAACTGACGGAAACGGCCGCGATGGACGAACCGGTTGCGGCCCTGACCCTGCTCACGCGGCTGCGCGTGCACGGCTTCATGCTGTCGCTTGACGACTTCGGCACCGGTTACTCGTCGATGCTGCAGCTGGTGCGGCTGCCGTTCTCCGAACTGAAGATCGACCGCTCCTTCGTGACCAGCGCGGCCACGTCGCAGGAATCGCGCGCCGTGATCCGCTGCATCACCGACCTGGGCCGCAGCCTGGGCATGACCACCACCGCCGAAGGTGTCGAAGACAGCGCCACCCACGCCTACCTGCGCGAAATCGGCTGCGACCTGGCGCAGGGCTACCTGTTCTCGCGCCCGCTCACGCCGGTGCTGCTGGCAAAATGGATGGACGAGCACCTGGAAAAGTTCGGCCGCAACTAATAAGCTGGAAGCTGGGTGCAGATGCAAAAAGGGCCACGTTTCTCAACGTGGCCCTTCTAAATTCTGGCTCCCCGACCTGGACTCGAACCAGGGACCTGCGGATTAACAGTCCGTCGCTCTACCAACTGAGCTATCAGGGAAAAGAGGCAACATTATGTACTTGTCGAGTTGCGCTGTCAATGCCCGCGCCACGTTCAAAGTATTTTCCGAAGCCTATCGAATTATGCTTCCACACAACTCGAAAGAAGCAAGAGTTTAGAGCACTTTCGCGATTGCGTCAATCACGCGGTCAATATTTTTGGAGTTCAACGCGGCCACGCAAATGCGGCCGGTATCCACCGCGTAGATCGAATGCTCCTTGCGCAGGTGCTCGACCTGGTCTTTGGTCAGGCCCGAGTACGAGAACATGCCAACCTGCTCGCGCACGAATTCGAAGTCGTGCGCCGGCGCCTTCTCCTTCAGCTTCTGCACGAACTCCGTGCGCATTTCGCGGATACGCACGCGCATGCCTTCGAGTTCCCGCTCCCACAGCGCGCGCAGTTCCGGCGTGGTCAGCACGGTGGCTACCACTTTGCCGCCGTGGATCTGCGGGCTGGAATAATTGGTGCGCACCACGCGCTTAAGCTGCGACAGCACGCGCGCGGCTTCATCCGCGGTAGCCGCGACGACGCTCAGCGCGCCAACGCGTTCGCCGTACAGCGAGAACGACTTCGAGAACGAATTGGATACCAGCAGCGGGCCGCCGGCCGCCGCGAAGCGCGACACCACGGCGCCGTCTTCCTTGATGCCCGCGCCGAAGCCCTGGTAGGCCATGTCGAGGAACGGAATCAGTCCGCCTTCGGTGACAGCCTTGATCACGTCGCCCCACTGGGCTTCGGTCAGGTCGGCGCCGGTCGGGTTATGGCAGCAGGCGTGCAGCACGACCACGGAACCGCGCGGCATCGAGTGCAGCGACGCCATCATGCCCGGGAAATTCACGCCGCGCGTGGTGGCATCGTAGTAGGTATAGTTATTGACGACGAAACCGGCGCTTTCAAACAGCGCGCGGTGGTTCTCCCAGCTAGGATCGCTGATGTAGACCTGCGCGCCGGGCGCGAAGCGCTCGAGGAAGTCGGCGCCGATTTTCAGCGCACCGGTGCCGCCGATGGCCTGCACGGTGACTGCGCGCTTCTCTTGAATAATCGCGCTGTCGGCACCAAATACGAGCTCCTGAACCGCCTTGTCATATGCGGCCAGCCCCTCGATCGGCAGGTAGGTACGCGGCGCCAGCTGCTCTGCAAGCAGCGCCTCGGCCTTGCGTACGCACTCCAGAAGCGGCACTTTGCCATTGTCGTCATAATAGACGCCAACGCCCAGGTTGATCTTCGCCGGGTTGGTATCGGCATTAAAAGCTTCGGTAATGCCCAGAATCGGGTCACGCGGGGCCATGGCGATGGCGCTGAAGATGCTGGCGGAAGCTGGGGAAGTCATCGTGATAAACTTGGTTGTCGGCTGGGTTGTATAGACAGCGGCCCTTATATTCATTGGGTCGCGAGCGGAGTACCATTCTAACAAAGGTCTGATCGTATGGCAGAATTATCCGTCGCAAGCACCCCGGAACCGACCGTCGTCACGTTCCCCGACTCCCCTTTTAAGCTGCACCAGCCCTTCGCTCCCGCAGGCGACCAGCCGGCCGCGATCGAAGGCCTGATCGAGGGCATCAACGACGGCCTGTCGTTCCAGACGCTGCTCGGCGTAACCGGCTCCGGCAAGACTTACACGATGGCTAACGTCATCGCACGCGCCGGCCGCCCCGCCATCGTGTTCGCGCCGAACAAGACGCTCGCCGCCCAGCTGTACTCCGAGTTCCGCGAGTTCTTCCCGCAGAACGCGGTCGAGTACTTCGTCAGCTACTACGACTACTACCAGCCGGAAGCCTACGTGCCGCAGCGCGACCTGTTCATCGAAAAGGACTCGTCGATCAACGAGCATATCGAGCAGATGCGCCTGTCGTGCACCAAGTCGCTGATGGAACGGCGCGACGTTGTGATCGTCGCCACCGTGTCGGCCATTTACGGTATCGGTAATCCGAGCGAATACCACAAGATGATTTTGACCTTGCGCGCCAAGGACAAGGTTGCGCAGCGCGACGTCATCGCGCGCCTGATCCAGATGCAGTACACGCGCAACGAGATGGACTTCGGGCGCGGCACCTTCCGCGTGCGCGGCGACACCATCGACATCTTCCCGGCGGAGCACGCAGAACTGGCGATCCGCGTCGAGATGTTCGACGACGAGATCGAATCACTGCAGCTGTTCGATCCGCTGACCGGGCGCGTGCGCCAGAAGATTCCGCGCTTCACCGTCTATCCTGGTTCGCATTACGTGACGCAGCGTTCGACGGTGCTGAAAGCGGTGGAGAGCATCAAGGCCGAACTGCGCGACCGCCTGGAGTTCTTCCGCGGCGAGAACAAGCTCATTGAAGAACAGCGCCTGGAACAGCGCACCCGTTTCGACCTGGAGATGATGGCCGAAATCGGCTTCACCAAGGGCATCGAGAACTACTCGCGCCATCTGTCCGGCGCGATGCCGGGCGAGCCGCCCCCTACCCTGGTCGACTATCTGCCGAAGGACGCGATCATGTTCCTCGACGAGTCGCACGTGCTGGTCGGGCAGCTCAACGCGATGTACAACGGCGACCGCTCGCGCAAGACCAACCTGGTGGACTTCGGCTTCCGCCTGCCGTCGGCGCTCGACAACCGTCCGCTCAAGTTCGAGGAGTTCGAGCGCAAGATGCGCCAGACGATCTTTGTCTCGGCTACACCGGCAGATTACGAGAAGACCCATGCCGACAACGTCGTCGAGCAGGTGGTGCGCCCGACCGGCCTGGTCGATCCGCTGGTGATCGTCAAGCCGGCGCGCACGCAGGTCGACGACCTGATGTCCGAGATTAACGACCGCATCGCGAAGGACGAGCGCGTGCTGGTGACGACGCTGACCAAGCGCATGTCCGAACAGCTGACCGAGTACCTGGGCGACCACGGCATCAAGGTGCGCTACCTGCACAGCGATATCGAAACGGTGGAACGGGTCGAGATCCTGCGCGACCTGCGCCTCGGCACCTTCGATGTGCTGGTCGGGATTAACCTGCTGCGCGAGGGCCTCGACTTGCCGGAGGTATCGCTGGTGGCGGTGCTGGACGCCGACAAGGAAGGCTTCCTGCGTTCGGAGCGAAGCCTGATCCAGACCATCGGCCGGGCGGCGCGAAACCTGAACGGCATGGCCATCCTGTATGCGGACAAGATCACCGACTCGATGAAGCTGGCAATCGACGAGACCGAACGCCGGCGCGCCAAGCAGATCGCGTTCAATGAGGCCAACGGCATTACGCCGCGCGGCATCAAGAAGCAGATCAAGGAGATGATCGACGGCGTCTACAGCCCGCAGCAGGCACGCGAGACGCTCGACGCGGAGAAGGAAACCGCGAAGATCGAGTCGATGAGCGAGAAGCAGATCAGCAAGGAGATCAAGCGCCTCGAGAAGCTGATGGTCGACCACGCGAAGAATCTCGAATTCGAGAAGGCCGCGCAGGTGCGCGACCAGCTGCACATCCTCAAGCAGCAGGCCTTCGGCGCGCCGGGCACCGACAACATCGTGTCGATACTCGGCAAATAAGCTAGGCCGGCTGGCGCGCGAAGACTTCCCTGATGCGCAGCGCCAGTTCTTCGCGCCGGTATGGCTTGTTCAGCAGCTGCACGCCGGCGTCGAGGCGCCCGCCCGTGGTCAGCGCATTGCGCGTGTAGCCCGACGTGTACAACACGCGCAGCCCCGGCAAAACGCGCTTCGCCTTCCCGGCCAGTTCGGTGCTGGACACCGGACCGGGCATCACCACGTCGGTAAACACCAGGTCGACCTGCGCGCCGCCCTGGATCAGCGCAAGCGCGCTCTCTCCGTCCTGGGCGTGCAGCACCGTGTAGCCGAGCTGCTGCAGCATGCTGATCGCCGTCTCGCGCACCTCGGCGTCATCTTCCACCACCAGGATCGTTTCGCCGCCGCCAACCGAGTCGCCGACAGGCGCAACATCGACATGGGTTTCGTCCTCTTTCGAGCGAGGCAGGTCGATCATCACCGACGTGCCAGTTCCCGCCGCGCTGACCAGCTGGATGTGGCCGCCGCTCTGGTTGACGAAGCCGTACGCCATGCTCAGTCCCAGTCCGGTGCCCTGGCCTACAGGCTTGGTGGTGAAGAACGGCTCGAAGGCGAGCGCCTGCACTTCCGCGCTCATGCCGGCGCCGGTGTCGGAAACGGTCAGGCGGACGTACTGGCCCGCCGGTGCGTCGTCGCTGGCCAGCGTGCGGATGCTGTTTTCGAGCGCAATGGTCACAACGCCGCCGCCAGGCATCGCGTCGCGCGCATTGATTACCAGGTTCAGGATCACGTTTTCCAGCTGGCCTGGGTCGACCAGCGTATTCCACAGCGTGTCGTCGGCACGGATCTCCAGCCGCACCGATTCGCCTAATGCGCGGCGCAGCAGGTCGTCCATGTTCCCCAGCACCCTGGCAAGGTCCACCACCTGGGGCTGCAACGGCTGGCGCCGCGCGAACGCGAGCAGCTGGGCAGACAGCTTGGCGCCGCGGTCAACCGCGGACTGCATGCTGACAAGGCGCTGCCGGAAGCGCTCCTCGCCTTTGCTGATCAGCTGCAGCAGCTGGACGTTACCGCCGATGACGTGCAGGACGTTGTTGAAGTCATGGGCGATCCCGCCGGTCAGCTTGCCCACCGCTTCCAGTTTCTGGGCATGCTGGAGGGCCGCGCGCGCCTCGTCGAGCGCCTTGCCGCGCTCGAGCTCAAGCACGTCCGCCGCCTTGCGCTGCGAGATGTCGCGAATGAACGCACTGGCCGCATCGCCGGAGGCGCCCGGCAGGCCGGCGATCGCCAGTTCGACCGGGATCGCGCGCCCGCTCCTGTGCACGGCCGTCACTTCCAGCACGTCGCGGCCCGCCCCGGTAAAGCGGGTGAAGCCGGGCTGCGGATCGCCGCCGGGTTCGACGGCGAAGATCAGCCCTGCCAGGTCGCGCCCGACCGCTTCCGCGGCGCTCCAGCCAAACATGGTTTCAGCCTTGGCGTTCCAGTCGGTGACCAGGCCGCCGGCGTCCACCGCGACGAACGCATCGTGTGAATGGTCGAGGATCACGCGGATGCGCTGCTGCTCGGCCGCCAGTTGGGCATTCGCGTCGCGCAGCGTGCCTTCATCCATCTTGGCGCGCGTGATGTCGGTGTGCGTGCCGATCGTGCGTACCGGCCGCATGTGCTCATCCCTCGTAACGGCCATGGCCCGCGCCAGGATCCAGCACCAGCTGCCGTCCTTGCATCGCATGCGGAATTCGACCGAGTAGGAAGAATCGGTGCTGCCGAGATAGCGGTCGATTTCGGCCATCGCGCGCTGCCTGTCGTCCGGATGCAGCAGGCGCTCCCATGCCGCCAGCTCGTCGTCGATCTCGTTTTCGGCGTAGCCCAGCATCTCCTTCCAGCGCTTGGAGAACAGCACCGTCCCGGTCTTGCAATTCCAGTCCCATACACCGTCGCCCGCGCCTTCGAGCGCGTACTTCCAGCGGAACTCGCTGTCGCTCAGCTGGCGGGTCATCTCGCTGGCCAGCCGCGCCGCGCGCCGCTGGCCCGAGGCCAGCGCCCAGACCAGCAGGCCAAGCAGCGCGCTCAGCGCGGTGCCGACGCTGGCGACCACCAGGGGCTCGTCCGACTCGAGGCGCGTTTCAAACACGGGGGCCGAACGCAGGTCGAGGGTCCAGGTGCGGCCGCCGACCTTCACTTGCTTTAGCGCCCGGAAGTGGGCCAGGCGCGCCCCCGCGTCGGTCGCGCCATGGTGCGACTCGAACAGCAGCGCGCCAGGGTCCAGCGCCGCGCCGTCATAAATGTGGATGATCAGGTCGCGCGAGCGCTCCCCGCCGATTCCCGCCATCAGGTCATTGATGCGGAATGGCGCGCCGACCCAGCCGATCAGGTTGCGGCGCCGCTCGTCGACGCTGGCCGTGCTGGCGCCGCGCCGGTAGACCGGCTGGTACATCACCGTGCCGGCCTGGACATCCTTGCCGTTTTCCTGGATCAGCCGTACCTTGGCCGACGCCGACGGCTGCCCCGTGTCGCGGGCACGTTCCATCGCCGCCTTCCGGTTCGGTTCGGTGAGCATGTCGAAGCCGAGCGCACGCAGGTTCAGTCCGCTAAACGGCTCGATATGGGAAATGAGGGAGTACACCGGGCGCGGGCCGGTCGGGTGGACATCGTAGCGCAAGCCTTCGGTACGGATCGTGGCCACGTGCTGCGCCAGGTCTTGCGGCGCCACCCGCCGCACCACCGCCAGCCCCTGGATGCCAGGATACTTTTCCTCCAGCTTCAGCGAGCTGACGAAGAGGCGGAAGTTGTCGCGGTCGACATCCATCGAACCAAGCAAGGATGCGACCACGCCGCGCTGCACTTGCGCATAGGTCTCCATGCGCGTTTCAATCCGCCGTGCCGCCTGCCGCACCTGGAAGTTAAATTCTGTCTGGCGGGCGCGCTCCAGCTGCTGGCTCGCCACGTCCCAGGCGTTGTAGGTGGCGCCAAGGGACAGGGCAAATACGGCCAGGCCCAGCAACAGCGGCGCGCGCTGGCGGAATGAACGAAACGAGGTGGCGCGGTCTGGTTGCCCGCGAGCGGCTACTGGCATGAAGTCACAATCCAAAGAGTGGTGCCGGCCGCGTATGTGGATTCGACCGTTTAACATTGCAGTGTAACAAGCTTGTTGCGCGCACGAAAACACGGACGAAAAAAAAGCCTGCAGATGCAGGCTTCGTTCCAATGTATTACCAATAATTTAATCGCGAACCAGAGCCCATGCTATCTGCGTGGTGCCCGGAAGTTTGGACGCCCATGCTATCTGCAAGGTGCCTCCAATGTGTAAATCGACTAGCGTATCCGGAATTACAAATCCCCGTTCTCACAGCACCTGCTTGACGACATTACACCTGTCGTATCGCGGCGCAAACCGGGATCGCGAGCCGAATTTGTGAACAAACTCAACCGCTGGACGCAGTGTAGCACAGTTCCTTGTGCGGCGCACAAATTTATCGGCTCAGCCTTTGTGGCCGGGATGCGACACCGTAAAGCCAATCAGCCGCGCCACGACTGCCGCCAGGTACATCAGCCCCACCAGCATTTCGACACTCGCCAATGCGCGCGCCTGGGACGTCAGCGGAATCACGTCGCCAATGCCGGTACTCGAAAGCAGCGCGAAGCTGAGGTAATTCAGTTCCGTCCAGGTGCGTGCATCCGAGGCGTTGACTGCCGCGGCAAAGGTTCCGGGGTACAGCGCCTGCAGCAGCACGAACAGGTGCGTGAAACCCCAGGCCAGCAAGGTAAAGGTGGCTGCCGCGGCAAACAGTTCGTCGGGCGTGGTGCGGCGGTCCTCCATCATGTAGCCGACCAGGCTGCCGGCCGCGTAGAAATAGAACAGCGCTTCCAGGCCTGACGACCATGGCAGGAGCGATTCCATGCCGAACAGGGTTTGAAGGGCCAGCAGGATGATGACCGGGATGGCGATGCTGCCGCTGATCCAGGCATGGCCGGGCGTGCGCCGCACCATCAATACAGTCATCGACAGGATAACGACGCCGAACGCATTGAAAATCACGTGCGCGCCGCGGGTATCCTCGATCATCGGGTAGAGCAGCATGCCTGACAGCTGCACCAGCAGCAGCACCGCGGACGGGTGGCGTTTCGTGTGGAGGAACAGGTTAAGGGTGTTCACATTCATGCCCGGCTCTTTACAGTGTTTTTACAAACTCGCGAATGCCGCCCAGCAGCATCTCGACCGACATTGCCGTCAGGATCAGTCCCATCAGGCGCTCGAAGGCGGTCATCACCTGCGGCCCGAGTCGTTCCTGCAGCTTTTCCGCGCTGAGGAACACAGCCAGCCAGACCACTCCCACCGAGGCCAGCGCCGCCACGTTGACCGCGATCTCCGTCATTGTGTTTGCCGAGAACAGCAGTACCGTTGCCAAGGCGGACGGTCCGGCCAGCGCTGGAATGGCCAGCGGCACGATAAACGGCTCACCGCCATCCGTTTTGCCCAGCACGCCATCCGGGTGCGGGAAGATCATGCGGATCGCGATCAACAGCAGGATCACGGCGCCACCGATGCGCAGCGCCACTTCCGACAGGTGCAGGGCATTGAGGAAGTGGCGGCCGAAGAACATGAAGACTAGCAGGACAGCGAAGGCGATGGCGCACTCGCGCACGACAATGCGCGCCCTCTTCGCCTTCTCGACCGGGGCCAGCGCGCTGGCGAACAGCGGGACGTTGCCGAACGGGTCGGTGACGAGGATCAGCAGGATGAAAGTCTGGAAAAAGCTTTGAGTCATGATTGAAGTTCAGATAACGAATACCGAATGATAACCGTTGCTGGCTCGACAGTTGCGGCTGCGCATGCCGATCGGGTAAATCAGCGCGTTTTGGTCAAAATCAACGGTATTTTCTTTCCGGCGAGCAAACTGGCTCTCTTCCCCGTCAAGGAGAGTTCATGGATACGCACAACTTCGTTCTTGCGATAACCACCGGGCTGCTGGGCGCATCGAGCGCGCGTCTGGACCGCCTGTTTGCCTACTTCGACATGCGGTTTAACCTTGATGGCGCTGGAAGGCCCGGGCGGCCCGGCCTGCTCGTTCAGGATTGCTCGGCAGTGCGATTGCCATTGAAGACGTGGGTGCGGGATATGCGTCACGCCGGCCCGGCCGCGGCCAGGCTGGGCCTCGCCAGCCATGACATTTGCGGACAGGCCTACAAGATGGCTGCGTTTGCGGGCGGCAGGCCGTGGACGCTGGCGATCGAACAGAGCAGGGAGTTTACTACTCAGTTCCTGATCGGGACTGTATCGGACAACACGCAGGGC
>DASWSX010000265.1:0-2194 GCA_036402435.1 Telluria sp. | reverse complement strand
GTTCACGCCGGCCCGGCTGCGGCTGTTCATCGACTATTTGCGGGAGTGCGGTTTCTGAAGGAGGTGCAAGATGGATCACCTGCCTGGCCCCGCCGGCTTGCCGCTGGTGGGCAATGTCGGATTCGATACGGCGCATTTCCACCAGAGACTGGAGCAATGGGCGCGCGAATACGGGCCGCTGTACCGCTTCCGCATGATGGACCGGCGCTTCCTGATCACCAGCCGGCATAAGGACATTGCGCAAATCCTGCATGATCGTCCGGACCAGTGGCGGCGCTCGCGGCGCGTGGCCAGCATCCTCGAAGAAGCGTCTGCGCGCGGCGTGTTCTCGGCCGAAGGGGAGGAGTGGCGCCGCCAGCGCAAACTGGTCATGCATGCCCTGACGCCGGAAGTCATCAACCGCTTCCATCCGACCTTCTCCGCCATGACGGAGCGGCTGCGGCGGCGCTGGCTGGCTGCGGCCGAAGCGGGGCAGCCGCAACACGTGCTGCGCGACCTGAAAGCCTTTGCGCTCGACGTCATCATCGGCATGGCCATGGGCCAGGACCAGGACATGCTGGAACACGAGGACAATCCGCTGCAGCGGGATATCGAATTCGTGTTCAGGCAGCTGGCGCGCCGCCTGGTGGCGCCGGTCAGCTACTGGCGCAAGCTCAAGCTGCCGGTCGACCGTGACACCGATGCCGCCGGCTTGCGCATCCGCAGCGCCGTCGATGGCTTCATCGCCGACGCGCGCCGGCGCATGGCAGCCAACCCGGCCTTGTACGACAAGCCGGGCAACCTGCTGGAAGCCATGCTGGCAGCCTGCGACGTGCCCGGATCGGGCATCAGCGACGCGGTGGTGCAGGCCAATGCCATCAATATGGTGTTCGCCGGCGAGGACACCACGGCCAATACCATCGCCTGGCTGCTCCACTTGCTGTCGCAGGCGCCGGAGGCGGCGGCGCGCCTGGCGCGGGAAGCCGATACGGCGCCGGCACTGGACCAGATGCCTTACCTGGATGCCTGCGTGCAGGAAGCCATGCGGCTCAAGCCGGTCGCCCCCATCATGGGGGCCGAGGCGGTGCAGGACGTGGCGCTCGACGGCGTCCAGGTGCCGGCCGGGGTGGTGGTGTTCATGCTGCTGCGTCATGCCTTCGAACGCGAAGTGCCGCTGGCCGATGGCAACGAGTTCCGTCCCGAGCGCTGGCTCGATCCGGCACTGAAGGAAAAGCTCGACGACCCGGGACGCAAGATGTTGCCCTTTGGCGGCGGCCCCCGTTTCTGCCCGGGGCGCTACCTGGCCATGTGCGAGATCCGCATGGTGATGTCGATGCTGGCGCGCAGCTTCACCATCCATGCGCTGCCCGGCGCGGCGCCGGTCGAAGAATTGTTTACCTTCACGATGACGCCCAGTGCGCTGCCGCTGCTGTTGCGTCCGCGTGCCCTGTGATAGGCTTGCGTGCATCCCAACTCTTGAGCGAGACCGGCATGGCAAAGAAAATTTCGATGGCGCTGACCCTGGTGATCGTCGTGATCCTTGGCCTGGCATTGATGCAGCCAGACAGCTTTACGGTGCAGCGCAGCGCCGCCATCAAGGCGCCGCCGGCCAAGGTGATGGGCTACCTGAACGACTTCCACCAGTGGGAAGCCTGGTCGCCATGGGAGAAACTCGATCCGAACATGCAGCGCACTTTCGCCGGGGCCGCCAGCGGCACCGGCGCGGTCTACGGCTGGAGCGGCAACGATGAAGTGGGGCAGGGCCGCATGGAGATCGTGGAGAACACGGTGCCGACGCAATTGGCGATCAAGCTCGATTTCATCAAGCCTTTCGAATTGAGCAACCGCACCGAATTCAAGTTGCAGCCGCAAGGCGACACCACGCTGGTGACCTGGACCATGTCCGGTCCGAGCCAGTTCGTCACCAAACTGATGAGCGTTTTCGTCAGCATGGACAAGATGATCGGCAAGGATTTCGAGAAGGGCCTGGCCCAGCTGAAACAGGTCGCCGAGAAATGACGGTTTACGCGGGGGCAACAGGAAAGTGCAATGAGCCTGACAGGGCTATACTGGCTGTAATCTCTCCAGGGGGCTGCCATGAAACCAAGCCTGTTGTTCACCGCAGCCCTGCTGGCTGCCCAAGCGGCGCCCGCCGCTCCCTTGCGCGCCGACCATCCGATCGTCGGCACCTGGCGCTTTGAATTGCCCGATGGCT
>DASWSX010000264.1:0-8103 GCA_036402435.1 Telluria sp. | reverse complement strand
AAAACTCCAATAAAAAGAAAGGTTTAATTAATGCGTTGTAAGACTTCAATCAACCTTTGATTTTACCATAATCCACCCCACTTGATGGATATTGCACCGGCACCCCTGGCAGTGATAGAGTGGCGCCGTCAAAGCAGCAGGGTCTGAGGACGATTGTCCGCCGATTTGTGCTGCCGTGCTATGCTGTTCACAGATTTTTACCTTATCCAACGACCGGAGGCCATATGACCCCAATGATGCAAAACAGTTACGACATCTCGGCAAGCGGCCAGGCAGTGCGCAACCGCGTGCTGCGCAACACCTACTGGCTGCTGGCCATTTCGATGATCCCGACCATGCTCGGCGCCGTCGTCGGCGTGTCGCTGCAGGTGCCGATCTTCAGCGGCTTCATGGGTTTCATGATCTTTATGGCAATTGCCTTTGGTTTCTTCTGGGCAATTGAAAAGAACAAGAACTCGGGCGTGGGCGTTGCCCTGCTGCTCGGTTTCACGTTCTTCATGGGCCTGATGATGACCCCGCTGCTGACGCGCACGCTGGGCTACTCGAACGGCGCCGAGCTGATCATGATGGCATTCGGCGGCACCGCCAGCGTGCTGGCCGTGATGGCGACCATCGCCACCACCAGCAAGCGCGACTTCTCGATGATGGGCAAATGGCTGACGGCAGGCGTGATCGTTGTGCTGCTGGCTGCGGTTGCCAACATCTTCCTGGGCATGCCGGCGCTGTCGATCGCGATCTCGGTCCTGGTGATCGGTATCTTCTCGGCCTTCATCCTGTATGACGTGCAGCGCATCGTCAACGGCGGCGAGACCAACTATGTCACCGCGACGCTGTCGCTGTACCTGAGCGTGTACAACATCTTCACGTCCCTGCTGCACCTGCTGGGCCTGGGTGGCAGCAACGACTGATCGCTGCAAAAGCAATAAAAAACCGGCCGCTGGCCGGTTTTTTTTCATCCTTGCGCGCGCAATTCAGGACCGGGCGGCCGCTTCGTCGACCAGCGCCAGCACCTCGTCCAGCTTGACCGGCTTGACCAGGTGGCGGTCAAAACCGGCCGCCAGCGCGCGCGCCTTGTCGTCCGGCTGGCCGTAGCCGGTGACGGCCACCAGCATCGCCCGCGCCGTTTCGGGCATGCCGCGCAACTGGCGCGCCAGCGCGTAGCCGTCGACATCCGGGAGGCCGATATCGAGAAACAGCAACACGGGCGCACAGCGGCGCGCCATGTCGATCGCCTCGTCCGCGTCATACGATACGGAAACCCGATGCCCGAATGCCTGCAGCAATAGCGACAAGGTCTGCGCGGCGTCCTGGTTGTCGTCCACCACCATCAATTGCAGGCCGCGGCCGGCCGACGCACCGGGCGCCTGTGCCGCGCCAGCGCCGGCCGCGGCCGGCAGCGCGTCGGCCAGCGGCAGGCGCACCGTAAAGGTGGTTCCCTTCCCGGGCCCGGCGCTGTCCGCCGCCACCGAGCCGCCGTGCAGTTCGACCAGGCTCTTGACCAGCGCCAGCCCGAGCCCGAGCCCGCCCTGCGACCGGTCGGGCGAGCGCTCGGCCTGGGTAAACAGGTCGAAGACGTAGGGCAACAGCGCCGGCGCGATGCCGATCCCGTTGTCCTCCACGCCGATCTCGGCGTATCCATCCACCGCGCGCAGCCGCAGGGCGATGCGGCCGTCGGCCGGCGTGTACTTGGCCGCATTGTTGAGCAGGTTGGAAAACACCTGGATCAGGCGGGTGCGGTCGCCGCGCACGCACAGCTTGTCGTCGGGCACGTCGATGGTGAAATGGTGGTGCTTGGTCTCGAGCATGGCATGCACCTGCTCGACCGCATCGGCGACCAGGCTGTTGAGCAACAGCGTTTCTTCCTGCAGCGTGACCAGGCCGCGGGTCACCCGCGACACGTCCAGCAGGTCGTCGACCAGTTTGGTCATGTGCGCGACCTGGCGGCCGATGATGTGGCTGGTCTGGCGCACCCGGCTCTCGTCGAGCGCCGTCAGTTTCAGCAGTTCGGCCGCGGTGGCGATGGGCGCCAGCGGGTTGCGCAATTCGTGCGCCAGCATCGCCAAAAACTCGTCCTTGCGGCGGTTGGCGGCGCGCAGTTCGCCTTGCGCCGTCTCGATCGCGGTCACGTCGGTGTCGGTGCCGAACCACTGGACGATGGCGCCGCTGCTGTCGTGCAGCGGCGCGGCGCGGATGAAGAAGGTGCGGTACTCGCCCTGCGCCGAGCGGATGCGCGCCTTGACGTCGTACGGCTCGCCGCTGGCGTGCGCGCGGGTGCGTTCGGCCACCAGCAGCGGCCGGTCTTCCGGATGGATGAAGTCGAGCCAGCGGCCCTCGTCCAGCTGTTCCGGGGCGGCGCCGGTGTAGTCGAACCAGCGGTCGTTATACCAGTGCAGGCGGCCGTCGGCGTCGGCCATCCACGCCAGGTGCGGTATCGTATTGGCGAGCTGGCGCAGGCGTTGCTCGCTTTCGCGCATGGCGCGGTTGGCGTTGACCGCCTCGGTGACGTCGCTGCCTTCGATGAAAATGCCCGAGACGCGCCCAAGGTGGTCGCGCGTGGGCTGGTACACGAAGTTGACGAAGCGCTGCTCGCGCTCGCCATCGGACGAACGCTGCAGCATGACCGGGATTTCGTGGCCGACAAACGGCTCGCCGGTGGCATACACCCGGTCGAGCAGGTCGAAGAACACCTGGCCTTCCAGCTCCGGCAAGGCTTCGCGCACCGGCTTGCCGATGATGTCGCCGCGGTCGCCGATCAGCCGCATGTAGGCGTTGTTGGCGATCTCGAAGACGTGGCCGGGATCGCGCAGCACGGCGATGATGCCCGGCGCCTGGTAGAACAGGTCGTGCAGGCGCTGCAGTTCCTGCTCCCGGTGGCGCTCGGCAAGCACCTGTTCGGTCGTCTCGGTGCAGGCGCAGTAGACGCCGGCCACGCGGCCGTCGGCGTCGCGCATGGGCGCGTACGAGAAGGTGAACCAGGTCTGCTCGGGGAAGCCCTTGCGTACCACCGTCAGCGGCAGGTTGCGGTGATAGGTCGACGTGCCGGCCATGGCCTGGGCCACGATGGGCGAAATGGCACCCCAGATTTCGCTCCAGACCTGCTCGAACGGCTGCGCGAGCGCGCCCGGATGCTTGGCGCCCATCACCTCGGCATACGCATCGTTGTACAGGAAGGTCAGTTGCGGCCCCCATGCAATAAACATCGGAAATTCGGTGTTCAGGATCAGGCCGACGACGGCCGAGAGCGAACGCGGCCATTCAGACGGCATGCCCAGTGCCGAGGCCGACCAGTCGTGGGCGCGCATCAGCGCCCCGGCCTGTCCGCCGCCGGTCAGGAACGCCGGCATCGTTGAAGCAATTTCACGCATCGGGATTCGTCTTTTTCTGTAGGGGTGGCGGCCAGTATAGCGGAGGCCGCCGTTCGCACGCCCTACCGGGCGAGATCGAACACCGCCATCGATTCGACGTGCGAGGTGTGCGGGAACATATTGACAACGCCGGCCTGGCTCAGCACATAGCCGGCCTCGTGCACCAGTACGCCGGCGTCGCGCGCCAGCGTGGACGGGCTGCACGATACGTACACGATGCGCTTTGGCATCATATCCGGATGGCTCGCGCGCAGGCCGGCCAGCGCCACCGACAGCGCGGCGGCGCCGTCGCGCGGCGGATCGATCAGCATGCGGTCAAATTTTCCGAGCGCGACCAGGTCTTCGGTGGTCACGTCGAACAGGTTGCGGGTGAAGAACGCGGTCTTGTCCGACAGGCCGTTGGCGCGCGCATTGTCGAGCGCGCGTTCGGTCAGCGCGGTGCTGCCTTCGATGCCGACCACTTCGCGCGCCTGGGTTGCCAGCGGCAGGGTGAAGTTGCCCAGGCCGCAGAACAGGTCGGCCACGCGGTCTTCGGGCTGCACGTCCAGCAACAGCAGCGCCTTGTGCACCAGCACCCGGTTGATGTGGTGGTTGACCTGGGTGAAGTCGGTCGGCTTGAACGGCATGCGGACGTTAAATTCCGGCAGCGTGTAATACAGCTCCTTGCCGATCGGATAAAACGGCGCCACGGTTTCAGGACCTCCCGGCTGCAGCCACCACTGGATGTTCCACTTGTCGGCGAAGGCTTTCAGCAGCGCCTCGTCCTGCGGGCTCAAGGCTTCCATGTTGCGCATCACCAGCGCGGTCAGCTCCTCGCCGATCGCCACTTCGATCTGCGGCACCTTGTTGTACAGCGACATCGAGGCGATCAGTTCGCGCATCGGCACCAGCATCTCCGACAAGTGCGGCGGCAATACATGGCATTCCTTCAGGTCGGCGACAAAGCTCGATCCACGCTCGTTGAAGCCGACCAGCACCGTTTCCTTCTTCGGCAGGTAGCGGGCCGACAGGCGCGCGCGGTAGCGGTAGCCCCAGGTCGGGCCGTACATCGGGCGCATGATGGTGCCGGCCTTGACCTTGCTGATGTGCCACAGGTTGTCTTCCAGCACGCGCTGCTTGACGGCGACCTGGGCCGACGGCTCAAGGTGCTGCATCGAGCAGCCGCCGCACACGCCGAAGTGCGGGCAGCGCGGCTTGACCCGCATCGACGATTCGCGGTGCAGTACGGTCATGACGCCGGCTTCCCAGTTTTTCTTCTTCTTGGTTGTCGCGAAGCTGACCTTCTCGCCCGGCAGCGCGCCTTCGACGAACACCACCTTGCCTGGCGAACCGTCCTCGTTTTCAAGGTGGCCCACGCCGCGCGCGTCCATGTCGAAGGATTTGATGTCGATGATCTTGTCTTGCATAGCGGTCAAGGAAAAATAGGCCGGGCCGGGACGCTGCGCGCGCCAGCCAAAGGGAATCGTGTGGAAAAAGGGATGGCTGCCGGACTGCTCAGCCGGTGCGCATCATAGCAAGGAATCGCGCACCACGCCACGGGCGGCCATGGCCCGCTTCAGCTTGACCAGCGCCTCCTGCTGGATCTGGCGCACCCGTTCGCGCGTGACGCCCATCTCCTCGGCCAGCGTTTCCAGGGTGGCAGGGTCGTCGTTGTCGAGCCCGAAACGGCGCATGATGACGATGCGCTGCTTGTCGGGCAGGCGCCCCAGCCAGTCGCGCACCAGCACCGTCATCTCGTGGTGTTCGGCGCGCGAATCTGGGCTGTCGTCGGCGTCGCCGGGCAGCATGTCCATCAGGCTCGACTGCGGGTCGTTGTCGAGCGGCGCGTCGAGCGAGGTGGCGTGCTCGGACAGCGCCAGGATGTCCTGCACCTCCTCGACCGGGCGCCCGACCAGGTGGGCGATGTCCTCGGCGGTGGCGTCCTTGCCGTCGTGGTGCTGGGCTTCGAGGTGGTACTTGGCGCGCAGGATCTGGTTCAGCTCGCGCACCATGTGCACCGGCAGGCGGACCGTGCGGGCCTGGTTCATGATGGCGCGCTCGATGCTCTGGCGAATCCACCAGGTGGCGTAGGTGGAGAAGCGGAAACCGCGCTCGGGTTCGAACTTGTCGATCGCGCGCATCAGGCCGATGTTGCCCTCCTCGATCATGTCGAGCAACACCACGCCGCGGTTGATGTAGTGCTTGGCAATCGACACCACCAGCCGCAGGTTGTGCTCGATCATCGCCTGGCGGGCCTCGAAATCGCCGGCCTTGGCCAGGGTGGCGAAATGGACTTCCTGCGGCGCGGTCAGCAGCGGCCGGGTGCCGATCTGGTTCAGGTAATGCTGGGTGGTGTCGGTGGACAGCTCGGCTGCCAGGACCTTCTTGAGTTCGTCGACCGTCTCGATGATGGCGCCGGCCACGGGAACGCTGGCGGGCGCGTCCTCGCCGTCGCCGTCATCGAGCTCCTCGCCAGGAAAATCATCCGGTGCGGGGTCGTCTTCGATGTCGTGCGGCGAGTGTGACATGACCAACTCTCCGAAAGGAGTATTTAGCGGATCGGCAGGAACTTCGACGGGTCGACCGGTTTGCCCTGCTGGCGGATCTCGAAGTGCAGCTTGACCGAATCGGCGTCGGAATCGCCCATCTCGGCGATGACCTGGCCCTTGTTTACGTTCTGGCCTTCCTTGACCACGATGCTGCGATTGTGGGCATAGGCCGACAGCAAGCTGTTGCTATGCTTAACAATGACGAGATTACCATAACCACGGATGCCGCTGCCAGCGTACATTACCTTTCCGGCGCCGGCGGCCATCACATGCTGGCCGGCACGGCCTGCAATATCGATGCCTTTGTTCTTTCCTTCATCGAAAGTGGCGACAATGCGTCCGTCCGACGGCCACATCCACGACAGTTTCTCGTCGTCGGTGGCGGTGACGGTGGCGCCCGGCACGATGGCGGGTACGGCCGGGGTGGCGGCGGCGATCGGCGCGACAGGTTCAGAACGCTCAACCGGCTTCGGCTCGGCGCGGCCATTGCTGCCCTCGACCTTCTGGGCGTCGGCGACGGCCGTTTCAGTGTACGGGCGCTTGTCGGCGCGGGGGGCGCTCTTGCGCGGCGCGGCGGGCTGGCGCGTTTCCGGCGGCGCTGCCACCGGCGCGGTTTGCGCCACCTGGGCCGGCGGCGACACGCGCAGCACCTGGCCGGACTTGATGTCGTTCGGATCGGTCAGGTTGTTCCAGACCACCATGTCGCGGTAATTCTGGCCGAAATCGAGTGCGATGCCCAGCAGGGTGTCGCCCTTCTGGACGGTGTAGAAATTGCGGTCTTCCTTGGCCTGCGGCGCCGGGGCGGCGGGACGCGTCTGGGCGGCCGGGGTGCGCTCGACTACGGGCGCCCGGCGGGTAGAGGTGGTACAGGCGGAAAGCAGGCCAACGACGATGAACAACAGGGCATAGTGGGTTTTTTGATTCATTCTCATATTCTGTAGGTCGACAATCTTGGCATCGTCAAACGATGCCCGGGCGCAGTGGCACGAAGTGGCACGCCTCAAGCGTGTCGCTGGTCCATTCCGCCTTGCCGGTGCGGGTGATTAACTGCAGGTGCTGGACCTGCGCGCCGACCGGTGCAACCAGGCGTCCGCCGATTGACAGTTGCTCCAGCAGCGCCTGCGGCACCGCGAGACCGGCAGCCGCGAGGATAATCCCGTCGAACGGGGCAGCCTGCGGCAGGCCAAGCATACCATCTCCGTAGTGCAAGCGCAGGTTTGCGATACGCAACGGGCGCAGGTTGGCCTTGGCAAGCTCATGCAGGGGCTTGATGCGCTCGATCGAATACACGTTGCGCGCCACGCAGGCCAGCACGGCCGCCTGGTAGCCGCAGCCGGTGCCGATCTCGAGCACGTTGTTCAATTGTCCACCGTTGCGCATCACTTCGATCATGCGCGCCACGATGTACGGTTGGGAAATTGTCTGGTTGTGGCCGATCGGCAGCGAGGCGTCGATGTACGCCTGGGCCGACATGGCCGGCTCGATGAAGCCGTGGCGCGGCACCGTGTTCAGCGCATGCAGCACCAGCTGGTCCTGCACACCCTGGCGCGCGACCCGCTGCACCATTGCGTTGCGGATCGCGTCCGACACCATCATGTCGGGGCGCGGCGTGCTGACCGGCACCGGCTGCGGCCGCTGCAGGCCGTAGCCCTGCCCGTTCGGGACTGGCGCGGGCGGACGCGGCGGTGCGAACGCACCCGCGGCATTGCGGGTTGCCGTCTGCGGCGTTGCCACCCGGGTCGGGGCGCTGGCAGGCATCGCTGTGCCCCTGGCAGGGCTGCCCTTGGCGGCGTTGCCCGTTACCGAGGAGAGCGGCAGTGGGAAATTGCTGCGCTTGTCGTTCATGCGAGTCCCTTGGCCAGCAGGTCGAGCTGGAGCTTGTGGGTAAGGTCGATCTGCAAGGGCGTGATGGAAACCTGCCCGTTGGAAGTCGCGTGGAAATCGGTGCCCTCGCCGGCGTCGCGGGTCGCGCCCGGCGGGCCGATCCAGAAAATCTCGCGCCCGCGCGGGTCTTGCGCGCGGATGACGGGCTCGGCCTGGTGGCGGCGCCCGAGGCGGGTCGCGGCCATCGTGGTCAGCTGTTCGTACGGCAGGTTCGGGATATTCACGTTCAGCAGGTACGGCGACGGCAGCTCGTCGAAGCGGCGCAGCACCAGGTCGCGCGCCACCTTGGCGGCGGCATCGACATGGGCCCAGCCGTACTCGACCTG
>DASWSX010000263.1:0-5528 GCA_036402435.1 Telluria sp. | reverse complement strand
GCTGGCAACCGTCAAGCGCGACGGCATCGAAGGCAAGGGCGGCCAGTGGAGCGCGGAAGTAGAGGCCGCGTTCAAGCAGCCGATCAAGGAGCAGTACGAGCACCAGGGCCACCCTTACTACGCCACCGCGCGCCTGTGGGATGACGGCGTGATCGATCCGGCCGACACCCGCATGGTGCTGGGCCTGGGCTTGTCGGCAGCGCTGAACGCCGAAATCCCGGACACGAAGTTCGGCGTATTCCGGATGTAAGGAGAACACCGTGAACACGCACCAGACCCTGGCCGTAACAATAGAGAACCGCGTCGCCACCGTCACGCTCAACCGCCCCGACGTGCGCAATGCGTTTAACGAAACCACCATCACCGAGCTGGCGCTGGCGTTCGATGAACTCGGCCGCAATGAAGATGTGCGCGCGATCGTCCTCGCCGCAAACGGCGTGGCCTTCTGCGCCGGCGCGGACCTGAACTGGATGAAGAAGATGGCGGGCTATTCGGACGCCGAGAACCTCGATGATGCGACGCGCCTGGCCGACATGCTGCGCACGATCTACCTGTGCCCGAAGCCAGTCGTCGCCAAGGTGCAGGGCGACTGCTACGCCGGCGGCATGGGCCTGGTGGCCGCATGCGACATCGTCGTCGCGGTCGAGGAAGCGAACTTCTGCCTGTCGGAAGTGAAGCTCGGCCTGATCCCTGCCACCATTTCGCCCTACGTGATCAAGGCGATGGGCGAGAATGCGGCGCGCCGCTACTTCCTGACGGCTGAAAGGTTCAGCGCGAAGGAAGCGCACCGCATCGGCTTCGCGCATGAAGTTGTCGCTGCGGACAAGCTCGATGAGCAGGTCGCGTCTATCGTCAAGTCGCTGGTCACCAACAGCCCGAACGCCGTCGCCGAAGCCAAGGTGCTGGTGCGCGACATCGCCGGCAAGGATGTCACCGATGCGCTGCTGCTCGATACCGCCCAGCGCATCGCGAAGATCCGGTCGTCGCTGGAAGGGCGCGAGGGCGTCGCTTCGTTCCTCGAAAAACGCAAACCGTCCTGGCTGAACTGATTGGAATCACGCATGTCACAAGATTGGGTAGCGCGTAGCCTGAAGAGTGTCTGGCACCCGTGCACCCAGATGCAGCACCACGAAACCGTGCCGCTGATCCCGGTCAGCCATGGCCGCGGTGTGTGGCTGTACGACCATGACGGCAAGCGCTACCTCGACGCCATCAGCTCGTGGTGGGTCAACCTGTTTGGCCATGCGAACCCGCGCATCAATGCAGCGCTCAAGGACCAGCTGGATATGCTCGAACACGCGATGCTGGCAGGGTTCACGCACGAGCCGGTGATCCAGCTGTCCGAACAGCTGTCCGATATGACGGGTAACGTGCTGGGCCACGCGTTCTACGCGTCCGATGGCGCATCGGCCGTGGAAATCGCGCTGAAGATGAGCTTCCACGCGTGGCGCAACAACGGCCAGGCCGACAAGCAGGAATTCGTCTGCCTCGAAGGCAGCTACCATGGCGAGACCATCGGCGCGCTGGCCGTCACCGATGTGGCTTTGTTCAAGGACGCCTACGGGCCGCTGCTACGCGCCGCGCGCACCGTCATGTCGCCCGACGCGCGTAACGCGCGCGAAGGCGAGACCGCGCAGGATGTGGCGCGCCGCGCCGCCGCCGACGTCGAGCGCCTGTTCGAGGAACGCGCCGGCAAGATCGCCGCCATCATCATCGAGCCGCTGGTGCAGTGCGCCACCGGCATGGCGATGCACGACCCTCTGTACCTGAAGCTGGTGCGCGAGCTGTGCGACCGCTACCAGGTGCACATGATCTGCGACGAAATCGCGGTCGGATGCGGACGCACGGGCACCTTCTTCGCGAGCGAGCAGGCTGGCATCTGGCCGGACTTCCTGTGCCTCTCGAAGGGCATCAGCGGCGGCTACCTGCCGCTCTCGCTGGTCCTCACGCGCGACGAGGTCTACCAGGCCTTCTACAGCACCGACGTGCGGCGCGGTTTCCTGCATTCGCATTCGTACACCGGCAATCCGCTCGCCTGCCGCGCGGCGCTGGCTACCCTGGCGATCTTCCGCGAAGACGACGTATTGAACCGCAACCGCGTGCGCGCTGAACGCCTTACCGCCGCACTGGCGCCGCTGGCGAACCATGAGCGCGTGAAGAACTTCCGCCAGCGCGGCATGATCTGGGCTTTCGACGCGGTCGAACCGGATGCGGAGCGCGCCTCCACCTTCTCGCGCCGGTTCTTTGCCAGCGCGGTTGAAAACGAACTGCTGCTGCGCCCGATCGGCCGCACCGTCTACCTGATGCCGCCGTACGTGCTGAACGACGAGGAAATCGACGGCCTCGCGGCGCGCACGCGCACCGTGTTCGAGTCGGTGATTGCAGGCTGACCGATGGACTTGATCGCATCCCTCAACCGCAAGCTGAAGGCGCTCGACGAGCAGAGCCTGACGCGTCGCCGCCGCATAGTCGAGACGCCGTCGGCGCCGCGGCTGGTAGTCGATGGCCGCCCGATGCTCGCCTTCTGCAGCAATGACTACCTCGGCCTGGCCGCGCACCCGCTGGTTGTTGAAGCACTGCGCGAAGGCGCCTCGCTGTATGGCGCCGGGAGCGGCGCGTCGCACCTGATCAGTGGGCATACACGCGCCCACGACCTGCTTGAAGAACGGCTGGCCGAATTCCTCGGCCCGCACCTCGAATCGGCGCGCGCCCTGTCGTTCTGCACCGGCTACATGGCTAACCTTGCGATGCTCACCGCGCTGGGCGCGGACGCGGACGCCGAGATCTTCTCCGAATCCCTGAACCACGCCTCACTGATTGATGGCGCAAGGCTGGCGCGCGCCAGCGTCAAGGTGTACCCGCATGCGGACCTCGATGCGTTGGCAGTCCTGCTGGAAGCGAGTAGCGCCGCGGCCAAACTGGTGGTCACCGACAGCGTCTTCAGCATGGACGGCGACCTTGCACCGCTGTCCCAGATGCTGGCCCTGTGCGAACGCACCAACGCCTGGCTGGTGATCGACGATGCCCATGGCTTCGGCACATTGGGCAAGCATGGGCGCGGCGCGCTCGAGCACTTCGGCCTGCGTTCGCCCAACCTCGTTTATATGGGCACGCTCGGCAAGGCTGCCGGCGTCGGCGGCGCTTTCGTGGCGGCGCATGCCAGCGTCATCGAACTGATGATCCAGCGCGCGCGCCCCTACATCTTCACCACCGCCGCGCCGCCGGCGCTGGCCCATGCGCTTCTGGCGAGCCTCGACATCATCAGCGGCGAGGAGGGCGCACAGCGCCGCGCGCACCTGCACGCCCTGGTCGCCCAGCTCGACGGCGAGCTTGAGCTCTCGCGCTGGCAACGTCCCGTATCGACGACGGCGATCCAGCCCGTTATCATCGGGAGCAATGACGAGGCGCTGCGCGCCGGTGCGGGATTGTACGAGCGGGGCATCTGGGTGCCTGCGATCCGCCCGCCGACGGTGCCGGCGAATACCGCCCGCCTGCGCATCACGCTGTCGGCCGCGCATACGCACGACGAAGTGACACAACTTGCCACCGCGCTCAACGAACTGGAAAGGACATGGGATGAGTCTCAATGATCCAAGCGAAGCAGTAGGAATGGCCAAGCCGGTACTGGCGCCGGAGGCGGAAGCTGAACCCCAGCCGGAGCGCCTGCCTTCGCGCTTTTGCTGCTTCATCACCGGTACCGATACGGAAATCGGCAAGACGCTGGTTTCGTCCGCGATCCTGCACAAGCTGGTCGCTGGCGGTGTACGCGCATGCGGCATGAAGCCAGTGGCGGCCGGCGCGGTCATGCGCGACGGCGAGCTGCATAACGAAGACGCGGACATGCTGGCCGCCGCCAGCAACGTCCACCTGCTGGGCAGCATTACGACACCGTTCATGCTGCGCGAGCCATGCGCACCGCACATCGCGGCACAGCTGGATGGCGTCTCCATCAACCCGGTACCGATCATCGCAGCCTACGCCGAAATAGCGGCTGCGGCGGATTCTGTCGTCGTCGAAGGCGTCGGCGGCTTCCGCGTCCCGTTCTCGGATGATTTCGACAGCGCCGACATGGCGGCCCAGCTCAACCTGCCCGTGATCCTGGTGGTCGGGCTGCGCCTCGGGTGCATCAACCACGCCTTGCTGACGGTCGAAGCGATCGTCGCGCGCGGACTGGTGCTGGCCGGGTGGGTCGCCAACGAGATGGACCCGGCCATGGCGTATGTCGATGAAAATATCCAGGCGCTCGCACAACGTATCCCGGCGCCGATGCTGGGCTGCGTCCCTTACCTGTTACAACCTTCGGCCGCCGCGGCTGCCGAATTTATCGATCTCGCGGGCTTGCCAGGCTGGCCGCCCGTGCGTGACTGAACCAAGTAGAAGGAATCACGATGTCCCAATCTCTCTCGTTCCACAAGCCCGCCGATCCGATCGGCCTGCCGAAGGAAGCTACCTGGCCGCTGGCCGACGTGCTCGCGCTGTTCGAGCTGCCGTTCAACGACCTGATGTTCCGCGCGCAGACCGTTCACCGCGCCAATTTCCCGGCCGGCGACGTCGAACTTGCGACGCTGTTGTCGATCAAGACCGGCGGCTGCGAGGAAGACTGCAGCTACTGCCCGCAGGCGGCGCGCTACGACACCGGCGTCGAGGCCAAGAAGATCCTCGGCATCGACACCGTGCTGGACGCCGCGCGCCAGGCCAAGGCCAACGGCGCGACCCGCTTCTGCATGGGCGCGGCATGGCGCAGCCCGAAAGAGCGCGACATGGAAAAGGTCGAGGAAATGGTGCGCGAAGTGAAAGCGCTGGGCCTGGAAACTTGCGCCACGCTGGGCATGCTGGAAGAAGGCCAGGCCGACCGCCTGAAGAAGGCCGGCCTGGACTTCTACAACCACAACCTCGACACCGCACCGGAGTTCTACAACAACGTCATCTCGACCCGCGAATACCAGGACCGCCTGGACACGCTGGGCCAGGTGCGCAATGCGGGCCTGAAGGTCTGCTGCGGCGGCATCGTCGGCATGGGCGAGTCGCGCGCACAACGCGCGGGCCTGATCGCCCAGCTGGCGAACCTGAATCCGTATCCGGAATCGGTGCCGGTCAACCACCTGGTGCAGGTGGAAGGCACGCCGCTGCACGGACTCGATCCGCTCGACCCGTTCGAATTCGTGCGCACCATCGCCGTGGCGCGCATCACGATGCCGCAAGCGCGCGTGCGCCTGTCCGCAGGCCGCCGCCAGATGGGCGAAGCGGTGCAGTCGATGTGCTTCCTGGCAGGCGCCAACTCGATCTTCTACGGCGACAAGCTGCTCACGACCGACAATCCGGAAGCCGAGGACGACCGCGCGCTGCTGGCCAAGCTTGGCTTGGTGACCCGCGCATCCACGCTCGACTCCGCGCCGAAGGCAAGCTGCGGCGGCTAATCCCATAACTGTATAAAAACCGATCGGATACTACATGTTCACAAAAATCCTCATCGCCAACCGCGGCGAAATCGCTTGCCGGGTTGCCGCTACGGCGCGCCGCATGGGCAT
>DASWSX010000262.1:0-49173 GCA_036402435.1 Telluria sp. | reverse complement strand
TTCTGCTTGACGGTACCGGTCAGTTCTTCCATCGACGACGCAGTCTCTTCCAGCGAGCTGGCCTGCTGCTCGGTGCGCGAGGACAGGTCCATGTTACCCGCGGCGATCTCCTGCGATGCGGTGGAGATCATGTCGGTGCCGGTGTGGACCTCGACGACGGTTTTGCGCAGGCTGTCGTTCATGCTCTTGAGCGCCATCAGCAGCTGGCCGACCTCGTCGCGCGAACCGGTTTCGATTTCCGAGCGAAGGTCGCCCTGAGCGACAGTCTGGGCCACGCTGACCGCACGGGCGAGCGGGCGGGTGATGCTGCGCGAAAGCAGCCAGGCCATCACGGCGCCGATCACCAGCGCAGCCGCGCCAAGGGCGAGCAAGCGGTTGATGGCGCGCGCGTACACCTCGTCGATCATCGTGTCGGCTTTGTCGAACAGTCCCGCCTGATACCCGGCGACCTGCTTGACGGCCTCGATATAGGCGTTCATTGCCGGCACCATTTTGGTGGCGACCATGGCCTCGACGTCTTCCTGGGTGCCGGCCGGGTTTTCTTTTAGCTTGAACACGTCGTCACGGATACCGGTGTAGGTCTTGCGCTTGACGCCGACGTCCCCGAACAGGCGCTTGCCCTCAGCGCTATCGATCAGGGTATCGAGCTCCTTCTGGATCTTTGTCAGGCCGGCGCTGGTTGTCTTCATCTCCGCATCGAAGAAGAGCTGGTCCTCAGGGCTCGTGCTTTTCGCTTTCGCGTAGGTGCGCACCGAATTGGTTGCGATGCCATTGAGCCACTGGTCGGCCAGCTGACGCTTGTAAGCCGTGGACGTCATTTCGCTCTTGGCGTCCTTAATGTTGGATAGTTCCCAGATACCGACCGCGATCATCGCGCCCATCAAGAGCAAAACGGCGCCGAATGCAGCGCCAAGCCGAATACCGATTTTCACGTCTGCAATCTTCATCATGTTCTCATTCCTCGGTAAATACTGCCGTACGTACAGGGTGCAACGGGCGCCTTGTGTTAATCAGATTAGCTGAGCTTGCTGCAAATCAGAATCGATAAAAAAGAAATCTTCAGGGCACGATGTCAATTCCACACGGAAACGATGTTGGCTGGCAACATGTTGACGCAATGGTGCGCGATTGAAATATAAATTATGTTATAGAAACAAAAAAGATTGGCTGTTTATCAATTCTTAAGGTCTTGTCCTGATTGCATCGGCTCTGCTGTATGCTGTGCGTTCATCAACCTTGACGAAGAGAAACTGTGCACCTGTCAGCCCCGATCCCTGTTATTCGCATCTTCTCCGAGCAGAAGGCGAAAGAGTTTTACGTTGGGTTCCTGGGCTTTACCCTGGAATGGGAGCATCGGCACGAAGATGCCGCGCCCCTGTACGCACAGATCCATCGCGGCGACCTGGTGCTGCACCTGAGCGAGCACCATGGGGACGCCACGCCTGGTTCCACCAACTACGTCCCGCTCGACGGCATCGCCGAGCTGCATGCGGAACTCGCGGCCAAGAAGTACCCTTACGCCAAGCCGTCCATCGTGGAAGTGCCGTGGGGCCGGACGATGGAAGTGACCGATCCGTTCGGGAACCGCTTCCGGTTCTGCGAGACGAACGACAAAGGGTAGCCGGCCAGCATGCACGCGCTCGACAATATCTTTTGGGCATCGCTCGCAGGGGCGCACGCGCAGTACGGGACCGGCACTGACGACGCGCGCCGCTATGCCCCTGGTTTCTCGCCGATCGTCGGCTTCCCGGATGTTGAACGGCCCAATTTCGCCGCGTTGCGCCCGTTCTGCGAACCTGGCGAACATTTTTACTGCGATGGCTGGTCGGGCGCAGCGCCGCCGGGGTGGCTAATCGAAGCCGAGTCGACGATGTTCCGGATGGTGTGGGATGCGCCTGCGCCTGTTGTCGACGAGGCGCCTGACGCGATCCTGCTCGGCCCTGAGCACGCGCAGCAGGCGTTCGAACTGGCCATGCTGACGCGGCCCGGCCCATTCGGCCCGCGCACGCCAGAGCTCGGCGAATACTTCGGCTATTTCGACGAAGGACGGCTGGTGGCGATGGCTGGGGAGAGGGCGGCCGCGACAGGGCTCAGGGAAATCAGCGGGGTGTGCACGCATCCCGACTTCCAGGGCCGCGGCATGGCGCGCCGGTTGATGTCTAAGCTGGTGTTGCGCCAGCTTCAGCGGGGCGAGACGCCGTTCCTGCATGTCATGCGCGATAACGCGAATGCGCACGAGCTGTATTTGCGGATGGGCTTCGCCGATTACAAAGAGTCCGTTGTGCGCGTCGTGGCGCCAGACTGATCGTAGTTGAGCAATCGATGCAGCGGTGCGGAAGATCAGGTATAAAATCGAGAATCGAACGATCTTCTTGAGGAAGAGGCGATGAAATTTTCTGGTGATGTTAAACCGCTGAGCTATCTGACGACGCACACACGCGAACTCGCCCAATTGCTTGCCGAGAGTCGCGAGCCGATATTGATCACCGATGAAGGAGAGGCAAAGCTCGTGGTTATGGGTGTCCGGACGTACGAGGATAACCAACAAACAATTGCGCTTCTCAAGATCCTGGCCGCAGGCAACGTCCAACTCGAAGATGGCCAGTTTCGGCCAGCGAATGACGTCTTTGCAGATCTCGACAAGAACGACAACGAATGACCATTCAGGTGGTTATTCTGCACTCAGCGGAAAACGACCTGAAGGATCTGCGAAGCTACCTATTAAGGAATTTCGGCCAACAGACCTGGCAGTTAGCTTATCGCGGCATCAAAGCGGCTGTTGCTCGTCTAGCCCATTTTCCGCTTGAGGGTGCCGTGCCTGACGAACTGGCCCGATTGAACCTTACGCAATTCAGGCAAGTAATTTCCGGGAAAAACAGGATTCTTTACGAAGTAAGGCCGGACATGATTGCGGTTCATCTGATTGCGGACACACGTAGAGACTATCCAAGCCTGCTCATCAGCAGGCTTACTGATCCCTGATCATTGCCAGCTACCGCTTCTTCAAAATAGAACCCAGCACGCCGCGGATAATCTCGCGCCCGACCTGTGAGCCGATGCTGCGCGCGACCGACTTGACCAGCGCCTGCCCCGCCGACTCCCGTTTCCCCGAGCCTCCGCCGAACAGGCCACCGAACATGCCTCCCACCGAGGTATCTTCCGCCTTCGCGGCTGTTCCTTTCGGCGCCGTCTCAGGCTGAACTTCCGCCTCTTTCGCGGCAGCGGCGATGCGTGCGCTGATGATCTCGTGGGCCGACTCGCGGTCGACCGTCTTTTCGTACACACCCGCCACCACCGAGTTGGCCGAGACCTGCCTGCGTTCGGCGTCATCGATCGGCCCGATCTGCGAGGCCGGCGGCAGGATGTACGCGCGTTCGACCATGTTCGGGCGCCCCTTCTCGTCGAGGAAGGACACCAGCGCCTCGCCCACGCCAAGCTCGGTGATGACCTGCGCGGTGTCCAGTGCTGGGTTAGGGCGGAAGGTCTCGGCGGCGGCCTTTACGGCCTTCTGGTCGCGCGGCGTGTAGGCGCGCAGTGCATGCTGGACGCGGTTGCCCAGCTGGCCCAGCACCGTCTCCGGAATGTCCAGCGGGTTTTGCGTGACAAAGAAAACGCCCACGCCTTTCGAGCGGATCAGGCGCACCACCTGTTCGATTTTCTGCAGCAGCGCCTTGGGCGCCTCGTCGAACAGCAGGTGCGCCTCGTCGAAGAAGAACACGAGCTTGGGCTTGTCCAGGTCGCCCACTTCCGGCAGGTTCTCGAACAGCTCCGACAGCATCCACAGCAGGAACACCGAGTACAGGCGCGGCGAATTCATCAGCTTGTCGGCGGCGAGGATGTTGACCACGCCCTTGCCGCGCGCGTCGGTCTGCAGCAGGTCGTCGATATTGAGCATCGGCTCGCCAAAGAACTTGTCGCCGCCTTGCTCCTCGATCGCGATCAGCCCGCGCTGGATCGCGCCGACGCTGGCAGGGGAGATGTTGCCGTATTCGGTGCGGTACTGCGCCGCGTTGTCGCCGACGTTCTGCAGCATCGTGCGCAGGTCGCGCGTGTCGAGCAGGAGCAGGCCGTTGTCGTCGGCGATCTTGAAGACCAGCTGCAGCACGCCTTCCTGGGTGTCGTTCAGGTTCAGCATGCGTGCCAGCAGCAGCGGGCCGAGGTCGGAGATGGTCGCGCGGACCGGGTGGCCCTGTTCGCCGAACACGTCCCAGAAAGTGACCGGGCAGCCCGCCCATTGCGGCGCATCGACGCCGAGCGACTTGAGGCGGCCGGCCATCTTGTCGGACAGCGCGCCTGGCCTGGCCATGCCCGACAGGTCGCCTTTGACGTCGGCCATGAAGACTGGCACGCCGATGTTTGAGAGCGCCTGCGCGATTACCTGCAGCGTGACCGTTTTACCCGTGCCGGTGGCGCCGGTGATGCAGCCGTGGCGGTTGACGAGATTGGACAGGGGGCCAAGCGTGGCCGGAGGGACGGAGCTCGTGTTGATGGCGATCGGAAGTGGCACGGACATGGTGGCTTCTCTGGGCGGTTGGTCAGAAGTTAATGATACTTCAAGACGCGTGCAGCCGGACCACTGGGGGTGGCAGGAGAAAGGCCGCCTGCGAAGCGACTATCCTCCTGCCGATGTATCAGTTGACGACCACTGCTGGCGTGCGCGTCCGCACAACGCGCCACACGGTGTTCGACAGATCGTCAGCAACGATCAGCGCGCCGCGCGGGTCGACAGTGACACCCACCGGGCGGCCCCGGGTCTTTCCGTCGGCATCGCGGAAGCCGGTAACGAAATCGATCGGCTTACCGGAAGGATTGCCGTTCATGAACGGCACAAAGATCACCTTGTAACCTACTGGATTGCTGCGGTTCCAGCTGCCGTGTTCGCCGATGAACGCCCCATTGGCATAGGCGTCACCCATGGCCGGCTTGGAAAAATCAAGGCCAAGCGCGGCGACGTGTGCCCCCAGGCTATAGTCTGGCGTGATGGCGCCGGCCACTTTTTCCGGGTCCTGCGGCATGACGCGCGGATCCACGTTCTTACCCCAGTAGCTATATGGCCAGCCATAGAATCCGCCTTCGCGCACCGAGGTCAGGTAGTCCGGCACCAGATCCGGTCCCAGTTCATCCCGCTCGTTGACCACGGTCCACAACTTTCCGGTTTCCGGGTGCACGGCCATGGCGGTCGGATTGCGCAGGCCGGTCGCATACGGTTTGTGGGCTCCTGTGGCAACGTCGATCTGCCACACCAGCGCCCGGTCGAGTTCGGCTGCCATGCCTCGCTCGGTGATATTGCTGTTCGAGCCGATGCCGATGTAGACGAAGCGCCCGTCGGGACTGATGGCCATCGACTTGGTCCAGTGATGATTGATTTCGGACGGCAGTTTGGCGATCGGGGTCGGCGCGCCACTTGCTTTGGTCTGGCCTTCCACATAATCGAAGCGCACCAGCTCGTCCTGGTTGGCGACGTACAGTTTGTTGTCGAAGAATGCCAGGCCGTAAGGGGCGTTCAACTTCTCCGCAAAAACGGTCGCCAGCTCATACTTGCCGTCGCCGTCCGCATCGCGTAACAGGGTCAGGCGGTTGCCGCCTTTGACCTTGGTATTGCCCTGTGCCTTGATGTAGCCGGCGATCACGTCTTTGGGTTTGAGCTTTGCCGCTCCGCCGCCACGTCCTTCCGCCACCAGGATGTCGCCATTGGGCAGCACCAGGGTCTGGCGAGGGATCTTTAAGTCGGTCGCGATCGCCGTGATCGTGAACTCCTTTGGCACGGTTGGCTTTTGATTGCCCCAGCCAGCCGGCTCGGCAATCTTCATGCTCGGTAACAGGCCGCGTTGCGGCTCTGGTAACGAGGAAATGGGGCCGACTGCCACGGTATCGTTGCCCCGTTCAGTGCACGCCGCGAGGAGCAGCGTCACGCCCAATAATGTCAGTGTGTTGATTGGTTTCATTTGAAATTCCTTCCGCGCGGGGAAAGACCCACCCAGGCGCTGACGACGCTCAGCACTGTCACGATCACCGACAAGGTCAGGCCGAAGGGCATTGCGGCCCAGGCATCCTTTGCATGCTCGAATGCATTGATGAGTCCAAGCACCCATGTTGCCAGTAACAACACAAAGTAAAGCCCGGAACCTTTGGCCCTGGACCGAATCAGATTCGCAAGTGCGAACAAAAGCGCGAGCCCGCAAAAAAGCAGTCCGCCGGCGATGAGCCATGAGGCGAAGTTGCTCCACTGGATTTGGTACGTCTGGAAATAGGCGAGATCGCTCAGCATTGCCCCTAGAAACAGGGAAACACTACCGGCTAGCAAGATCGTATGTAAGGGGCCGGGCACGGCCCGATAGGTGTGACTGGACGCGACTGGAGAAGACATTGAATAGTCCTGATGGCGAGTTTTGTTAGCAAGATCATATCGACTTTATGGAAATCATGTCGCATGGCTGACTTACGTCGAACTTTCGCTTCCAGTCGAGACCGGCCAGAACGTCAGGCTGCAGCCTTGGCTTTGGCCGCCTTGAGTGGCTTGGGCAACTGGATCAGGCGGGTGCCAGCCAGCCGGTCGTGCAGGAACTGGCCGTCTTTGTCGAACAGGGCCGTCAGGCCCCACACAATGATGTTAATGGCGAGCGCCGCGCTGACCTGGCCCTTGCTGGTCAGTCCCAGGGCGTAGCAGACGACCAGGGCAGGGAACACCCAGCCCCACGCCAGCACGTAGCGCAGCGCTGCTGTCTTGAACGGTACCGTAGCGTGCCCGACCTTGACCAGCTTGATGCGCCACGTCTTCATCGCCAGCGTATGTCCGCTGCCCGTCCAGGAATGGATGAAGTAGGCGCCCGAGGCGAGGAACAGCACCACCTGGCTGCCGTAATCCTTGACCGGGCCTTCCAGTTTCTGCGTCACGAACAGGAACACGAACAGCGCGAACATGACCACGGCGGTCAGCAGGAACGCTTCATAAACCAGGCAGATAAAACGGCGTTTCAGGGTAGGCGTTGCGACGAGCGGCTTACTATTTTGCATTTGGTGCTGGAGGAGCCGGCTGGGCCGGTGGGGTGGATGGTGGCACGTTGCCAGGCGCAGCCCCGGCCTTGCGCTTGCGGGCCGCATCGGCGGCCAGTTTCTGCTTTTGTTCTTCGGGCAGCTGCTGGTACTGCTCCCACTTGGCGCTGCGCTCGTCCTTGTCGATCTTCTTGACGCGGGCGTAGTTTTCGCGCGCCACCTTGCGCTGTGCTGGCGTCAGTTTGACCCATTCGCGCATGCGCTCGTGCACGCGCTGCTGCTCGCCGGGCTGCATCGCATTGAAGCGGCCGGCAATTTCCAGCCATTTCGGCTTGCGTGCGGCCTCGAGCGTGTCCCACTCGCCTTTCAGCGGCGAGAGCGCGGCCTGCTGCGCGGGCGTCAGTTCGTTCCACGACGGCTTGGTCGAGGCGGAAGGCGCCGAACCCAGCTTGGGCGGCGCTTCCTGCGCGAGCGCATTTCCAGACAAGGCGAGGGTGGCCGCCACGGCGGCGGCACGGACTAGCTTGCTAATCATTGCGGGCGCTCGTCGACATAGGCGTTGAAACCCTGGTCGAGGTAAGCCGTCAGCGGCAATTCATCGGACAGTACGCCGGCGTCGAGCTCGGCCATTTCAGCGATGCGCTTTTCTTCCTGGTATTGATAGATGCCGGCCAGGCCGACCACCATCACCATCAGCGGCACGGCCACGCCCATGCGCCCGAGCCATTCGAGCGACACCAGCGACGAGGCATTACCGGCGAGGGCGCGCTGGGCGACCCGCAGCGGGTTGGCTTTCTTGCGCGATACGGCAAGCTTGCGCGCGGCGGCAAGGCGGTCGGCGGTGGCAGGTGGCAGGTGCTCGAGGTTTTCGTTCAAGGCGTGCCTGACCTTGTACGCAAAATTGAGTTCGTTGGTATTCATAGTGTAATTCCCTTGGCTTTCAGCGAAGCCGCCAGCGTGTGCGTGGCGCGCGAGCAGTGCGTCTTGACGCTGCCCTGCGAACATCCCATCGCCTCGGCCGTTTCAGCCACGTCCATGTCTTGCCAGTAACGCATGAGGAAGGCTTCTCGTTGACGCGCCGGGAGCTTTTGTACTTCGGCCTCGATCAGGCCGAGCGTCTGCATGCGCTGGAACTGGTCCGCGCTCGACTCGGCCGCCTGCGACCCGTCCTCCGCTTCGTAGGCATCGAGTATATCAAAGTCGTCATTGTCGCCATCGCGTTTCCCCAGTCCCGAAAACAAGCTGATCCAGGTATTGCGGACCTTTTCGCGGCGGAAGTAATCGAGGATGGTGTTTTGCAAAATGCGCTGGAACAGCATCGGCAATTCGGCGGCCGGCTTGTCGCCGTATTTTTCGGCGAGCTTGATCATCGCGTCCTGCACGATATCAAGAGCGGACTCATCCTTGCGTACCGCGTACACGGCCTGCTTGAATGCGCGCTTTTCGACGTGCGCAAGGAAATCGGCGAGCTCTTTATCTGTTGCCATGCAATAGAGAAAACGGAATGGACGGTGGGAAAAACTGAGGCATGCTAGCAAATAACCGGACCGCTTGCCGCATATTTACCGTTTTTGGCCGAAAAATGCCCCAAATAATGCCGTTTTTTTATCTTGACCAAAATGGTGCAACGCAGTAAGGTTACACAACGCTTTGCAATCCCGAAGCTTCAGGTCAGTCGCGGCCGGCCCACAACGCCCCCTTCGATTTGACGCGCTTTCATATGTAGGCAGTTTGCTCTAACCCGCGCCACAAGCGTGAGAGGTTCGCATAACCGCTGCAGAAACTCATGCCAAACGAGTTGCGTTTAGCGTCAGTTCGTAACGTATCTATGGGTACGTGAAGGACCGGCGTGACCGCAGAAAGAAGGGAAGCCTGAGCACTGCCGCGTCACGCGTACTTCGTTAGGAAAGAGCATCCGATCACCTCCCAATGGGTTTTGAAAGGAATGTATCATGAGTAACGAATCAACGGCTCCCATCACGGGCGCTGAGATAGTGGTGCGCTGTCTGGCCGAGGAGGGCGTCAAGCACGTCTTCGGATATCCGGGCGGAGCGGTCCTCTACATCTACGACGCCATCTTCCAGCAAGACAAATTCCAGCACGTACTGGTGCGCCATGAACAGGCCGCCGTCCACGCTGCCGACGCCTATTCGCGCAGCTCGAATACCGTCGGCGTGGCCATCGTCACGTCAGGGCCGGGCGTCACCAATGCCGTCACCGGCCTGTCGACCGCCTACATGGACTCGATCCCGATGGTGGTTATCTCCGGCCAGGTGCCGAGCCACGCGATCGGGCAGGACGCCTTCCAGGAATGCGACACCGTGGGCATCACGCGCCCGGTGGTCAAGCACAATTTCCTGGTCAAGGACGTGCGCGACCTGGCGCTGACCATTAAGAAAGCTTTCTTCATCGCCAGGACCGGCCGTCCCGGTCCGGTGCTGGTCGATATTCCAAAAGACATCAGCATGCACAAGTGCGCCTACGACTATCCGAAGGATATCGAGATGCGCTCGTACAAGCCGGTCGACAAGGGCCACACCGGCCAGATCCGCAAGGCAGTGCAGATGCTGCTGCAGGCCGAACGCCCGATGATCTACACCGGCGGCGGCGTGATCCTTGCCAATGCGGCGCCGGAACTGAACCGCCTGGTCGACAAGCTCGGCTTCCCGGTTACCAACACCCTGATGGGCCTGGGCGGCTACCGCGCCTCGAGCGAGCTTTTCGTCGGCATGCCGGGCATGCACGGCACCTACGAAGCGAATATGGCGATGCAGCATTGCGACGTCCTGATCGCCATCGGCGCCCGCTTCGACGACCGCGTGATCGGCAACCCGAAGCACTTCGCATCGCATCCACGCAAGATCATTCACGTGGACATCGACCCGTCGTCGATTTCCAAGCGCGTCAAGGTCGACATTCCGATCGTTGGCAACGTCAAGGAAGTGCTGGTTGAGTTCCTGGCCCAGCTCGACGCGGCCGAAGCGAAACCGAACGCCGCCGCCGTCAAGGACTGGTGGCAGCAGATCGGCGAATGGCGCGGGCGCGAATGCCTGAAATACCAGGATTCAAGCATCCTGATCAAGCCGCAGTCGGTGGTTGAAAAAGTGTGGGAAGTCACCAAGGGCGACGCCTTCATCACCTCCGACGTCGGCCAGCACCAGATGTGGGCCGCGCAGTACTACCGGTTCGACAAGCCGCGCCGCTGGATCAACTCCGGCGGCCTGGGCACGATGGGCGTCGGCCTGCCGTACGCGATGGGCGTGCAGATGGCCAATCCCGGCGCGACCGTTGCCTGCATCACCGGCGAAGGCTCGATCCAGATGTGCATCCAGGAACTGGCCACCTGCAAGCAGTATCACCTGACGCCGAAGATCATCATGCTCAACAACCGCTTCCTCGGGATGGTGCGCCAGTGGCAGGAGATCGACTACGGCTCGCGCTATTCGGAGTCGTACATGGAGTCGCTGCCGGACTTCGAAAAGCTGGCCGAGGCCTATGGCCACGTCGGCATGAAGATCGAGAAGCCGGGCGACGTCGACGGCGCCTTGCGTGAAGCGTTCGGCATGAAGGACCGCCTGGTGTTCATGAACTTCATCACCGACCAGTCCGAGAATGTCTGGCCAATGGTCAAGTCGGGCAAGGGCCTGTCCGAAATGCTGCTCGGATCGGAGGACCTCTAAATGCGCCATATTATTTCTGTACTACTTGAGAACGAAGCCGGCGCGCTGTCGCGCGTCGTGGGCCTGTTCTCCGCGCGCGGCTACAACATCGAAACGCTGACCGTTGCGCCGACCGAAGACGCCACCTTGTCGCGCATGACCATCGTCACCAGCGGCTCGGACGACATCATCGAGCAGATCACCAAGCACCTGAACCGCCTGATCGAAGTGGTGAAGGTGGTCGACCTGACCGAAGGCCAGCATATCGAGCGCGAGCTCATGTTGATCAAGGTGAGGGCGGTCGGCAAGGAACGCGAAGAGATGAAACGCACGGCGGACATCTTCCGCGGCCGCATCATCGACGTAACCGAGAAGACCTACACGATCGAGCTGACCGGCAACAAGGGCAAGCTCGACGCCTTCATCGACTCGATCGACCGCGCTTCGATTTTAGAGACGGTGCGCACCGGCGGCTCGGGCATCGGCCGCGGCGAACGCATCCTCAAAGTATAAGTAACAGTTATTTCACACTACAAAATATAGGACAATATTATGAACGTTTTCTACGACAAAGACTGCGACCTCTCCCTCGTCAAGGGCAAGAATGTTGCCATCATCGGCTACGGCTCGCAGGGCCACGCGCACGCGCAGAACCTGAACGATTCCGGCGTGAACGTCACCGTCGGCCTGCGCAAGGGCGGCGCTTCCTGGAACAAGGTTGAGCAGGCGGGCCTGAAGGTCGCCGAAGTCAACGACGCGATCAAGGCTGCCGACATCATCATGATCCTGCTGCCGGACGAGAACATCGCCCAGGTCTACAACGAAAACGTCGCGCCGAACGCGAAGCAGGGCGCTGTGCTGGCCTTCGCGCACGGCTTCAACGTCCACTACGGCCAGGTTGTGCCGCGCGCCGACCTCGACGTCATCATGATCGCGCCGAAAGCGCCGGGCCACACCGTGCGCGGCACCTACGCGGCCGGCGGCGGCGTACCGCACCTGATCGCGGTATACCAGGACAAGTCGGGCTCGGCACGCGATATCGCGCTGTCGTACGCGATGGCCAATGGCGGCGGTCGCGCCGGCATCATCGAGACCAACTTCCGTGAAGAAACCGAGACCGACCTGTTCGGCGAGCAAGCCGTCCTGTGCGGCGGTGCGGTCGAGCTGATCAAGGCGGGCTTCGAGACCCTGACCGAGGCCGGCTATGCGCCGGAGATGGCGTACTTCGAGTGCCTGCACGAGCTGAAGTTGATCGTCGACCTGATCTACGAAGGCGGCATAGCCAACATGAACTACTCGATTTCGAACAATGCGGAATACGGCGAGTATGTGACCGGTCCGAAGATCGTGACCGAGCAGACCAAGAAGGCGATGCGCCAGTGCCTGAAGGATATCCAGACCGGCGAGTACGCGAAGAGCTTCATTCTCGAGAACAAGGCCGGTGCGCCGACCTTGATCTCGCGCCGCCGCCTGACGGCTGAGCATCCAATCGAGCAGGTCGGTGAGAAGCTGCGCGCGATGATGCCTTGGATTGCGAAGAACAAGCTGGTGGATCAGTCGAAGAACTGAGGCGCCTGTAACTGAACTCGTACGGCGGATGCGGCCTCGGCGGCAGCCACGCTTATCCGCCTTACGAAACCCGCATCGTCACCACCAAGGCTACAAATCAATGCACTTGCAACCAAACATTACCGTGTAACAGCAAATGTTGATTTGATTGTATCGTTGAGATAACGCGGACATCCGCGCATCAACCCTTGGAGAAAAACAATGTCGCTCAAAACTGCCTTCGTCCTCGCCAGCCTCGTGCTGGCCGCCCATGCCTCTGCCCAGTCCACGGCGGGCACCATGGTCGTCGTCCCTGCCTTCGGTGAAGTCACCCACCCGAACGACGAGGCGCTGGCCCATTTCATGATCGAGGAGCAGGACAAGGACAAGACCGCCGCGGCATCGCGCGTCAACCAGAAAATGAAGCAGGGCACCGAGATCATCCGCCGCGAAGATCCCCAGGCCAAGCTGAAAACCTACGGCTACTACACCTACCCGGTCCATTCCGAAGTCCGGCCATTGCCGAACGGAACTATGCCGAAAGCAAACATCGTCGGCTGGAGAGTCGGGCAGTACCTCGAAGTAAAAACGCAGAACCTGAGCGGCCTGCCGAAGACCACTGCTGCAGCGCAAAAAGTGCTCGGCCTGAACGGCCTGAACTTCGGCCTGTCGCCGGAAACGACCAAAAAGCTCGACGAGCAGCGCATCGCCGTCACCTACCGCAACCTCCGCGAGCGCATTGCATCCATCGCCAAGGCGATGGGGCGCCAGCCAGCCGAGGCGGTCATCGACACGGTCGACTTCGAAGGCTCGGGCAACTACGGCGGTGGCCCGCAGCAGGCGGAAATGTCCAGCATGCGCGCGATGAAAGGCCAAGCGGCCGACTCGGGCCAGGTGCCGGAACCCAGCTTCGAGCCTGGCGAAACCACGCTGCAAATGCGTCTCGTAGGAAAGGTGAAATTCAAGTAACAGTATCTGTTCGCTAAGTTGACGGGCAGCCCACTATAATAAGGCTGCCCGGAATGCCCGGCACAGGCGCGCCCCAACAGGGCGCGGCCGCATAGAGCGACACAATCACTTGAAACGGAAACATATGCCAACCTTCCCACGCCGCAGAAAACCGGGGACCCTGTCCGCCAAGGCCGCGAAACTCCCACGTTTCCGCCGCCGCCAGAAATTCGACGCCGACGGCGTGCCCGTGCGCGCGCGCGGTATCTACCTGCTGCCCAACGCATTCACCACGGCGGCACTGTTCTGCGGCTTTTACGCGATCGTCATGGCGATGAACCAGCGCTTCGACTACGCCGCGTGGGCGATCTTCATCGCGATGATCCTCGACAGCCTGGACGGCCGCATCGCGCGCCTGACCAATACCCAGTCCGAATTCGGCGCCCAGTACGACAGCCTGTCGGACATGGTGTCGTTTGGCGCCGCGCCGGCGCTGGTGATCTACGAATGGTCGCTGCGCGGCCTGGGCAAGCTTGGCTGGATCGCCGCCTTTGTCTACTGCGCCGGCGCCGCGCTGCGCCTGGCCCGCTTCAACACCAATATCGAAGTGGTCGACAAGCGCTTCTTCCAGGGCCTGCCCAGCCCTGCGGCCGCCGCGATGGTGGCCGGCTTCGTGCTTCTGATGAACGACCTGCAGATCAGCGGCTTCCGCATGCCCTGGATTTCATTCGGCATCGCGCTGTTCGCCGGCCTGACGATGGTCACCAATGTGCCTTACTACAGCTTCAAGGACGTGAATTTCCGCAAATCGGTGCCGTTCATCGTGGTGTTCCTGATCGCGCTGGCGCTGGCGCTGGTCTCGATCGACCCGCCTAAAGTATTGATGCCGCTGTTTGTTTTATATGGTTTATCCGGTTATGCCGTGTATTTCTGGCGCCTTGCAAAGGGCAAGCCAGTGAGCATCGTGCAGACCGACGACGAACCGGTTGACGCGAGCGAGCGCCGCTAACCCTCGACGTTTGTCGATGGCGGGGCGCCTGCTTTTTATTTAGCTTTTACGGAGCCCCGCCATGACGAATTCTAATCGTCTCATCATTTTCGACACAACCTTGCGCGACGGCGAACAATCGCCAGGCGCATCGATGACCCGCGAGGAGAAAGTCCGCATTGCGCGCCAGCTGGAGCGTCTACGCGTCGACGTGATCGAAGCCGGCTTCGCGGCAGCCTCGCCCGGCGACTTCGAAGCGATCCGCGCGATCGCCAGCGTGATCAAGGACTCCACCATCTGCTCGCTGTCGCGCGCCAACGAACGCGACATCGCACGCGCCGCCGAGGCGCTGCTGCCGGCGCCGCGCAAGCGCATTCACACCTTCATCGCTACCTCGCCGCTGCACATGCAGATCAAGCTGCGCATGGAGCCGGAACAGGTGCTGGAACAGGCCAAGCAGGCCATCCGCTGCGCGCGCCAGTACACCGACGACATCGAATTCAGCCCGGAAGACGGCAGCCGTTCGGAAGAAGACTTCCTGTGCCGGGTGCTCGAAGCGGTGATTGCCGAAGGCGCGACCACCATCAACTTCCCGGATACCGTCGGCTACGCGGTGCCTGAGGTATTCGGCGAAACCATCCGCCGCCTGCGCGAGCGCATCCCGAATTCGGACAAGGCCATCTGGTCGGTTCACTGCCACAACGACCTTGGCCTCGCGGTAGCCAATTCGCTGGCCGGCGTGACCATCGGCGGCGCGCGCCAGATTGAATGCACCATCAACGGCCTGGGCGAGCGGGCAGGGAACACGGCGCTTGAAGAAGTGGTGATGGCCGTGCGCACGCGTCCGGACATCTTCAAGCTCGAACTGGGCATCGACACCACGCAGATCGTCGCCGCATCGAAGATGGTGTCGCAGATTACCGGCTTCGCGGTACAGCCGAACAAGGCGGTCGTGGGCGCCAACGCGTTCGCGCACGCTTCGGGCATTCACCAGGACGGCATGCTGAAGTCGCGCGAGACCTACGAGATTATGCGGGCGGAAGACGTGGGCTGGGCCGCGACCAAGATCGTGCTCGGCAAACTCTCGGGCCGCAACGCGTTCAAGCAGCGCCTGCAGGAGCTGGGCATCGACCTGAAGACCGAGGTGGAAGTGAACGCCGCGTTCGCGCGCTTCAAGGAGCTGGCCGACCGCAAGTCGGAGATCTTCGACGAAGACATCATGGCCCTGGTATCGGATGAAGAGCACGCGAGCGAGAACGAGCATTACCGCTTCGTATCGCTGATGCAGCAGTCCGAGACGGGCAAGACGCCGCGCGCCCGCGTTGCGTTCACGATGGACGGCAAGGAGTACAGCTGCGAAGGCGAGGGCGACGGCCCCGTCGACGCGATGGTCAACGCGATCGAGAAAGAGGCGGCCAGCGGCGCCGAGCTGGTGCTGTTTTCGATCAACGCGATCAGCGGCGGCACCGAGTCGCAGGGCGAGGTGACAATGCGCCTTTCGCGCTCCGGCCGGATCGTCAACGGTGTGGGGTCTGACCCGGACATCGTGGTCGCGTCGGCCAAGGCGTATCTGTCGGGCCTGAACAAGCTGCATTCCAAGATCGAACGCGTCAACCCGCAGCTCTAAAACGTCGTTTTCCCCCGGCCATTTCCGCCAATGGTGGAAAGTCGTCTCCGCCAGTGGTGGAGACGACGCCCTGGCCCGAATCCCGAATCCTTCCCTAACATCGGCGAGCCAACGCACGAATGTGCTTGACTCGCTGTCACGTGTCAGATATTGTTTACACGTGAAATCAAAAACCAACCAACCGACGGGCGACGAAATGCTGGCGATGCTTGCCGCGCTGTCCAATCCGCACCGGCTGCGCATCATCGCAGCGTTGCAAGCGGGCGGACGCAACTACGTCAGCCAGCTGGCGCGCGAGATCGGCATCAGCCGCCCGTTGCTGCATCTGCATTTGCAAAAGCTTGAAAGCGCCGGCCTCGTCACGAGCAGTCTGGAACTGTCGCACGACGGCAAAGCGCTGAATTACTTCGAAGTCGACAGTTTTAAGTTCGAGCTCACGCCCGCCCTGATTGCAGAAGCGGTGAAGTCCCTCACTACCAACCTTGAAAAGTAGGAACCATCATGTCCGAATCCGTGTATTTCTCAACCATCGGCCTCTTTTTCCTCACCATCGTGTTCATCTTCGGGATGAAGTATTTCGCGGCGATCCAGCAGGCGAGGGCACGCCGTGCCAATGACGAGGACTACCGCCAGCTGGCAGCGCAAGCCGCGGCAACCCAGTCCGAAACCGCAGCAACGCTGGCGTCGATGAATGTCCAGCTGGCCGATGTGAAAGCCAAGCTGGCTTCGGTCGAAAAGATGCTGAGGGAAGTCGAGTAACAGCTTTTCCTGGTCTACCTACCCTGAAAGGATTCATGCCATGTCGGACGTCAGCACATTAAGACTCACCCTGTTGAGGGCGATGTACCTGTTAATCGCGGTCGGACTTGGCCTGGTCATCTGGCCGTCGATCATTGCGCCACCTTCGGTGGTGGCAAATTCCGGTTCGGTGGTACGGGCGATGTTAGGGGCGCTCGCACTGGTATCGCTGCTTGGACTGCGCTATCCGCTCCAGATGTTGCCAGTGCTTCTCTTTGAGCTGGCGTGGAAGGTAATCTGGATCGTGGCATCCGCGTTGCCGATGTTGGCGGGGCCGGGGCTCGACGCATATGCGAGCGAAACGCTGTTCGCCTGTGCAATGGGCGTGGTGCTCGTTCCGCTGGTTCTGCCTTGGGGTTATATCTACCGGCACTACGTTTGCGCGCCATCGACACCGTGGGTTGTCACCAAACCTGCCTGGTCGCCTTCTGTTCATTCGGGTCGCAATTCCTGAACTTTGGCTTGATCCCGCGCTGAATCCTGTCGTTGCCGTTCGGCGCGCGGTTCGATTCATACGTCGCGCCCACCTGGATAGGACTTATGGGCACGCAGCTCATTGTGAGTAAGTGCGCGTTTTGCTCCCAGGTAAATCTGCTACGCTTATTTGCATGAAATCGCTGATTAAGACAAAAGACCCGCGCATCAACCGAAAATGGATATTGGTGGGCATCACGGCAGTTGCCGCTGCCGGTTACACGCTGCTTTTGGGAGCATCTATGCTCCCCCGGGAATCGTGCGGCCTGGGATTGCCTCCCGGCGCGCCTGGCTTTATCGAGGCTGAAGAACGCGAGAAAGCCGAAGTAAGGAAGAATGGATTCCAGCTTGTATGCGCCAGTACTCTGGATCGATACGACATTTCGTACAAATCTCTGGATCGCGAAGTTAAGAGCCTGGCGTTCTCACCAGTAGAACTGGATGGAACGCAGTTTTCGCAGTTTAAGAATCTCGGCGGCATGGCGGAGTCGGTCGGCGAAACAAAGTCGCGCCTGTACCGTGGTTTCCAGATGCCAGATGGTCGTATCGTTACTCTGTTCGAGCATGATATGTCAGCGGATGGGTCGAATATGAGTCGCGACCCTGCCGCCGAACCGGAGCGGATCAACGGAATGCCGGCCCGTCTGCGCGTGATGCAGGCTGGCCGAGACAAAGCCATTTCCCATCTCTCGTGGAAGGAAGGGAGGCGTTACTACGAGCTGTGGGTCAACGCTAACGTCGCCGGAACGCCGCAGCGTCAGCAATTATTTGATTTGGCCGCTTCGCTACCGCGATCGGTTCCAGCTTGTCCCAACGAGATTCCACCGCAACCCATTGTGATAGGCACGGATGGATTTCCCGTACATGAGCCGCTACCAGCTACCCTGACCATTGAAGAAATGAACGCCCGTTTCCAAGAAAAGGATCGGCCGTGTAAATGACGCCGGGTCAGTTGGCAACGGCTGCAACCGGCCAAGAGCGGACCCTTGAACTACCAATTACAAATTAAGCGAATGATAAATTATTCAAAGCTTGTAGAGCGCTGGTTAGCGCCGCAATCGGTTCCGCTGGCAATTCTTCCAGTGGTAGAGACGCTGGAAAAGAAGGGCATCAAGGTCTGTCGCGTTGGCATGGAGAACCCGAAAGCACCTATTCACTATGTCTTCGTGGACCAAGCATTCGACGCGAGGGCAGTATTGGCCGAACTGCACGAGAGCAAGGGTTTGAGTACTGACTCCAACGGTTCAGGCATCTACTCCCGTGAGTATGCCTGGGTGGGGTTCGAGGCAGGTATTTGCTCGCCATTATAGTCAGCGCGCAAGCGCTGGCGAGCGACCGCTGGGGTCGATAGCGGTCCTTCGGTTATAGACTGCTTTCGGCCAACAGCGGTCGCTCACGTAGAACGACTTGTTTCGGCAGTAGCGCCCTTGCGCCAGAAGGGCTGGTCAAGTTGCACGGTCGGTGGATCGGTGAGCGATTGTTGAGGCGTTGCTACCTGTTTCGGACGGGCGCACCCGTCACAAGTAAACGTTCCGCGGGCCGCAGAAAGTGGCCGTGTCTAATGGAGAGGCTGTCCAGATAAAAATCTTTTAACCGACAAAATGCCTAGAATTCTGACGTACATTCCCTTCGCTGCAGTAGCTGTAGCCGGTATCGCGATAAACTATTACTACGGTGAATTTGCATTAAAACGATTCTTCGGCGCCTTATGGGTTGTAGCTGGGTTATGGTTCCTCTTTGCGCGGGAGCTGCCGGTCAACTTTGGCCAGACGACGATCTTACGCCTTAAAGGCTGGAGAAAAGCAGTTGTCATCGTGCCAGTATTCTGTCTGGGATTTGCCCTCATCATGTATGCGCCTGAGATCACATGCTTCTCCAGTAGATATAAGCATCTATGCGAGTAGCGATGAGTTGGACCTAACATAAACGACCGAGAGCGGCCACGAGCGGACATTGAGCCACGCAAGACAGTAAAAAACGAAAGGTGCCTATGTCCGGGGGACGCTTAATGACGACCAAGCCTAAAGAAATTTGTGAACGATTCGACGCAGAGTTCGTGCCGCCAGCCCCCTCGGAGAAGGTCGGTATCGCGCTTGCGTCGCTTGATAAACTGCCACTGAACGCGATGCGAAACCCCGGCGGGGATGGCATGAGCGGCTGGTTTATTTACGGGGGCGAGTTCTCCACAGATGCTGATTTTTTTCAGCCACTTTGCGTTGCCCACCTGCGCAACAGGTGCCCGGACATTGTCCCTTACCTAGCGTTGCCATCAGGTTGGCGTGTTTTGCTTGCGCCGAACTACGAAGATGTCTGGTTTGACCGCGATTTGCTTGAAGGCGTTACGAAAGCCCGGTAACGGCCAGAAGCGGACCTCCCGCGATCATCAAGAGTGACCTGTTACTGAAAACGACCTACGATGGAAAAACTGTCGCTATCCGGTCTTGCGGCCGAGTTTCGCTCAATGGCTGAGCACCTGGATGTAGAGCCGTACTACAAGGCATTCCATACGTCCCCGCAGCATGATGGGGCGCCCCATGTTGAGATGAGGTCTGGAAAGTTTGGGTTCGTGGTAACTGAGCGTGGCTCGGAACTCGAAAGGATATCGGGCCTTGATGATGATGAGGTCCTGTACCTGCTTTATGAGGGGATCACCTCTATCATGGCCACCTCGTACGAACAGCGCATCGTACCGGCCCCGTAGGACTCCGCACTGGAGCGTGAGAATTTGTGAATTTTCGCGCCTCAAGTGATGTCATCATTGCGCCAGCTGGTCAATTGCCGCACCACGCTGCCTATCCCCCGCAACGCGGCGCAAAAGCAGAGGACACGATGGAACGCTGGGAATACAAGACAATCAAGATGGAAGCGACAGGGTTCATGGGTGGCGTGGTCGATACGGCGAAGTTCGACACAATGCTCAATGAGTTGGGCGCCCAGGGTTGGAACCTGGTTTCCGTGTTCGACACCAACATGGCGGCCAATGGCGCAAGCCGCGAAATCGTGGCGGTGTTCAAGCGGGGCTCTGGCGCAAGCTTTTAGGCTGAAAACGCGATATGAGCGCGTCGTGGCGTTCGAAGCAAACACTAATCGACTTCGTTGACTCCCGCGATACGATTCGTATATGATGCGTATACGAATCGTATACGGAGTTAGCATTGGGAATTGTAAACATAGAGGACGACCTGCACGATCAGGTGCGTAGGGCGACGAAGGTATCGGGCCGTTCGATCAATGCGCAGGCCGCCTTCTGGATCAAGGTGGGCATGCTCTGCGAAACTAATCCGACCCTCACTTTCAATGAAATCATCGCGCGCGAGCTTGCTGCTGCAGGCGTGTCGGCTCCGCCGCTTGCCATGAGTTACTCATGACGAAGCAACCCGATGAGTTGGCGTTAATGGCCGAATCGGGCCGGCTGCTGGCGTCCGTATTCGGGCAGCTGGATCGACTCCAGCTGATCGGCATGTCGACGCTTCAGGTCGATGAAATGGTCGAACGATTCATCGTCGATGAGCTCCAGTCCCGGCCAGCAAGCAAGGGCCAGTACGGCTACGGTTTTGTATTGAATTCGTCCGTGAACGATGTGGTCTGCCATGGCGTTCCATCGCAATCGGAGGTCCTTCGCGACGGCGACATCGTCAATTTCGACATCACGCTTGAGAAGAACGGCTATATTGCCGACTCCAGCAAAATGTATCTCGTCGGTGACGTGGATCCAGCCGCCAAAAGGCTGGTGCAGACTACCTACGAAGCCATGTGGAAAGGCATCCGCGCGGTTCGTCCTGGCGCCCGGCTCGGCGACATCGGCTGGGCGATCGAACGCCATGCCAAGCGAAACGGCTATTCCGTGGTGCGTGAATATTGTGGCCACGGCATCGGCCGCGAGATGCATGAGGAGCCGCAGGTTCTGCATTACGGAACGCGCGGAACTGGTCTCGTCCTCCGCGAGGGCATGGTTTTCACGATCGAGCCCATGCTCAACCAAGGCGGGCGGAGCGTGAGAACCGAGGCTGACGGCTGGACTGTGGTGACGAGGGACGGATCGCTTTCCGCACAGTTCGAACACACCGTTGCAGTTACAGCTTCGGGGGTGTCGGTGTTGACCTTGCGTCCTGACGAAACAGGCATGACGCCTACCGCTGCGGCGCTTTTTGCACGTCCTCCTTATCCTCCCCGGCCTTGCCCGGCGACAGAAGACGTACACGCTTCTTCTTCTTGACCGTAGTGGAGATTTCCTGCGTCGGTTTGGTCGAGGGCGGGGGCGCGACCGGCAAGGGAAAGCCGAGAAAGACCATGATGAAAAAGATCGGCAAAAGCAAATAGAAGAGCGGACGGCGCCAGTTGAGCTTTTGTTTCATCATTGCCATCAGATGAGTATTGGCATTAAAACTTCAAGTGATCCAGTGTCCGGTCGCGCCGCTTTTGATGGTTAAGTTGTAGTGACTTTTGGAGAGCATTGGCTGGTGATCATGCGTTAGCATAGCGTTTTCCATGATTGGAGTGGCCATGCTTCGTCCTGTGTCTCGTTTCCTCCTGTTGGCGTGCGTGACAAGTGCCGCGAACGCTTCCGGCTCGGCCGTTGCTGCCGCTGCAGTTAGCGCGGGCGACTTATCGTTCGCTCGCCCCAACCAACTCGTCGACATCGGCGGCCGCCGCCTGAACTTGTACTGCAGCGGCAGCGGTCCCGTCACCGTCGTGTTTGACGCGCCTGGTACGGATGCGGGCTGGAGCTGGCACGGGGTGCAGCCGCGGGTAGCGGCGCGCACGCGCGCTTGTGTGTATGACCGGGCCGGCATGGGTTTCAGCGACCCGTCACCTTTGCCTGCTACGTCAAGCAATGCCGTGCAAGATCTGCATGCGCTGCTGACGAAGGCCGGTATCAAGCCGCCGTATATCTTGGTCGGAAACTCCTACGGCGGCGCCAACGTCCAGCTCTACGCCTATCGCTATCCCGAGGAAGTTAAGGCGCTCGTCCTGGTCGAGCCGGGACACGAAGACGAAACCGAACGCTTGAACGCGGCCGCCCAGGGCAAGCTGAAACAGATGTATGAATTGCAGGATCAGGCCATGGCGCATTGCGCAGAGGCGGCGCAGAAAGGTTTCGCCTTCGGCAGCGAGACCTTTGTCACTTGCACGGGCGGCTTGGGCGACGTATATGGACGCGGATTGGCCGCTGCACGCATGGCCATCGTTACTCGGCCGGCCTATTGGCGCGCGGCGGTGGCGGAGAACAGCGGTTACGCAACCAGCAATGCCGAGCTCAAGTCGGCACGGCGCAGCTTCGGCGACTTGCCGCTTGTGATACTCACGCGCGGCATCAGCCCCTATGCGATTCCGGGCCAGCCGGCGAGCACATTGAACAAGGCGGTCGAGGCGGAGAACCTTGCGATCCACAAAGAAGTCGCGGCGCTGTCGACGCGGTCGAGCCATCATGTCGTGCCCGGCGCCGGCCACGTCATCCAGCAGGATCGGCCAGACGCCGTGGCGGATGCCATTTTCGAGGCGCTTGAGCGCATCCGTCAGTAATGCTGACATCTCGGGCGCATTGGGACGTTCTGCAGGGATAAGAATGCAATTCTTTGAATATGGAAAGCAGGACGGCATTCCGGTGCTGTTCCTCTTGGGTACCCCGCATACGGGCGAAAGCGTTGCAGAGCTAGCTGATCTGGCCACCGAAACAGGCGTCCGCCTCATTTGCCCAACTCGCTCGTGGTACGTCGACACTGCGGTCGACCCGTCCTTCGAGGCCTGCACTGCCGACATCATCCGCCATTTTTCGGAATGCCGGATAGCTCATGCGTATGTCATTGGAGGGAGCGGCGGTGGTCCGTTTGCACTCCATCTTGCGAGCAATCACCCCGGTACCGTTCGTGCCTGTTACTTGCTGGCCTCGATGGGGAACCCGACCGTTTTCAAGCGAACAGTGGCATCGCCTGATACGCAAATGCTTCTCGAACTTTTCTCCAACGGCGACTACGATCGCGCCCTTGCTCAATTATCACAATGGGGCATTCCACCGGCCTTGGCGCATGGCGTATGGGCAGACTTCAAGGTGTTATTCGGCAGCTGGGCGACGATCGACCTTTCGACTTCAGTGCCGGTGTACATTCATCATGGCGAAGACGATGATAATGCGCCGCTCGAAAGTGTCCAGGCGCTGGCATCGCAGCTACCGAATTGCCAGTTGCGTATCTCGCTGACCGCTTCTCACCTTGGGCTGGCGAACGACAAGGAATTTACCGAACTCAGGTCGATCTTTACCGAAGTGTTGGAGAGCTACACGCACTGCAGCCTTCGTTGAGCCAAGCGGCAATGTGGTGGTGAGTCGACACTGCTCCCCGACACTACGCATTCGCGCCGGAATCGGAGTCGAAGAACACCCCGAGCTCGATCAGGCGGATAGCATCCGGGCGTTGCTGTCCCCGCTGCGAACGAAGGCATTTGGGTGTTGACGTTATGGCCCGATGAGTTAGCCGTTTCCTACTTGGGCGCTGAATATTTTCTGCTAAATGTATCTAATTCTTTGCTGTGAAATAGGTCGATGCACTTCATGGTATTGAACTCGGTATGCACGGAACCGGAATACTTCTTGTTGACATATTTATCGACAATCACGTTCAGCGCTTCATACACTTCAATTGGCTGACGTCCAAATTCGAGATAGGCACTGGCCGTCGCATTCGCATCTTCTGCTGCCTGGCCGTTTGAGTACACTTGCCCCAGACAGCGGCTTAGTGCCCAATTCTTCAACAGCACCTTTTGTGAATATTTTGGGGCGTCACCGGCTTGCCCGTACACGGGTTGCACGACCGTGAGAATGGCAAGACATACTGTGGCAATGGCACTTTTCATTTAAGGACCCAAAGCGAAGCGATTTCAGGGACAAAAGGCCCGTTTTCAGGGTCACGCATGAGATGACAGGTATCCGAGCAGCCGGAACCATCCCAAAGGGTGACATGGCCCTTGGCATTGACCCAACCATGCCCCTTTACAACGATAATTCCCTTCATTCCGCTGAAGTTGGCCGGCTTGGGGGCGCGCACCGTCTTATCGGGCTTTCCGAAAACACGCTCGAGATAATCCTGGCAATGTCTCCTGCTCCTGTCGAGTTTCCGATGCGAGATGACCGTCTTTGTGTGGCGGCCCTTCGGCGAGGTGCCCGCCGGCATCGGAATAGTGAAGTGAGGCAAGGAGCGCCGCATTGACGCTTAACAAGGAGGTAGAAGCATTTTTTTCGTTGTGGAATGTGCGTCTTGATGGCAGTGGGAAGCACGACCGCAAAAAAGGACTTAGAGCCGGGTCGCTGCCCCAACCGTTTAATCCCTGAAGAAACGCCGTTCCTCGTACATCGGGTCGGGCCCATTTTGCATCATGCTCAGCACGCCGCTGCGGTCGAAGTGCACATGCATCATCGAGTTCCACACGCCCGCTTCTTTATAGCGGTACGACCACACCTCCAGCTGCGGCAGCGCCAGGAACGAGCGTTCGGCCGGCCTGCCGACGGTGCGCAACACGTCTTCCTTGCGCGCCTTGCCGACCTTCAGCAGCGCGAACTTCTCGCCCGTCAGCACCTGTTCGAACGAGGTCAGCCTGCCATCCGGCCCGACTGTGGCCATCCAGGTGTATTGCCCCATCGGTCCGGTCGCGTATTCCATCACCCGGCCGTCGCCGGCAGGGTAGACCGCGGTGGGCGGCCCGAATTTGATCTGGGTGTCGGCGACCGTGTCCCCGACGACCGGCGCGGTGCGCGTCATCGCCGTGCAGCCAGCGAGCGAGGCAGCAATTCCAATGATGAGTATCTTGACAAGTTTTTGCATAAAAACTACTCCCGAGCTGGAAAAATCCTATCATGCCCCCAGCCGAATGTAATGAGCACTGGCTGCACGATGCGTTTTGACATATACTTGCGCGTCTGGCCTTTCGGTCAGCTTTATCAATCGAAGTTCACGGTGCGCTGGGTTCCGACTCTTGCACCGCATGTGAAAGGTAACATCATGTCCGTAGAAAACATCAACAAAGCCGCGATCATCGCGGACAACGCCCGTGGTCAGAACGACACCGGCTCCCCAGAAGTTCAGGTTGCACTGCTGACCGCACGCATCAACGAACTGAACGGCCACTTCAAGGCACACATGAAGGATCACCACTCCCGCCGCGGCCTGATCATGATGGTCAACCGTCGTAAGAGCCTGCTGTCCTACCTGAAGAGCAAAGATCTGGGCCGCTACCGCGACCTGATCGCTAAACTCGGCCTGCGTAAGTAATTTTTGCCGCACAAGATTTAGTGAAATGCCTGCGTCAGTTCGCTGTCGCGGGCATTTTTCATTTAAAAAGCAGTAAATAAGTCGTAAAGGCAACCTTGGTTGTCTGTGGTGAGGTGAACGACAGCTCCTGAAAATCTGTCGGCAAATAGAAAGGGATTACCCATGTTACAGTTTAATAAAGTTACCAAATCCTTCCAGTACGGCCAGCACACGGTCACCCTGGAAACCGGCGAAATCGCTCGTCAAGCTTCCGGCGCGGTGATGGTGTCGATCGAAGACACGGTCGTGCTCGCTACCGTCGTCGCACGCAAGGACGCCAAGCCAGGCCAGGACTTCTTCCCGCTGACGGTCGATTACGTCGAGAAAACTTATGCAGCCGGTAAAATCCCAGGCGGCTTCTTCAAGCGTGAAGGCCGTCCTTCCGAAAAAGAAACCCTGACCTCGCGTCTGATCGACCGTCCGATCCGCCCGTTGTTCCCAGAAGGTTACCTGAACGAAGTCCAGGTCATCATCCACGTTCTGTCGGTGAACCCTGAGATCGATCCGGACATCGCCGCCATGATCGGCGCGTCCGCCGCCCTGTCGGTGTCCGGCGTACCGTTCAACGGCCCGGTTGGCGCAGCGCGCGTCGGCTACGCCAACGGCCAGTACATCCTGAACCCGACCACCACCCAGCTCAAGACCTCGGAAATGGACCTGGTTGTCGCCGGTACCGAAACCGCTGTGCTGATGGTCGAATCGGAAGCCAAGCAGCTGTCCGAAGAAATCATGCTGGGCGCCGTCGTATTCGGCCATGACCAGATGAAAGCAGTCATCGACGCGATCCACGAACTGGTACGCGACGGCGGCAAGCCGGAAGTCGAGTGGACCGCTCCTGCCAAGAACGAAGCGCTGATCGCCCGCGTCAAGGAACTGGCCGATGCCAAGATCAACGAGACCTACCAGATCAAGGACAAGGTCGCCCGTACCGCCAAGCTGAAGGCCACCTTCGCCGACGTCTACGCGGCACTGAAGTCCGACGCTGAAGCCAGCGGCGTACCTGCGGCCGATAACGTCGACGTGGGCAACGTCCTGTTCGATATCGAAGCCAAAGTCGTGCGTTCGCAGATCCTGAACGGCGAGCCGCGCATCGACGGCCGCGACACCCGCACCGTGCGTCCGATCGCGATCCGCACCAGCATCCTGCCGCGTACCCACGGCTCGGCGCTGTTCACCCGCGGCGAAACGCAGGCGCTGGTTGTTGCCACCCTCGGCACCGCACGCGACAGCCAGAAGATCGACGCGCTGATGGGCGAGTACACCGACGACTTCATGATGCACTACAACATGCCTCCGTTCGCCACCGGCGAAACCGGCCGCGTAGGCACCCCGAAGCGCCGCGAAATCGGCCACGGCCGCCTGGCCAAGCGCGCGCTGATCGCTGCGCTGCCTAACCCTGAAGACTTCAGCTACTCGGTGCGCCTGGTGTCGGAAATCACCGAATCGAACGGTTCGTCGTCGATGGCTTCGGTCTGCGGCGGCTGCCTGGCGCTGATGGACGCTGGCGTTCCGATGAAGGCGCACGTTGCCGGTATCGCGATGGGCCTGATCAAGGAAGGCGGCAAGTTCGCAGTCCTGTCGGACATCCTGGGCGACGAAGACCACCTCGGCGACATGGACTTCAAGGTAGCAGGTACCGCCACCGGCATTACCGCGCTGCAGATGGACATCAAGATCATGGGCATCACCAAGGAAATCATGCAAGTGGCACTGGCGCAAGCCAAAGAAGGCCGCCAGCACATCCTGGGTGAAATGCAGAAGGCGATGCCGCACGTGAAGACCGAACTGTCGGACTTCGCACCGCGCCTGATCACCATCAAGATCAACCCAGAGAAGATCCGTGACGTCATCGGCAAGGGCGGCGCAGTCATCCGCGCGCTGACCGAAGAGACCGGCACCCAGATCGACATCAGCGACGAAGGCGTTGTGACCATCGCTTCGGTTGACGCTGCTGCCGGCCAGGAAGCCAAGCGCCGCATCGAAGAGCTGACCGCATCGGTCGAAGTGGGCAAGACCTACGACGGCGTTGTGCTCAAGCTGCTGGACTTCGGCGCGATCGTCCAGGTTATGCCAGGCAAGGACGGCCTGCTGCACATCTCGCAGATCGCCAATGAGCGTGTAAACGCCGTTGCCGACTATCTGAAAGAAGGCCAGCAAGTGCGCGTCAAGGTCCTCGAGACCGACGACCGCGGCCGCCTGAAGCTGTCGATGAAGGCTGCTGAAGGTGCTGCTGAAGCGCCTGCTGCTCAGTAATCATCTGCCGGCTTCGGCCAGTAAAAAACCGCCAGCGCGCAAGCGTCTGGCGGTTTTTTTTATAATTCGCGGCTGTTAATGCCGCTGATACACGTCATGATGTTATGAAAATATTAACGTAGACTCGGAGACGCAGTAACGATAGCAACATCAGGCTGCCGGCGATTATCCGGCAGCGATATTGCTTGGCGGCGAACCTACGGTACCTGAGTCATGGCTATTTCGAGCTACCTGTTGGACAAGGAGGCGCCTGGAACCTTGGGCTACTCTGACGATGCCGACAACCAGCTGGTTGCACGTATCCGGGCGGTGCTCGCGCTATCGGCTTTGCTGGTGGCGGTCGTCGACCACGCCGGGCACGGGCAGGCCAATGCCGCTGCGGTGCTTGTCCTGTTCTGCTATACCGTCGCCTGCACGATCGCCTTCGTCTGCACCAGCTGCCAGCGACGATGGACGCGCGGAAAGCTGATGCACCGTCTCGACGCCGGCGTATGCGCGGCGATGGTCGCCGCCGGCGGGCAGGCCGACATCTTCCCGCTGGTGTTCATGTTCTTCGCCATCGTCGTGGCGTCGCTGCGGTTCGGCCTTGACGAGGGCGCGCGCGTGACCATCGTCGCGGTGATGCTGTACTGCGTAGCCGTGATCGCGACCCTGCCTGACGTTGGACCGGCGCGCCTGTCGCTGCGGGCCGCAGTGCTGCTCGCGTTCGGCCGCGCGATCGCGCAGCTGGGCGAACGCAACATCCAGGCCGCGCGCCGCCAGGCGCTGCTGCGCGAGCTTCACCAGGTGGCCAACCCGCGCTTCGGCATCGACCGCACCATGACCGCGGCGATGGAGCGCATCCGCTCGTTCTTCATGGCCGACAGCTGCATCGCGCTGCTCGAAGAGGAGAACACCGCCCGCTACGCGATCCGCACGGTGCGCGAAGACGGCCCGCTGGTTGCGCTCACGGAACGTGTCGACGGCGCGATGGCGCGCGCCATGCTGCCCGACCCGCGCACCCATGTGCTGCTGTACGTCCGCCCGTGGCGCCGCTGGCCGTGGCTGGGCGGCGCGGCGCTTGGCCACAGTGGTGGCCCCGGACGCTGGCTGATGCACGACGAGGCCGTGCTGCAGCAACTGGCCGACCTGCTAGGCGCGGCATCGTTTATCAGCGCCCCGCTGGTCTTCGGACATGGCAAGGGCCGCATCTTCGTCGCCGCACGCGCGCGCCACCTCGGCCGCGACGACGCCTTGTTCCTTGCGCGGATTGCGGCGCAGGAGCTGCTCACCATCGACCGCATCGACCTGCTCGACCGCATCGCGTCCGACTCCGCCGCCTTCGAGCGCAAGCGGATCGCCCTTGACCTGCACGACACCGCCATCCAGTCGTACATCGGGCTCCAGCTCGGATTAGTCGCCCTGTGCAGGCGCGCTACCTCCTCGAATCCGCTGGCCGACGACCTCGACAAACTCGTGGCGATGGCTGCAGACGTCATCGTGCAGTTGCGCGACTACGCGCAGGGAACATGCGGAAGTCCGGCCGAAGCGGAGCCGATCTTCCTGGTCGCGCTGCGCAAACAGGCCAGCCAGGCCATGGCCGCGTACGACGTCGACATCCGCATCGATATCGACGGCAGCATCGAGTTCGGCGACCGCCTGACGGCGGAAGTGCTGCAGATCGTGCGCGAAGGGATCAGCAACGTGTGCCGGCACACGGCAGCGAAGCGCGCGACCGTTTCGCTACGCTGCAGCGGCGGCTTGCTGCGCATCGAAATCAACAACGAACACGGAGGCATACGGCCGCCGCCATTCAGGCCGCGTTCCATCACCGAGCGCGCCAGGGCGCTTGGCGGCGCCGCCTTCGTGCGCGAGGGCAGGTTCAACGACACCATCGTCTGTGTGGAGATCCCATTATGAACAGCGAATCGCTAACCATCCGGGTGCTCCTTGTCGAAGATCACCAGACCCTGTTGTGGGGCCTGCAAAAGCTGATCGACGCCGAACGCCCGCGCATGTCTGTGGTCGGCACAGCGCGCACCTGTCCGGAGGCGCTGTCCAGCGCGGCGCAGCTTGCGCCCGACGTGATCCTGCTCGACCTTGACCTGGGCGGCGTGTGCATGACGGGATTCCTGCCCGAGCTGCTGGCGCACGGCCTGTCGCGCGCCCTTGTGCTGACCGCGGCCCACAACACCGACACGCTTGACCTCGCGGTACGGCGCGGTGCGCGCGGCATCCTGCACAAGGAAGTCTCGGCCGAGCAGGTGATCAAGGCCATCGAAAAAATCCATCGCGGCGAGCTGTGGTTCGACGCCGAAACCATGGACCGCGTGTTCGGGCAGCTGCTGGGAGCGCGCAGCGCACCGCGCCCCGACCCCGAACAGGAGAAGCATGCAAGCCTCACCGCGCGCGAGCGCGCCATCGTCAGCGCCGCTGTCGAGCATAGCGGCAGTGCCAACCACGTCGTGGCCGAACGCCTGTTCATCTCCGAGCACACGCTGCGCAATCACCTTACCTCCATCTACCGCAAGCTCAATGTCACCAACCGGCTCGAGATGTACGTGTACGCCATCCGCCACGGCCTGGTCCAGCCGGATCCCGCGCGCCAGCGCCATGGCCCGCTCAATGGGCGCTGAGGATCGGCATGATGGTGCGCACGATGATGATCATCGCCGGTCCCAGCACCACCATGATAATCGCCGGGAAAATGAACAGCGCCAGCGGGATCAGCATCTTCGTCGGCACCTTGGCCGCGTGCTCCTCGGCGCGCACCTGGCGCTTGTGGCGCAGGTCTTCCGAAAACACCCGCAGCGACTCGCCCACGCTGGTGCCGAACTTGTCCGACTGCGCGAGCATGGTGGCGAAAGTGCCGATCTCCTCGATGCCGGCGCGTAGGGCCAGGTTGCGCAGCGACTGGGCGCGGCTGGCGCCGGCGCGCATCTCCAGGTTGGTCAGGTGCAGTTCCTCGGCCAGCGGCCGGCTCTTGATGCGCATCTCCTCGGCGATCTTGGTCAGCGCCGCATCCAGTCCCAGGCCGGCTTCGACGCACACCAGCATCAGGTCGGCCGCATCGGGGAAATTCTCGAACAGCTCGCGCCGGCGTTCGCGCAGCCGCAGCCACAGCGCCAGGTTGGGCAGGTAGCAGCCCGCGGTTGCGGCGATCAGGAGGTTCATCAGCACCGTCATCTCTTCCATGCTGGTGAACGTGCGCAGCAGCAGCCAGGTGAGAAAGGCGAACAGGATGGGCAGCACCGTCTTGCAGCCGAAGTAGATCAGGCGCGCGTCCTCGCGCCGTATGCCCGCGTTGATGAAGCGCAGGCGCAGCGGCGAGTCTTCCCAGTTTCCGGCCGGAGCCAATATGCCGGCGAACGGGCCCACCGCTTGCGCCACAGTGGCGCCCCAGTCGGCGGCGCCGGCCGGGTTCTCGATGCTTTGCAGGCGGCGGTGGATGCCGTTTGGTACCAGCAGCATGAACAGGCCGGCGACGGCAGCCGTAACGGCGACGCAGACCAGGGCGGCAAGCATAAACATGTTCATCCCCTCAGACACGGATACGGATTATTCTACGGAGCAGCAGGACGCCGAACGCCATCGACACCAGCATGCTTTTGACGATCGTGTCGCCGAGCGGGTCGTTCCACAGCGGCGCCATGAATTCCGGGTTAAACACGTTCATCATGCCGCCGATGGCGAACGGCAGCAGCGACAGCAGCCAGGCCGACATGCGGCCTTCGGCCGACAGCACGCGCACATGGCGGAACAGCTTCAGGCGCTGGCGGATCAGGCCCGACAGGTTGGTCAGCACCTCGGTCAGGTTGCCGCCCGCATCGCGCTGGATCAGCACCGCGACGACGAAATAACGCAGGTCCGTGATCGGCGCGCGCACGCTCAGGTTCGACAGGGCCTGGTCGAGCGAGACGCCGAAGTTGACCTCGTCGTGGACGAACCGGAACTCGCTGGCGATTGGCTCGTTCATCTCGTCGCCGATCATTTGCAGGCCGGCGCCGAAAGCGTGGCCGGCACGCAGCGCGCGCGACAGCAGGTCGAGCGCGTCGGGCAGCTGCTGCTCCAGCTTGGCCAGGCGGCGCGAGCGGCGCCGCATGACGTACGCAAGCGGCAGCCACGCCATGCCGCCTGCGACCATCGCGGCGATGACGAAAGGCTGGTGCATCAGGCCGGAGGTGGCAAGGTAGCCCGCCGAGCCGAGCGCAAGGCAGCCCAGGACCAGGTCCGACACGGTCCAGTTCAGGTGCGCCTGCAGCAGGATGCGGTCAAGCTGGTGGGCGCGCGGAAGGCGCAGCAGGAAGCGCTGGAACGGCGGCAGCTCGCTCATCATGCGGTCGCGCAGCAGGTGCGACTGGGCCGAGGCGTCGCCTGCCGCCGACAGCGCCTTCAGGCGCAGCTGGATCTTCTTCGCCTGCGGGCCCTTGTAGGTCTTCCACATCAGGTACAGCCCTTCGAACAGCAGGATCACCGCAATGAACACCAGTACCGATAGAATCAGCGACGTGGGCATGATGGCCTCCTACTGGTAGCGGCGCGTGCTGTCGAACATCGCGTCGGGCATCGCGATGCCGAACGAGCGCAGGCGATCGCTGAACTTGGGACGCACGCCGGTGGCCTGGAAATAGCCCTCGACGGCGCCGTCGGCACTCACGCCGGTCTGGCGGAACGCGAAGATCTCCTGCATCGTAATGATGTCGCCTTCCATTCCGGTGATCTCCTGGATGCTGGTGATCTTGCGCCGTCCGTCGATCAGGCGCAGCGCCTGGATCACCACCGTGATGGCCGAGGCGATCTGCTGGCGTGCAGCCTTGTGCGGCAGATTCAGGTTGGCCATGCCGATCATGTTCTCCAGCCGCGACACCGCGTCGCGCGGATTGTTGGCGTGGATCGTGGTCAGCGAGCCGTCGTGGCCAGTGTTCATTGCCTGCAGCATGTCGACCGCCTCGGCGCCGCGCACCTCGCCGATGATGATGCGGTCGGGCCGCATCCGCAGCGCGTTGCGCACCAGCGCGCGCTGGGTGATCTCGCCTTTGCCTTCGATGTTGGGCGGGCGCGTCTCCATGCGCACCACGTGCGGCTGCTGCAGCTGCAGTTCGGCCGCATCCTCGATCGTGACGATCCGTTCGGCGGGCGGAATGAAGCCTGACAGGATGTTCAACAGCGTCGTCTTCCCGGCGCCGGTGCCGCCCGAGATGATCATGTTGACCTTCGACTTGCACAGGCCTTCCAGCACGGTCGCCATGTCCGGCGTCAGGCTGCGCAGGTCGTTGACCAGGTTGTTCATCTTCAGCGGAATGTGGGCGAAGCGGCGGATCGACATCATCGGGCCGTCCAGCGCAACCGGCGCGATAACGGCGTTGACCCGCGAGCCGTCGGGCAGGCGCGCATCGACCATCGGGCTCGACTCGTCGATGCGGCGCCCGACCAGCGAGACGATCTTGTCGATAATGCGCAGCAGGTGCTTTTCGTCGGTGAAGCGCACCTGCGACAGTTCCAGTCGCCCCTTGCGCTCGACGAAGATGCGGTTGTAGCTGTTGACCAGGATATCGGACACGGTCGGATCGGCCATCAGCAGTTCGAGCGGCCCGAAGCCGAGCATCTCGTGCTGGATGTCGCGGATCAGCGAACGGCGTTCCAGTTCGTTGAGGGCGGCCTGCTCTTCGTCCAGCAGGCGTTCGGCCATCGCAGCGATCTCCGAGCGCAGCATGGGCGGGGGCAGCGTTTCAAGCGCCGCCAGGTCGAACTTCTCGAGCAGTTTCAGGTGGATCCGGCTCTTGATGGCGTAATAGTCGTCACTCGTACTGAGCGCCGCTACTCGCGCATCGCCCGGGCTGTCGAGGGCATTGAGTTTTTCACGGAAGGACATGGCGATCTCCGGTAGTACGGGTCACGGCAGCGGGCGATGCATCGCGCCCCAGCAGGCGTCCGAACAGGCTGCGGGCCGCCTGCGGGCGAGGACTGAGGCCTTCAGCGAGGCCGGCCAGGCCGCGCAGCACCGGGTCCGAGCGCGCGCTGTTGATCAGCGGCTCGCCGTGGTCGATTGCGGCCGTGACGTGCTTATATGAATTGGGCACGGTGTGGATCGCGAATTTTCCCAGCGTGCGTTCGATCTCGGCGATCCCGATCGGGCCTTTGCGCTCGAAGCGGTTGACGACCAGCTCGATCTTCTCGGGGCCGTAGTCAAGCGACTTGAATATCGCCAGCATCTTCTTGGCGTTGCGGATCGACGACACGCCCGCCTGCAGGACCGGGTAAATCAGGTCTGCGCGGTCGAGCGCCTTGATGCTCAGGTTATTGATCGGCCGGCCGATGTCGAGCAGGACGAAGTCGTAATGCAGCACCGCCAGTGCGAGCACGGCGTCCACTTGCGCCGGCGTGATCTCGACTGACTGCGCATGGTCGTCGGGCGCGGCCATGATGCTGAAGTTGGGCGTGACCTTGACCGTGCTGGCAGCAAGGAACGATGCGTCGAGGCGGCCGATGGCGCGCGCCACGTCGGCCAGCGTCGATGGCGGGCGTCCTTCATGCACGAACGCGAGCGCGTCGCCGAACTGAAGGTTCAGGTCGATCAGCAGCACCGAGCGGGTTTCGGACAGCTGGTAGCCAAGGCTGGTGGCCAGGAAGGTCGCGCCGCTGCCCCCTTTGCACGGAATGAAGGCCAGCACCTTGCCGGTGCTGCGCGCCTGTGCGCCGCGCAGCTTGCCGCCGATGCGGTTGACGGCCGCCTCCAGGTCCGGCGCCGAAACGGGGGAGGGCAGCACCTCGCGCACGCCGGCCCGCATCGCGCCGATCAGGAACTCGGGCGATCCCCCCGCGCACAGCAGCACCACTGCGATGTTCGGGTAGCGCGTGGTCAGGTCCTCGATGTGCGAGAGGCTGGCGCGCTCGCAGCTGCCGCCGTCGACCAGCATCAGTTCCGGCTTGTCCTGCTCGGCCGCCTGGCGCAGCTTGTCGTTGCCGCCTTCGATCAGCACCGGCACGTGCGATGCGGCCTGCAGCACCTTGGCGATCTCGTTGAGCTGCACCTTGTTGGTTGATACGACGGCGATCTTCATGGCGCTTCCTTCGCTTCGGTTTATTGGCATATCAGGTCGTTGTTGGGATCCTGGCGCATCATTTCGCGCGGCAGGTAGGTGCTGAAAGTGGGCATCGCGCGCGGCGGCATCACGCCGCCGACGATCGGCGAGATCCAGCGGTAATTCAGGCTGGTGATCGTCACCGTCACGCCGGCGCACGTGGCCGCGTTGCAGCCGGCTGGCTCCCAGTCCAGCTCCGCTGCGCCAAGCTCTGGCACAATCGTGCGCATCTTCGCCACCACCTGCGACTCGTTGTTCGGATCGGCGCAGACGACAGCGAAGCGCGCGCCAAGGCGGGTTGCCTCGGCTGCCGCATTCCAGGTGAACAGCATGCGGCTGAAGTCCGTCACGCTGAGCAGGAACATGAAGAAGACCAGCAGCACGAGTGCCAGCTCCACGGTGGTAGCACCGGCTTGGGACGCTTTCATATCGGGCTCCTCATCGTGGCGCTGATGTCGCTGAACGTAATGGCCGCGAACCGGGTGCCGAACATGTTGGCGATCATTGGGCGGAACTGGTAGCCGGTCACGCGAACCGTCACCGTGTTGATCACAGGGTCGCTGCCTGCGGCCTGCCAGGTTGGCGCGGGCACGTTGCTGGCGGTGAGACCGGAATCGAGCAGCGGTCCGGTGCCGCCCACATTGCCGTACAAGATGAGGTTGCGCGCCTCGGTAATGTGCGTTCCGGGTGCCTGCATCGACAGGTAGCGCACCGCATCGCGCACGACCTTCGCGGTGGTGTTGTAACGGTAGACCGCGCGGCCAAGTTCGGTGGCGGTCAGCGACAGCACCAGCAGCAGCGGCAGCACGAACGCAAATTCGACCAGCGCGACGCCTCGTTGGACAGATTTCATGGCTTCACCTCACCAGTACGGGTACCAGCGGGCCGGCTTCGCCACCAGGCTCGCCGCTGGGCGTGCAGGGGGAATCCTGCAAGCTGGCCAGGCCGCGGAACTCCAGCTGAGCGGTGTCGTTCGGACCGGTCAGCGGATGCAGCATGAACATGCACACGTAGTCGATCACCTGCGCGGCAGCGTTGATCACCGGGACCACCGCCAGGCGCCGGTTGTAGCCGAACTGCCGGTGCTGGCCGGAAGAGCCGGGGGTCGCCAGCTTCTGGAAGCTGTTTAGCTTCGTGTTGTCGCCGAAGGCGATCTGCGATCCAGTCTTGATGTTGGTGCCGCCGTCTGCCAGCGAGGCATATTCCGCGCGCTTGGTGATGTAGTTCTGCGCAGTCGGGTGCGAGCCGGGCGCCGGCGTGCCTGCGTAGGCATTCTGCGGCACCGCGTTCTTCCAGTTTGCCGGTGTGTAGGCATAGCCGCTTTGGTCGGGATGGTGCTCGCTTGGGGAGTCGTTATTCCTGTACACCCCAAAGCGGAAGTTCCACGGCCGGTCGACGCTGGTCTGCGCGCCAGGCGTGCCGAGCGTGTCGCCCACGCGCGTGCCGCAGTGTCCGCCCTCGCCAAGTTGCGCGGCGGTCTCGCTGGCGCTCCGGCTGCCGTCGAGGTTGTACCAGCCCATCTCCCCCGGACTGGCGCTCACGCCGGCTTTGTCGAACACGGTCACCCACTCGCCGATCAGGAAGCCGAAGTCGTTGGCGCGCGTGCCGCCTGGCTTGGCCATGAGCGCAACAGGGATCGGGCAGGTGCTCTGCGAACTGCCGCGCGTGGCCACCGCGCTGGCCAGCACGGCGCGGGTGGACGGGGTGGCCGCGGCGTTGCCGGTGAAGCCGCCCATCGCGTGCATAAGCCACATCCGCACGCCTTCCTGGCGGTGCTCGCATTGCGCATAGCGCGCTTCGGCGGGAGCTGTGGTGGGGATGTACGCGGCATTGCGGAACGTGATGCTGGCGCCGGAAAGCTGTCCTTTGCCGTCCCAGCTGGCCGACTGCAGGTTCACCCGGTTCAGGTTGGATGCGGTGGTGCCGGCGCTGCGGGCGCGCGTGATCGCGGTGTCGTGGCCGTCAAGCTCCTGGGCGGCGGCGAGCGCGCAGCTGTCCATGGCCGTCTGCAGTTCGGTCTTGACGATGAACAGGCGGCCGAAATCGAATGCGATGGCGATGAAGCCAAGCAGGAAGAACATCATGAAGCACACCATCAGGATCACCGCGCCGCCGTCGCGCGCGGCGCGCCTCGGCAGGTGGTAACGGTGGGATGAAGTAGTGGGCGGCATGGTCAAATATCCTGGAAAATGACAGGCCGCGCGGCTGCGCGGCCTGTCTGCTGGCCAATCAGGCGCACGAGGCCGAGGTGGTCAGGCAGAGCGCGACGCGGTCGATGAAGCCGCTGAAGCTGGTGCCGGTCAGGTTGCGCAGGGCGACCACGAGGATGATCGACACCACGGCGATGATCAGCGCGTATTCAACGACCTGGGCGCCTTCTTCGTCGCGTGCGAAGGAGCGGATCGAACGGTTCATGGTTTTCAGCATGTTTTTCATTTTGCGTACCTTTCAGTTGGGGTGGAAAAAAACGGCTGCTGGTGCTACAGGTGCGCCGGGGTCAGGCGCAAGCGGTCCCTGCGGTCAGGCAGTTGGAGACACGCGTGATAAAGCCGCTGAAGCTGGTGCCGGTGAGGTTGCGCAGTGCGACCACGAGGATGATCGACACGACCGCGATGATCAGCGCATATTCGACTACCTGCGCGCCTTCCTCGTCACGGGAGAACGACTTCACCGACTGGTTTACCGCTTTCAGGAACTTGTTCATTTTGTGTACCTTTTTAAGTTGAGATGGAAGACGACTGACGTGGTGCTGCAAACAAGCCCGCCTTGTGGGCGGCTTACTTCTCCTGGCGCAGGCTGGCCGGCGCCGGATTCCTTACTTACCGGCGACGCCGCCGATGTTGATCACATTGACCACCGGAGGCGGCGCCTTGTAGGTGTCGTGGTAGCGGCCCAGGGCTTCGCGCGCCGACTGGCCGTCGATGCCGGTTGCCGGGTCGGTGTTGGCGGACGCCTTCGGGTCGATCGTCATCGCGGTCCGCGCATCGCGCACCGCGTCGCCGAAACGCGTGTCGTAGTCCGGGGTCGTGCTGCAGCCGGCCAGCATTGCCAGCATGGCGCAGCAGGTGAATTTGTTCATGGCGCTCTCCTTATTTGGCGGCTGGCGGTTGGGCGGCGGCGGGTTGGCCCTCGGCCTTGCCCAGCAGCTGGACGTCGGCGCGGCCCGGTTCGACATGGTGGTCGGCCGGTGTCGCCAGCGCGGCAGCCGGCTTGACCAGCCTTGGCGTGATGATGAAAATCAGCTCGGTCTGGTCCTTCTGGAACTCGGTCGAGCGGAACAGCGCGCCCAGGATCGGCACCTCGCCAAGGCCAGGGAAACGCGACAGCGTCTCGGTGACGTTGTTGCGGATCAGGCCGGCCACGGCGAAGCTCTGGCCGTCGTTCAGCTGGACGGTCGTGTCGATCCGGCGCGTCGTGATCGACGGCAGTACCGACGTCACCCCGCCGGTAGTCGTGAAGGGCGAACCGGTCTGGGCCAGTTCCGACACTTCCGACACCAGCTTCAGGTTGACGCGGCTGCCCTCGAGCACCGTCGGCGAGAACTTCAGCCCGACGCCGAATTCCTTTTCTTCCAGGGTGATCGTGGTGCCGCCCGCATCGCGTGCCTGGGCCACCGGGATGAAGATCTTGCCGCCGGAGAGGAAGCTGGCTGCCTGGCCGCTGATGGCCATGATGTTCGGCTCGGCCAGCACCCGCACCAGGCCGTCCTTTTTCTCCGCGTCGATGCCCAGCAGGGTGGTGCCGCGCCCAGCGGTGGCCAGGCGCGAACCGGCCGACGCGTTGCCGCCGCTGACCAGTGACTCTGCGGCGCCGACCAGGGCAGTAGTGCCAGGGATATTCCTGAATTTGCCGATCAGTGCCGGCGCGCCTCCAAAGATGCCGGAGATGACGCGCGAGGTCAGCCCGTCGGCCGAGGTGAACATGCGCGCATAGTCGATGCCGAACTTGTCGAGCAGCGTCTTGCTGACTTCCGCGATCTTCACTTCGAGCATCACTTGCTGCGGCGACGTGACGCGCATCAGGTTGACGACCCGCTTGCCGCCGCCGTAGGCGCCGGCCACCCGCATGGCTTCGTCCAGTTTGGTCGCGTCGCTGACCTTGCCAGTCAGCACGATGGCATTCTCGGCGCTGCGCACGCTGATTTCCTTTTCCTCGGGCATCAGCTCGGCCAGCTTGGATTGCAGCATGGCCGGGTCGATCGCCACCACGATGTCGAGCAGGTAGCAGGAGCCAGTGACGTCCTGCATGATGAGGTTGGCGGCGCCGGCCTTTTTGCCGCGCAGGAACAGGTCGGTTGGGCTCAGCAGCATGACATCGATATCGGCGATGTTGCCCACATCCTCGCCTTCAGGCGCGGCCGGCGCCATTCCGGGCAGTGCGGCCGGCGCGGGGGCGGCCTTGCTGGCGGCGGGCGGCTGTCCGCTGGCCAGGATCCGCGTCACGGGCGCAGCCAGCGGCACGACCGAGGACTTGCCGAGCATGACCTGGGCAGTCGGCGAGACCACCACCGACTTGCAGTTCTTCGTGGCCGGTGCCGCCGCGTGGGCCGGCGTTGCAACCGTGCTTGCCGTCGCAACGGTCCATGCCGCAATGAGCAGGTGCTTGTTCATGGTGCTGTTCTCCGTGGCAGTTCAAAAGCAGCTCAGCGTCAAGGTGCCGTGCTGGATCACTTCTACGCAGCTGCGGGGCGGAGCGGCTGCGGCAACCCGCTTGCGGACCACTGGCGCCGGCTTCTGCAGCGGCGCCTTCTTGCCGCCGAACAGTTCGTTCTTGGTGACGCCGGCGGTGGCCACCACCTTCTGGTCCACCTGGTTGCGCAGCACCAGCGAAAGCGAACCGATGCTGCGCGCCAGGTCGAGCTTTTCCGAGTCTTCAGGCGACAGCTCCAGGGTCACGGCGCTGACCACCTTCGGCTTGGTGTCGTCGCGCCCGGCTTCCTGCGCCACGGCCAGCACCAGTACCCGTTCCAGCACGGTGATGCTGATCTGCTTGCCTTCCTCGCCTTGCTCCTTGTCCTGCTGCGCGTTGACCATCACGTCGACGTAGTTGCCGGGCAGGGCGAAGCCGGCGACGCCGACCACGTCGTTCACCCGCACCGTCATGGCCCGCTTGCCTTCGGCAATGACGGCCGACAATCCGCCCAAGGTGCCCAGCGGTGCCAGCTTGCCCTCCAGCAGGGGCTCGCCGCGCATGATGCCGACCTTGACGATGCGGTCCTGCAGTTGTTTGGCGTCCTTGAAGGCCCCTGGCGGCATCGAACCGGCTGGCCAGTCGAGGGTCGACAGCATTTCGGCGTTGATCTTGCTGCCCAGTTCGATGTCCACCGCGGCGATGACGACCTTGTTCGACGCGATGCCGGCCTGGCGCGACACCAGTCCGGTGGCGTAGGCGGCCGCCGCCAGCCCGATTACGAGGGCCAGCAGGATCAGCCCGAGCGCTTTGAGGTTTTTCATGGTGGTTACCCCAGATGAGGGTTAGACGAGGTTGAACTGGCGGGCGACCAGGGAGCAGGCGGTGCCAACCGCGATGCTGATGCCGTAGGCCAGCCTGCCGACTGACGCGGCGCCGGCCTGCAGCTGCGGATTGCCGGTCGCGACGCTCGACCACATCATTCCGCGCATCACGTCGCCGGCATTGGCCAGCATCCGTCCCATCACCCGCTTGTGCATGGCGAAGGCGATGGCGGCGATGCCGCCGGTGACGATACTGAATAGCAGGGCGTACATGGTGCCGGTAACGCCCAGGAAGGCGCCGACCATCGCCATCAGCTTGACGTCGCCGGCGCCCATGGCGCGGATCGCGTACATCGGCAGCAGCGCGAAGAAGCCGAGCAGCATGCCGAGCGGCGCCCAGGTCCAGTCGGCGCGCCATTCCGGGGCGACGATGGCGTTGTAGACCAGCGCGAACAGGATGCCGCCGCCGGTGAGGATGTTGGGGATGCGGAAGGTGCGGTAATCGGTAATGGCGGCCGCCGCAAGCAGGGCCAGCAGCACGCCGGTGCGCGGGTCGGTGACCAGCATGCCGAGCAGTTCGAAGAAGGAGCGTAGTTCAGCCATGATCTCTCTCGCCAGTGACGTTGTCGGGCACCTGGGTGCGGTTGCCTGATCGATGACTTGAGTATATTTAGGCGGCCTCGTCCGCGAATCGGAGGGATGTCCTTTCCTGGATGAGAGGGCACTCCTGATTTTGTGCGCGTCAGATAGGAGGCAGGAACCAGGCGGGGAAGGGCGGGGTAGTACTTTTGTCCTGCAAGGCGCAGGCTGGGCAATGCGCGCCATCCCCTCTATTTGTCATCTGTATGGTCAAAATTGCAGTTCGTCGCATTCCGCTGGTTCGCCTGGGGGGCGGTGGATATAGTCGCGGCTTAGCTGATACATACCGCCCCGGGCGCCACCACAATCTGCTGGAATGGCTGAGCGCTTGCTGGTAGTGTATTAACAAAAGTGCATGCACAACGAAAAACAAGCCGGCCGGCATCTGGCGCCTGCGGCAAACCGTCTGGAGATGGGATGAACAAGTACCTGAATATCGGTGTCGTCTTTGCGGCATTCTTCGCCTTTATCGGCAGCGCGGTAGCCGCGCCCGAGGACGAATCGGTCACCGAAACCCGCCCGGTCGATGCGCGCGCGGTGCGCGTCAAGCTCGACGGCGTGATCGACCTGAAGCTCAGGCAAGGTCCGGTGCCCCATCTGGTCATTACCGGCGACCGGCGCTGGATCGAAAAAACCATCGTTGCCCAGCATGGCGACACCCTGCACATCGGCACTGAAATGCGCGGCTTCAAGCTGCACCGCTCGCGTGGCATGCGCGCCGAACTGACCTTGCCGAACCTGCGCGAAGTGTCGTCGGAAAGCGTCGGCACCACCGACATCCGCGGCTTCTCCGGCGACGAACTCGACCTGTCGCTGGAAGGGGCCGGTTCGATGAAGGTCAGCTGCAACTACCGCATCGTCACCGCCAGCCTGGGTGGCGTGGGCAGCATGAACATTGACGGCGCCGACAGCGAAGGCATCGACCTGAACTTGCGCGGCGCCGGCTATGTCACACTCCATGGACGCAGCAAGTGGCTCAAGGCAACGCTGGGCGGCCTGGGCGGGCTGGACGCGCAGCACTTCCAGGCCGACACCGTCAACCTCGAGCTGAGCGGCCTCGGCAACGCATCGGTGACCGCGCGCGAGAATGCCAACCTGAACCTGTCGGGGATGGGCTCGGTGACGGTGTACGGCAAGCCGCAGAACCGCACGGTGAGCGTCGACGGCCTGGGCAAGGTCAGCTGGAAATAATAAAGAGTCGTCCTCTTGAGAGGACCGGTGGGATGTACAAACAGAACCCGTTTGAGACATGAAAAAACTATTCGTTGCGATCACATTCGCACTTGGCCTGCACACCAGCGCGGTAGCGGGCTTTACTGAAGGCGCCAATGCCTACAATGCCAAAAACTACGCGCTGGCACTGAAAGAAGTCACGCCGCTGGCCAAAAAAGGTCACGCCGACGCACAGCATTTGCTCGGCCTGATGTATTACATGGGCCGCGGCGTCCAGCGCGACTACAAGCAGGCGCTGCAGTGGCACCGCAAGGCCGCACAGCAGGGCAAGTCGGACGCGCAATATGTCGTCGGCGCCATGTACTACACCGGCAACGCCGTGCCGCAAGATCACAAGACGGCGATCTCATGGTTCCGCAAGGCGGCCGAGCAGGGGCATGCCGAAGCGCAGCACGCGCTCGGACTGATGTACCGCTACCACGCGGCGGGCTTGCCGCAGGATATGGTTCTGGCCTACATGCTGTGGAACCTGGCGGCGGCAAGCGGCAATGCCAACGCCGTCGAACAGCGCGCGGCGATAGCGCGCCGCATGACCCCGGAGCAGATCGAGGAAGCGCAGGCGATGTCGCGCTCGTGGCGGCAGGGTACACCGCTGCCGACCCGCTCCAGGACCGGCGCAAGCACCTGACCATCCCGTTTTTTTGTCGTCCTCCGGCGGAGGGCGGACGACGCGCCCCTGCGCGGCCGGCTGATAAGCATCAACAACAAGGAGCAGTGCGTAAGCGGACTCTATTGCTTGCTAATATTAATGACCTTCTCCGGCCTGGCCGCCGCGCAGGGCCACCAGCCTGATTTCAAGCCCGCCACACTCAAAGGCCCCGCATCGGGAACGCCGAATGAGGTGCTGGTGCTCGGCTCGCCCCACCTCTCGCAGTTGCCGGCGTCGTTCGTCGCGGCCAGCTTGCAACTGTTGAACGATCGGCTCGCGGCGTGGAAGCCCGACGCGATCGCGATCGAGGCAATGTCCGGGCCGCAATGCGACTTCCTTCGCCGCTATCCACAGCGCTACAAGGACACGCTCATCTCGTATTGCTGGGACCCGGCGCCAGCGCGCGCCGCAACCGGCCTCGACGTCGCCGGCGCGACCGAGCAGGCCGACCAGCTGCTGGCATCCTGGCCCGCAGCGCCTCGTCCATCGCAGCGCCGCCGCCTGGCGGCACTGTTCCTCGCGGGCGGTGAACGCGCATCGGCAGTGGTGCAGTGGCTGCGCCTGCCGGAAGCCGAACGCCGCGCCGGCGACGGCCTTGACGCGGTGCTGGTCGAACGGTTGCAGGCGCTGGAACGCAAGCGCGACGAGAGCTACCTGATTGCGGCCCACCTGGCCGCCCGTCTCGGCCACGAACGCGTGTACCCGATGGACGACCACACCGCCGACAGCGTGACTGCGGACGACAAAGCCGCTGGCGAGGCCATGATGAAAGCCTGGGCCAACCCGGCCACGAAGAAACGCAGGCAAATCGACCAGGCGCTGGAGCCCGGGCTCGGCAAGCCCGAGGGCGTGCTCGCGATCTACCGCGCCCACAACGCGCCGGGCGTGGGCAAGCTGATCTTCGACAGCGATTTCGGTGCCGCGATGAACGAGACGTCGACGCAGCGGTTCGGACGCGGCTATCTCGGTTACTGGGAAACGCGCAACCTGCGCATGGCGTCCAACATCCGCGATGTAATGACACAGCGGCCCGGCATCCGCATGCTGGTCGTCGTCGGCGCCTCCCACAAGGGCTATCTCGAGGCGTATCTGCACCAGATGCACGACGTGCGCATCGTCGATGCCGCGCCGTTGTTACGTTAAACGTCAATGAGGAAACCAAAAATGCAAACAAACACCTCGCCCACGCCCAAGGGCACGGCCCTGAAATTTGTGCTGCTGGTGCTGGCGTGCGGGCTTTCGCTACCGGGCATGGCGATGGCCGCCCCGGCAAAGGGAGGCACGACCGTCACCGAAAATTCCATCAAGCGTTATTTGTTTTCGATGGACACATTTGCCGGCGTTGAAGCCGAATTCCGCAAGATGAAACTGAAGATCGCCGAGGCGCCGGCAGCGCCAGCGGCGGGCCGAACGTCGCGCATGAGCGCGGTGGGGCAAAGCGGATTTCCAACCACCTTCCTGATCGAGCATGCCGCCGGCCGTTTCCACGTCTACTCGGAGCGGCGCCGTCCGCAGCACCCGGTAGCGCCGTTGCCATACCTGACGCAGGAGGTGGTATTCGATACCCCGGATCCCGCAGTGGCACCGGTGGGTACGCTGAGTTACCCGAAAACGGGCGGCCCGTTCCCGGGCGTGGTGCTGGTCGCCGGGACTGGCCCGCACGGCCGCGACGCCGGCGTGTCGCTGCACAAGACACTGGCGGTAGTGGCTGATCACCTGACTCGACAGGGCTTCGCGGTATTACGGTATGACAAACGGGGCGTCGGCCTCACCGGCGGTCAATTGCATCCGCGCTCGACCACAGATGACTACGCCGCCGATGCCCTGGCGGCGGTTCGGTTTCTCAAGATGCAGCCAAACATTTTTCCCGGGCAGATCGGCATCGTCGGTCACAGTGAAGGCGGCATTATCGCCTCGATGGCAGCCGCCGACGCGCCAGCGGATGTGCGCTTCATCGTCATGCTTGGCGGCACCGGCCTTCCGGGAATCGAAGTCAAGAGCCTGCAAGATGCCGCCGCCCGGCGGGCCGACGGCATGCCGGAATCGCTGGTTCTCCTGAATCAAGCCCAGGAGCGCGAGCTATTGGACATTGCCGCAAGCAAGCGGAGCCATCCGGATGCGCTCGCCGCAATGCGGGCTGCGACCCTGGCGCTACCGGCCGCGACGAAAGCCACGCTGGAAATTCCCCCGGAAGGTATTCCGGACGAAGCTTTTGAAGGCTTGTTGACGCCGTGGTTTCGCCGGTTCCTTGCCCTGAACCCCCGGCCTTACCTTGAGAAAGTCACCAGTCCTGTGCTGGCGCTGGTGGGCGAGAAGGATCTGCAGGTTCCGCCTGCCGCAAACCTGAAGGAAATCGAAGGTGCGCTAAAACGCGCCGGCCCTCGGACAGTGGTGCGTGAACTGCCCGGCCTCAACCATAACTTCCAGACGGCTATCACGGGCAAGGAGAGTGAATACTTCCTGATCGACGAGACCTTCGCGCCTTCGGCGTTGGCGCTGGTGTCGTCTTGGATGAAGAACGTGGTACGCAACTAGTCACAGCGCGAGCCTAAACAGATGGCCGGCGGCCAATGTGCGGAGAGCCGCTCATGCGCAATGGCCACCCCTCAGAATATCGGCTACATCTGGCTATATTGGACAACGTCTTGTAAATAGGCTTTTTATAGCATCATTCAAACGTGGCTTCTACGCACAGTTTTGTTGGTTTTGTGCAATATTTTACCGTCTCTTACGGTAAGATCTTGTGAGAGAAAATCACTTGGATTGAAACTGTTCGGAGGAGACACGATGAAAGTTTTAACGCCGCTAAAGACGCAGATTAATGCGCTGGCGACGCAGTTGCATGGTCGGATGCCTGGCGCGATTACGGTGGATCATGCGCACAGCGTGAACATCAACGGTACGGCCACGCCGGTGTTACGCAGCGGCAGGCAGGTCCTGAATCTGGACTTCCTCCTGCCCGATACCTTCCACAAGGACACCGGCGCGACCTCGACGTTTTTCGTCCGGATGGCGCAGGACTTCGTGCGCGTCACCACGTCGGTCAAGCGCCCGAACGGCGAGCGCCCGCTCGGTACCCCGCTGGACCGCGCCCATCCCGGCTACAAGGAACTACTGGCCGGCCGGCCTTATGTCGGCTATGCCACGCTGTTCGGCACGCAGTACATGACCCATTACGACCCGATCTTCAACAGCAGCGGCGCTGTGATCGGCGTGCTGTACGTCGGCATTGATGTGAGCGGCCTGCGGCAAATGGCCATCTCGCTCAAGCTGGCGCTGATAACGGTCCTCGTGGCCGGCGCTGCCGGAGCGGCCGGCATCTGGGCGCTGACGGCGCATGCACCGGCGGCCGAGGTCGCAGGGCTGCGCAGTACTTATTTGCTCGGAATGATGTTGCCCCTGCTGGGGCTGGGCGCCGTCGTCGACCAGTGCGTGCGGCGCATGATTACGGAACCGTTGAACGGTGCGCGCGAGGCCGCACAGAAACTCGCGTCAGGCGACCTGACCACCCAGATGCATGTGGCCCGGCGCGACGAGATCGGTCAACTGATGCAAGCCATCAATGGCGTCAGCCAGGGCCTTGCGGACATCGTCGGCAAGGTGCGCAACGGTTCCGACAGCATTGCCGTGGCGACCCGCGAAATCGCCACCGGCAATGCGGACCTGGCCACGCGCACCGAAACCCAGGCTGGCTCGCTGGAAGAAATTGCATCCAATGTCGAAACCATCGTCACGGCAGTGCGCGCGAACGCCGACCGCTCGGCCCATGTGACGGCGCTGTCGACGTCGGCGTCGGACGAAGCGGCGGCCGGCGGCAAGGCGGTGGCGGAGGTGGTTGGCAAGATGACCGCGATCCGCCAGGCTTCGGCGAAAATGGCGGACATGATCGGCACCATCGAGGCGATCGCTTTCCAGACCAACCTGCTGGCGCTGAACGCAGCGGTCGAAGCGGCGCGTGCCGGTGAACATGGCCGCGGGTTTGCCGTGGTGGCCTCGGAGGTACGCGCCCTGGCGCAGCGCAGCGCGACGGCCGCGCGTGATATCGGTGGAGTGATCAACGCGTCTGTTGCCGAGGTTGACGGCGGCAGCAAGCTGGCCGACCAGGCAGGCGTCGCCATGACGACTTTGCTGGAGCGGGTACGCAGCGTGGCCGGGATCATGGCCGAGATGCGCGACGACAGCCGCGCACAGAGCAACGGGATTGAAGAACTCAACCAGGCAATTGGCCAGCTCGACGAAATGACGCAGCAGAACGCGGCGCTGGTCGAGGAAGCGGCCGCGGCGGCTGAAAACGTGAATCGCCGCGCCGACGAGCTATCGGCCGTGGTACAGGTGTTTAAGCTCAGCCGCTGACCTTGCGGTTTGGATGGGCATGATTCAGATCAAGGAAATTGGCGGGCCGGAAGCCTAGGATCAAGACTGATCCCACACCACTTTCCCATGAAAATGAAGACACCTGCCCTGCATCCAACCACGCGCATCATCCAACAGGAACACCAGCGGCTTGGCGCCGTCATCCGCGCCATGCTGCATTTCGTGCGCGCCATCGGCGCAGGCGATAATCCGCCGCCATTCAAGGTGTTCCGCGCGATGCTGCTGTATATCGCCGACTTCCCGGAAAAAATGCACCACCCGAAGGAAGACCGTCTGTTCGTGCTGCTCCGGCAGCGCACCCATAGCGTGGATGGCACCATCGCCGAGCTGGAGGCCCAGCATGCGCAGGGCGAGGCGCTGGTGCGCAACCTCGAGCACCAGCTGACCCGGTACGAGCTGCAGGGTGGCGCCGCGGCCGAGGCGTTTTGCAAGGCAACCGGGGACTATGCGGCCTTCTACTTCGGCCATATGCGGATGGAGGAAGAAATCATCCTCCCCGCCATCGACGCATTCCTGACCCCGCAGGACTGGGACGACGCCGACCTTGCCTTCGCCGCCAACGAGGCCAGTGCCGACATGGAAAGCTTCGAGCAGCTGTTTTCCTTGATCGCCAACATCACGCCGGCGCCGATCGGGCTGGGCACGCCGGTCGCCAGCCGCGCGGCCTGAGTTGCTGCTCCCCGGCCGCGCGCCTTGGCACGGTATGTCGTCCGGATGCGGGGCCCCGTGCGTGCTTTACAATCGCACTTTCCTTCCAAGGAGCGATTCCCATGCGCGCAATTGAAATCACCAAGCCTGGTCCGGCCAGCGTTCTCCAGCCATGCGAGCGCCCGATTCCTGAGCTCAAGGCCGGCGAAGTCCTGATCAAGGTGCATGCGGCCGGCATCAACCGCCCCGACGTGCTGCAACGCCTCGGCCACTATCCGGTGCCGCCCGGCGCGTCCGACCTGCCTGGCCTTGAGGTGGCCGGCGAGATCGTCGGCGGCAATCTCGCCGGCAGCCAGTTTCAAATGGGCAGCATGGTGTGCGCGCTGGTGCAGGGCGGCGGCTATGCCGAATACTGCGCCGCGCCGTTGCAGCAGTGCCTGCCCATCCCGGCCGGCCTGACGCCACTGCAAGCGGCCAGCCTGCCGGAAACTTTCTTCACCGTCTGGAGCAACGTCTTCGACCGCGCCCGCCTGTCCGACGGCGAGACCCTGCTCGTGCAGGGCGGCACCTCGGGCATCGGCGTGACCGCGATCCAGGTCGCCACCGCACTCGGCCACCGCGTGTTCGCCACCGCCGGCAGCGACGAGAAGTGCCGCGCCTGCGAGGAACTGGGCGCCGAACGCGGCATCAATTACCGTACCGAGGATTTCGTCGAGGTCGTCATGGAGCTGACAGTGGGGAAGGGCGCCGACGTCATCCTCGACATGGTGGCGGGCGATTACGTCGCGCGCGAGATCGGCTGCCTGGCTGACGACGGCCGCATCGCCTTGATCGCCCTGCTCGGCGGCGCCAAGGCGACCGTCGACCTGGGGCAGGTGTTGCGGCGCCGCCTCACCATCAGCGGCTCGACCTTGCGCCCCCGTCCGGTCACGTTCAAGGCTGCCATCGCCTGGCGTCTGCAGGAAAAAGTGTGGCCGCTGATCGAGGCGGGCAAGATCCGCCCGGTGATTTTCAAGACTTTCCCACTGGAGCAGGCCGCGCAGGCCCACGAGCTGATGGAGTCTTCGACCCACGTTGGAAAGATTGTGTTGCAGGTAATCTGAATTGGGGATTCCGACAGGCCATTGTTTGACCGACATAAGAACGACGGTTAAAATAGCGGGTTATCTAAATCTGGGCTACTATGCGTCGCAAACTCGTCGTCGGTAATTGGAAGATGAATGGCAACCGTGCCGCCAATGCCAGTCTGTTGTCGGGCATTATGGCCGGCGTCGGTGCTGCTCAGGCGGACTGCGCCGTGTGCGTGCCCGCACCTTACCTGGCCCAGTGCCAGGACACGCTGAACGGTACGCCGGTCGCATGGGGCGCGCAGGATGTGTCCGCGCATGCCAGCGGCGCCTATACCGGCGAGGTCTCGGCCCAGATGCTGGCCGATTTCTCCTGCCGCTATGTGATCGTCGGCCACTCCGAACGCCGCGCCTATCACGCCGAAAGCAGTGAACTCGTGGCGCAAAAAGCTGTCGCAGTC
>DASWSX010000261.1:0-2240 GCA_036402435.1 Telluria sp. | reverse complement strand
TTCAAGGTGGGTCCAGCCGCGGATCAGGCGCGTGGACAGGTGCTGGAGCTGGGCCAGTTCGACCTGCAGCTTGCCCTCGTGGCTCTGGGCGCGCTGCGCGAAGATGTCGAGGATCAGGCTGGTGCGGTCGAGCACCCGGACGTTCAGGCGCTTTTCGAGGTTACGCTGCTGGGCCGGCGACAGGGCATGATTGAAGATGACGATTTCAATCTGCTCGGCCACGCAGGCCTGCGCCACTTCGTCGGCCTTGCCGCTGCCGATGAAGTAGGCGGAATCGGGGCTGGAACGCTTGGCGGTGATGGTCGTGATCGGCTCGGCGCCCGCGGAATGGGCGAGCAGCGCCAATTCTTCGAGGCTGGCGTCGAAATCGCCAGCGCCGAAGTCGACGCCGACTAAGGCCGCGCGCATGGGATTCCCGGGCAAGGGGTGGCGCGGCACGCCAGAGGCATGTCGCCCATCGGCTTATTCAGCTTCGGTGTCAAGGTTGAGGTTGACAGCGCGGGCCGGCACGACGGTGGAAATCGCATGCTTGTAAACCATCTGGGTAACCGTGTTACGCAGCAGTACCACGTACTGGTCGAAGGACTCGATGTGGCCCTGCAGTTTGATACCGTTGACCAGGTAGATCGAGACTGGGACGTGCTCTTTGCGCAATGCATTGAGGAATGGGTCTTGTAACAATTGCCCTTTGTTGCTCATAAAAGCTCCGTGTGTTGTTGTAGTAAAGAATTGGAGGCGCTTAGCGCTTTTTCAAGGGACACCATTCTATAAAAAAGCGAATGATGTCTCGAAGCTACTGTAAACGGTTTTGACAGTTTGTGTCGGACGTCCGTCGCTATTTCTGCGTTCGGGCAAAAGGATTCTTGCCAGTACGCAATTCAATCCGGAGCGGCGTGCCGACCAGGTTGAAGGTGTCGCGGAAATGCTTCTCGAGGTAACGCTTGTACGGCTCGGCGATCGCCTCGAGCGAATTACCGTGGATGACGATGATCGGCGGATTCTGGCCGCCCTGGTGAGCATAGCGCAGCTTCGGACGGGTCGAACCTTTGCGTCTCGGCTCCTGCTTCTCGACCGCCTCGATCAGCGCGCGCGTCAGGCGCGGCGTCGACAGGTCGGCGGTGGCAGCGGCGTAGGCGTCATCGACCGACTTCATCAGCGGCCCGATGTTGGTCGCCTTCAGCGCCGAGATGAAGTGGGTCTTGGCGAACGACAGGAAGTCGAGCTTGCGGTCGAGGTCGATCTTGATTTCGTCGCGCTGGTGCGATTCGAGGCCATCCCATTTGTTCACGGCCACCACCAGGGCGCGGCCCGACTCGAGGATGAAGCCGGCGATATGGGCGTCCTGCTCCGAGATATCCTGCTGCGCGTCGAGCAGCAAGATGACCACGTTCGCTTCCGAAATCGACTGCAGCGTTTTCACGACCGAGAACTTCTCGATCGCTTCGAACACCTTGCCGCGGCGGCGGATGCCGGCCGTGTCGATCAGCGTGTAGTGCTTGCCGCCGCGTTCGAACGGAATCTCGATCGAGTCGCGGGTGGTGCCCGGCATGTCGAACGCGATCACGCGCTGTTCGCCGATCAGGGTGTTGACCAGGGTCGACTTGCCCACGTTCGGGCGGCCGACGATGGCGATCTTGACGCCGCGTTCGGCCGGCGCCAGTTCTTCCTGGTCGGCCGGACGCTGCGCGAAGGCCGCGTCGAGGCATTCCTCGACCAGGTCGGTGACGCCGTCGCCGTGGGCGGCCGAGATCACGTACGGGTCGCCCATGCCGAGCTCATAGAAGTCGGCCACGACGGACGTGTACTTCATGCCCTCGGCCTTGTTCACCACCAGCATGACCTTGCGGCCAGACTTGCGCAGGAAGTCGGTGATGGTCTTGTCGTGGGGCGTGAGGCCCTGGCGGCCGTCCACGATGAACACCACGACGTCGGCTTCGGCCACGGCCTGCTTGGTCTGCAGCGCCATTTGATGGACGATGCCTTCCTTGGCCACGGGCTCGAAACCGCCGGTGTCGATGACCAGGAACGGACGCTCGCCGACGCGGCCTTCGCCGTAGTGGCGGTCGCGCGTCAGGCCTGGCATGTCCGCTACCAGCGCATCGCGCGAGCGGGTGAGGCGATTGAATAAGGTCGATTTCCCGACGTTGGGTCGACCAACTAGTGCTATTACCGGCTTCATTTTATTCGACCGCGATTGCGGTCACAGTCCCAGATTGTGTTTGAAAAATCAGATTCGAGCC
>DASWSX010000260.1:0-21655 GCA_036402435.1 Telluria sp. | reverse complement strand
GCCACCGCCAAGTCGCGCGGCATGGAAGGCAAGTTCGTCATCCCGGTCACCAACACCACCGGCCAGGCGCCGCTGGCAGTGCTGACCAACCGCGCCACGCGCCAGCGCCTGATCGAAGCGTCGATGGCGCGCGGCAGCCGCGGCGGCGAATTCGACAACCGCGACATCGTCGTCAAGATCGCCACGTTGCGCGCCCAGCGCGCCGCGCTGCTCGGCTATCCTAGCCACGCCGCCTACGCGCTGGAAGACCAGACCGCGAAAGACCCGGCAGCGGTCAACAAGCTTCTGGCCGAATTCGCCAAGCCAGCCGTTGCCAACGCAAAGAAGGAAGCGGCCGAGATCCAGAAAATGATCGACGCCGAGAAGGGCGGCTTCGGCGTGGCGGCGCATGACTGGTCGTACTACAGCGACAAGGTCCGCGCCGAGCGCTTCGCGTTCGACCAGAACCAGCTCAAGCCGTACTTCGAACTGAATAACGTCTTGATCAACGGCGTATTCTTCGCCGCGGGCAAGGTGTACGGCCTGACCTTCAAGGAGCGCAAGGACCTTCCGGTGTACGACCCGGACGTGCGCGTGTTCGACGTCATTGACGCCAACGGCAAGCCGCTGGCGATCTTCCTGGCCGACTTCTACGCGCGCGGCAACAAGCGCGGCGGCGCATGGATGAATGCCTACGTCGGCCAGTCGAAGCTGATGGGCACCAAGCCGGTCATCGCCAACCACCTGAACATTCCGAAGCCGCCGGCCGGCGAAGCGACGCTGCTGACGTACGACGAACTGCGCACGCTGTTCCACGAATTCGGCCACGCGCTGCACGGCATGTTCTCGGACGTGAAGTACCCGCGTTTTGCCGGCACCCGCGTGCCGCGCGACTTCGTCGAGTTCCCGTCGCAGGTCAACGAGATGTGGGCGGTGTACCCGGAAGTGCTGGCCAACTACGCCAAGCACTACAAGACTGGCGCGCCGATGCCGAAGGAACTGCTCGACAAGGTGATCGCATCGAAGAAGTTCAACGAAGGCTTCCGCACCACCGAGTACCTTGCCGCGTCGATGCTTGACCAGCGCTGGCACCAGCTGGGCGTGAACCAGATCCCGACCGACGTGCTGGGCTTCGAAGCCGAAGCGATGAAGGCGGCCGGTGTCGACTTCGCACCGGTGCCGACGCGCTACCGCACCACGTACTTCTCGCACGTATTCTCGGGCGGCTATTCGGCCGGCTACTACGGCTACCTGTGGAGCGAGAAGCTGGACGCGGACACGGTTGAGTGGTTCAAGGAAAACGGCGGCCTGTCGCGCAAGAACGGCGACTACTTCCGCAAGATGCTGCTGTCGAAAGGCGGCACCATGGATGCGATGGAAATGTATCGCAAGTTCCGCGGCCGTGACGCCAAGATCGAGCCATTGCTGGACCGCCGCGGCCTGACCGCAAACTAAGCAATTCCGTAACGCTGGGGCGGATGCGCGGTCGCGCATCCGCCCTTTTTCTTATTTGGCGAAGAACCTATCACGATGACGGACGACGAATTCCTCAGCAGCTTCACCGCCTGCACTTTGCCGCCCGAGCAATTCAGCCATGCCGGCCACATCCGCCTCGCCTGGATCAACCTGCAGCGCCACGACTTCGACCGGGCAGTCGATGGCACCTGCCGCGGTATCCGCGCCTACGCCACGCACCTCGGCGCCGCCACCAAATTCCACACCACGATCACCGTCGCGCTGATGCACCTGCTGCGCGCAGCTGGCGCTGGTGACCGCAATGTCAGCTGGTACCAGTTCGTCAACGCCAACCAGGGCCTGATCCACGATGCACGCGCCATCCTCGGCCGCCACTATTCCAGCGCGCTCCTCGACAGCCAGGAAGCGCGCGAACGCTTCGTCGCCCCCGACCTGCTTGCGCTGCCCGTGTGAGCTGCCTGTACCGGATCGGTATATACTTTCTCTCAACAACGCAACCGGAAGCGCAGCAGCATGAGTGTCCAGGAATTACACGGCATTACCCTTGAAGCGATCCTGACCAAACTGGTCGACCATTACGGCTGGGACCAGCTGGGCAAGCGAATCGTGATTAACTGTTTTCTCAGCGACCCGAGCATCAAGTCGAGCCTGAAGTTCCTGCGCAAGACGCCGTGGGCGCGCAAGGAAGTCGAGGACCTGTACCTGCACACCCGTTTCACCACCTAAAGCGAGCCTGACATGTTGAACGACGACGCATCGAACCTGAAGGCACACCTGAAGAGCCTACACGCCAACCTTGAGCAGACTGAGCATATCGACGACGAGCTGCAGGAATTGCTGCGCCAGCTCGATGGCGACATCAAGAACCTGCTCGAAAAGGGCGCCGAGGAAGAGCTGGAAGAAGAAGGCGGACCGTACGGCCTGGCTGAGCGCACGCAGGAGATCACGGCCAGGTTTGCGGTGGAGCACCCGACTTTGGAGCCTACGCTGCGTGAGCTGGGGCGGATTTTGCAGAATATGGGGATTTGACCTGTTCGCGCAGATTCGCGCAAATTCGGCGGAGGCGGCTTCGCCTTGTCCGCCCTACGGTCCGAGGCATATGCCTCCAGTGTCGCAGCATCGGCACAAGTTATTGATATTTAAGACATTTTTCTAGCTCTGCCGTCATTGCAAAATGCCCGGCCATCGGCCCTGCATACCTTTTTCCGGTACAATACCGCGCAATGAGCTCCCCATCGAACCTGTTTGCGACCGTCCCTAAGCGGTCTAGCCGCGCTGCTGCTGCGCCTTTCCTCCCCATGACCCGTGCGGAGATGGACAAACTCGGCTGGGACCAGTGCGACGTCATCGTCGTCACCGGCGACGCTTACATCGACCATCCGAGCTTCGGCATGGCGCTGATCGGTCGCGTGCTGGAAGCGCAAGGTTTCCGCGTTGGCATCATCAGCCAGCCCGACTGGCTGTCGGCCGATCCGTTCCGCGCCCTTGGCAAGCCGCGCCTGTTCTTCGGCATCACCGCCGGCAACATGGATTCGATGATCAACCGCTATACGGCGGACCGCAAGATCCGTTCGGAAGACGCGTACACCGCGAACGGCGAGCCGAACAAGCGCCCGGACCGCACCGTCACCGTGTACGCCCAGCGCGCGCGCGAGGCGTACCCGGACGTGCCGGTCATCATCGGTTCGATCGAGGCGTCGCTGCGCCGCATCGCCCATTACGATTACTGGTCGGACAAAGTGCGCCGCTCGGTGCTGCCCGATTCGAAGGCCGACCTGCTGCTGTTCGGTAACGCCGAACGCGCGATCGTCGACCTCGCCCACCGCCTGAACGCCGGCGAAAACATCAAGGACATCCGCGACCTGCGCGGTACCGGCTTCATGGTGCCGCAAGGCTGGCTGCCGGCCGACGACTGGTCGGTGCACAACTCGACCCGCGTCGATGTGCCTGGCAAGGTCGAGGCGCACCAGGATCCGTACGCGATGATGCCAGAGGATAAAACCGCCTGTGCCACCGATGCGGCAACGAAAGAGTCCGAAGTTATCAAGCCGATCCGCATCATGACGCGCGAAGAGCGCGCCGCCGCGGCGAAGGAAAAGCACGACAAGACCGTGGTGCGCCTGCCGGCCTACGACGTGGTGAAGGACGATCCGGTAATGTACGCGCACGCCTCGCGCGTGTTCCACCTGGAATCGAACCCGGGCAACGCGCGCGCGCTGGTGCAGGCCCACGGCGAGCGTGACGTGTGGCTGAACGCGCCGCCGCTGCCGCTGCAGATGGACGAAATGGACGGCGTGTTCGACCTGTCGTACGCGCGCGCGCCGCACCCGAGCTACGGCAACGCCCGTATCCCGGCGTGGGAAATGATCCGCTTCTCGGTCAACATCATGCGCGGCTGTTTCGGCGGCTGCACCTTCTGCTCGATCACCGAGCACGAAGGGCGCATCATCCAGAGCCGCTCGGAGCCGTCGATCCTGCGCGAGATCGAGCACATCCGCGACAAGACGAAAGGCTTCACCGGGACCATTTCCGACCTGGGCGGCCCGACCGCGAACATGTACCGCCTTCAATGCAAGGACAAAACGATCGAGGAAAGCTGCCGCCGCCTGTCGTGCGTGTATCCGAGCATCTGCGTCAACCTCGGCACCGATCACAGCAAGCTGATCTCCGTGTACCGCAAGGCGCGCGCGATTCCCGGCGTGAAGAAGGTACTGATTTCGTCGGGCCTGCGCTACGACCTGGCCGTGCGCTCGCCCGAGTACGTCAAGGAACTGGTCACGCACCACGTCGGCGGCCTGCTGAAGATCGCGCCTGAGCACACCGAAGAAAACACGCTGACCAAGATGATGAAGCCGGGCATCGGCGCGTACGACGAGTTCAAGCGCATGTTCGACAAGTTCTCGCTGGAAGCGGGCAAGAAGCAGTACCTGATCCCTTACTTCATCGCGGCCCACCCGGGTACCACCGACGAGGACATGCTGAACCTGGCGCTGTGGCTGAAGAAGAACAACTTCCAGCTCGACCAGGTGCAGACCTTCACGCCGACGCCGATGGCGATGGCGACGACGATGTACCACACGCGCAAGAATCCGCTGAAGAAGGTGACTGAGGATTCCGAGATCGTCGAAACGGCGCGCAGCGGCAAGATCCGCAAGATCCACAAGGCGTTCCTGCGCTACCAGGACCCGGAGAACTGGCCGATCCTGCGCGAGGCGCTGGTGAAGATGGGCCGCGGCGACCTGATCGGCAACAGCGACAAGCACCTGATTCCTGCAACAGGCAGCGACGCAGCCCCAGCCGGCGGGGAGCGCGGCAAGCGCCTGGCGCCGGGATTCGGTCCGGAGAAGTTTGTCGCGCCAGGAAAGCGCGCGGTTCCGCGCGCGGCGACCTCGACGCCGTTCATGGCACCGGAAAGCAAGATCCGCCCATCGATCCTGTCAACCATCAAGACCAAGGCCAAGCCAGCGGCCGTGGGCAAGGCCCGTCCGGGCCGTAAGTAGAAAGTTCTCGAAGAGCGGGATGCCGTAGCGACAATCGGCGTTGCTGTTGCTAAATGTGTTTCCGTGTAGGAATTTACTTACAGTGGGTAAGAATTTACGTACAATCCCACACATATTCAGCACTAGCGCACCGTCGATGACGGCCTGCTCTGATAATGACTTTCTTACACCTGCCCGCACGGATGTATGCCCTGGCCAGCCTGCGCCAGGTTGCCGTGCTGGCACTCGCACTGGCCGCGGCATTGCCTGCCGAGGCGCTTGAGACCGTCACCCTTCAGCTCAAACATACCCACCAGTTCCAGTTCGCCGGCTATTACGCCGCCGTCGAAAAAGGCTATTACCGCGATGCCGGCCTGGCCGTGCGCATCCTGGAGGGCCGCGACGGTAACGAGCCGGAGCGTAACGTTATCGGCGGCAAGGCCCAGTATGGCGTCGGCAGCAGCAGCCTGTTGCTGGCGCGCCTGGCAGGCAAGCCTGTCGTGGTGCTTGGCACGATTTTCCAGCATTCGCCGTATGTGCTGCTGACCAGGCGGCCCGCGGAAGGCGCGGATATCCGCGAACTCATCGGCAAACGCGTGATGATCGGTTCGCTTACCGACGAGCTGACCCAGGCCGACGAACTGATCGCATTCCTGAAGAAGGAGGGCGTCCCCCTGTCGAGCCTGCTCCGCGTCGAGCACAGTTTCGATCCGAATGACCTGGTGCGCGGGAAGGTCGAGGCTTACTCGGCGTATATCACCAACGAACCCCATTACCTGGACAAGCACGGCTTCGCCTACGACGTCTACAGCCCTCGCGCCGCCGGCATCGACTTTTACGGCGACAACCTGTTCACCAGCGAGCGCGAAATCGCCGGCCATCCCGAGCGCGTGCGCGCGTTCCGTGAGGCGAGCATGAAGGGATGGGCGTATGCGATGAGCCACCCGGAAGAAATCGCCGACCTGATCGTGGCGAAGTACAGCCGCCGCCACGACCGCGAACACCTGCTGTTCGAGGCGCGCCAGATGATGCCGCTGGTGCAGCCGGTGCTGGTCGAACTCGGTTATACGAACCCGGACCGCTGGCGCCATATCGCCGACATCTATGCCGAACTGGGCATGTTGCCGAAGAACGCGTCGTTCGACGGCTTCCTGTACCGCGGCGAGGTCAAGCTCCATCAGACCTGGCCGTTCCGGCTGGCGGTGGCGGCCTGCGTGGTGCTGCTGGGTGGCGCGGCGCTGCATTCGACCATGCTGGCGCGCGAGCGCAAGCGCGCCCGCGAAACCATCCGCAAGGGCGAGCGCCGTTTCCGCACGATGTTCGAGGAGGCGCCGATGGGCATCGCGCTGATCGATTCTGCGACCGGCGAGTTCAGGGACATCAACCCGCGATACGCCCAGATCACCGGCCGCTCGTTCGACGAGATCAAGCGCGGCAACTGGGGCGACTTTGTCCACCCCGACGACGCAGCGGCCAACGCTAACGGGCTGATCATGCCGGGCGCCGGCGCGGCCAAGACCAGCATGCGCCTGCTGCGGCCGGACGGCTCGGTGGTATGGATCGCCATGTCGGTGGCCGCCATCGAAACCGAATCGCAGGCTCACCCGCACCACTTGTGCATGATCGAGGACGTTACCGAGAAGAAGAAATCGGAGGCGCTGATCTGGCAGCAGGCGAACTTCGATACGCTGACCCAGCTGCCGAACCGGCGCATGTTCCACGACCGCCTCGCGCTGGAGATCGCCAAGTGCAAGCGCGACGGCTTGCGCACGGCGGTCCTGTTCATCGACCTCGACCACTTCAAGGAAGTCAATGACACGCTTGGCCACCACCAGGGCGACGTGCTGCTGGTCGAGGCGTCCGGGCGCATCCGCAGCTGCGTGCGCGCCACCGATACGGTGGCGCGTCTCGGCGGCGACGAGTTCACCGTGATCCTGTCGGGCCTGGACGATCCAGGGCTTGGCGACCTGATCGCGCAGAAGATCCTCGACGTATTGCGCGCGCCGTTCGATCTCGGCCAGGAACAGGCCTTCGTGTCGGCCAGCATCGGCATCACGCTGTTTCCGGACGACGCCGACGATGTCGACAACCTGCTCAAGCATGCCGACCAGGCGATGTACGCGGCCAAGGGGGCCGGGCGCAACCGCTTCAGCTATTTCACGCCGGCGCTGCAGGTGGCTGCGATAAACCGGATGCGCCTGACTAACGACCTGCGCGGCGCCGTCAAGGGCAACCAGCTGCGCGTGTATTTCCAGCCGATCGTGCACCTGCGTACCGGGCGCATCCACAAGGCCGAGGCGCTGGTGCGCTGGCACCATCCGCAGCGCGGGCTGGTCAGCCCGGTCGAATTCATCCCGCTGGCCGAGGCGAGCGGCCTGATCGTCGAGCTTGGCGAGTGGATGTTCAGGGAATCGGCGCAGTGGGCGCGGCGGTGGCGCGACGAGTACCATCCGGAATTTCAGGTCAGCATCAACCAGTCGCCGCTCGAATTCCAGCGCGAGGGCCAGGGCTACGAGCGCTGGTTCGAGCAGCTGGAGAAAATCGGCCTGGAAGGCGCGGCGATGGTGGTGGAGATTACCGAGGGCCTGCTGCTTGACGCCAGCACAGACGTGACCGACAAGCTGTTGCAGCTGCGCGACGCCGGCGTCCAGGTCGCCCTGGACGATTTCGGCACCGGGTACTCTTCCTTGTCCTACCTGAAGAAGTTCGACATCGACTACCTGAAGATCGACCGCTCGTTCACCCGCAACCTGGCGCCGCAGTCGAGCGACATGGCGCTGTCCGAGGCGATCATCGTGATGGCCCACAAGCTCGGCCTTCGGGTGGTGGCCGAGGGCGTCGAGACCGAGCAGCAGCGTTCACTGCTGCTGGCAGCGGGCTGCGATTACGCCCAGGGTTACCTGTTCGCACGGCCAATGCCCGCCGACGAATTCGACGCGATGCTGCGGACCCAGCGGGCGCTCGCCTGAGCCGTCCTAGACGCCATCCACTAAACACGCACGCAGCAACACACGAAGTGTCAAATGCGTGTAATATGATTCCTTTGGGAAACACCTGTTATAATTTTATTATTGATATGCCACCCTACAAAAGGCATGTTTCTGCATGAAATTAAGAGGGCCGCGCGTCATCCGCGAGGCGACCAGTAGTGTCCCGTGAGGAACTGTAGTGATCGACATAAAAACTTTCATGCTGGTGCTAGCCATCGGCAACATCGGCTTTGCGGTGCTGATGACGGGCTACGCGCGCTCGGCCGGCAACCCGGCCATCCGCGTCTGGACCTGGTCGAAGCTGGTCCTGGGCAGCGCCTACCTGATCGGCTGGCTGCACGGCCCGTCGTCGCCGCTGTGGCTGAACATAGCCGCCAACTGCCTGCTGATGTTCGGCGTCTCCCTGGAGGTGGCGGCGTACTGCACGTTCTTTGGCTTCGCGCGCTGGAAGCGCCTGCTGTATCCGTTTGCCGGGGCCTCGATCGTGGCCTATGTCACGCTGCGTTTGACGGGCGTGCCGATTCATGGCGTGACCGCGATGATGTCGAGCGTGATTGCGTCGATGATCGGCACCATGGCGTTCGTGCTGTTGCGGCCCGGCTCGGAAAGCTCGCTGTTGCGCAAGATTATCGGCGTGAACGACGCGGTGTTTTTCCTTGCCATGACGGCGCGCGCGCTCACCGAGATGATGTCGGGCCGCTTCACGCTGATGACGCCGCACGCGGCGCATAGTTTCACCTTCATCACCGGCTACCTGCTGCTGATCGTCAACGGCTTCGGCTTCCTCCTGTTGTGCAAGGAAAAGGACGACCGCGAGATGGCGTTGCTGGCCACCACCGACAGCCTGACCGGGCTGGTCAACCGGCGCGCCTTCTTCGAGCGCACCGATGCCGCGCGCATGCTGTCGGCCCGCATGCGCAAGCCGATTTCGCTGATGATGCTCGACATCGACCATTTCAAGGCGCTCAACGACCGCTTCGGCCATGCCTGCGGCGACGAAGCGCTGTGCGTGTTCGCCGAGACCTCGCTGGGGGTGCTGCGCGAGCACGACATCATGGCGCGGCTAGGCGGCGAAGAGTTCGCGCTGGCGCTGCCCGGCACCGACCTGAATGGTGCGTTGCAGGCCGCCGAGCGGCTGCGCGAAGCGGTTGAACGGGTGATCCTGCCGAAGCACGGCTACGCGATGACGGTGAGTATCGGCGTGGTGCTGATCGACCCGAACGAAAACATCAACGCCGCGCTGGCGCGCGCCGACCAGGCGCTGTACCAGGCCAAGAGCGGCGGGCGCAACCGTGTGGAGAGTGGCGAGCCGATGTTGAAGTTCGCGTAAGTTGGGGTGGTTTTCTCCGGCTTCAGGGCTTATTTTTAGAAAACCCCTTGCGCAGTTCTGAAAGAATACGCTATGATTCGGCCTCTTCAGACGCGGTGACAAGCGTCGGATGCAAGCAGTCTCTGGGTTCAAGCATGCAAGGGTGCTTAGCTCAGTTGGTAGAGCGGCGCCCTTACAAGGCGTAGGTCGGGAGTTCGAGCCTCTCAGCACCCACCAAACGCAGAGACCTGCATCATGATCAGCAATACCGATCAGAATAAAACGGAGTGGTAGTTCAGTTGGTTAGAATACCGGCCTGTCACGCCGGGGGTCGCGGGTTCGAGCCCCGTCCGCTCCGCCAGAAAAAAGAAAAAGGGTCCGACTTGTCGGGCCCTTTTTCCATTCCACAGTAAAGAGTGTTCCCCCTGCGGGGAGTGTTTCTCCCGGGGGGAGAAACACGGATTGGGGCTCGAAGGGATTTCCCTGCAGGGAAATCCGCGGCCTGCGGCACGTAGGCGAGCCCCGTTCGCTTTGCCAGCTAAAAAAGGGTCCGACTTTGTCGGGCCTTTTTTCCACTTCGAGGTTTCCCTCGCGTGATGATCCTCTCCAATTCCCCCCGTGACACCCACCCCCCATCTAAATTTTTTAACAAATTTTCCCCAATTTGTTCAATTTAAAACAAACAATCCCACGGCCATATCCTGCTTTTGCCGTACAACATTTGATTTCGCTCAAACATTACAGCTGAGTGTTGCAAATACACCGAACGCAATTGAATTTCTGAATGTTTCCTCCCGTTTCGTCGTAATCTTCAAAATCTGCTTAAAAAGTGGAACTGCGTGACAATTGCTCGCAGGAAAAAAACGGCAGCGTGACACGGAGACCGCGCGCGCGACTGCCACCATAAATTCTACGGAAAAGGATTTAACATGAAGCTGAAGCATTCGACGTATCCAGCGCTGTTGGGAGTTTTTGCGGCTGCAGTCGTGGTTGGCGGGCCTCTGACCGCTAACGCGGCCGTGCCTGAGTTCGAGACTCAGGTTGTTGCCCAGACCATGCAGACCGACCGCATGATCGTGAAGTACAAGGACTCCCAGCCTGCAGGCAAGGGCGCTGCGAAGCACGCCGCCGTCGGCAAGGACCGCGCCGCGATGCTGGCACGCGCCGGCCAGCAGTTCGGCCTGACGATGAAGATGTCGCACGGCATCGCCACCGGCGCCCACGTCATGAAGCTGAACAAGCGCATGAGCGTTGCCGAAGTCCAGGCCCTGGCGCGCGACCTGATGGACCGCGACCCGAACGTCGAATACGCTGAACCAGACCGCATCATGCAAAAGTTGTTCACCCCGAACGACACCCGCTACAACGAACAGTGGCACTACTTCGAGGCAACCGGCGGCCTGCGCGTCAACACCGCCTGGGACAAGGCGACCGGCACCGGCGTCAAGGTCGCCGTGATCGACACCGGCTACCGTCCGCATGCCGACCTGAGCGGCCGGATCGTCGGCGGCTACGACTTCATCACCGATACCTTCGTCTCGAATGACGGTAACGGCCGCGATTCGGACGCGTCGGATCCGGGCGACAAGGTCCTCGCCGGCGAGTGCGGCGGCGGCCAGCCGACCCAGACCCAGAACTCCAGCTGGCACGGCACCCACGTGGCAGGCACGATCGCCGCGGCCACCAACAACGGCGCCGGCGTTGCCGGCGTAGCCTACAACTCGCAGGTCGTTCCGGTCCGCGTGCTGGGCAAGTGCGGCGGCTACACCTCCGACATCGCCGACGCGATCATCTGGTCGTCGGGCGGCACCGTCAGCGGCGTGCCGGCCAATGCCAACGTCGCCAAGGTCATCAACATGTCGCTCGGCGGCGGCGGCGCCTGCGACGCCACCAGCCAGGCTGCGATCAACAGCGCCCGCTCACGCGGCACGGTGGTGATCGTGGCGGCCGGTAACGAAAACCAGAACGCCAGCAACTCCAACCCGGCCAACTGCGCCGGCGTGGTGACCGTTGCCGCGACCAACCGTTCGGGTGGCCGCGCCTGGTACTCGAACTACGGCACCGTGGTTGACGTTGCAGCGCCTGGCGGCGACACCAGCGTTGCCGCCAACGGCATCCTGTCGACCCTGAACGCCGGCACCGGCGCGCCAGGTGCCGACAGCTACGCATTCTTCCAGGGCACCTCGATGGCAACGCCCCACGTTGCCGGCGTCGCCGCCCTGATGCTGTCGAAGAACGCCACGCTGTCGCCTGACCAGATCGAAAGCATGCTGAAGTCGAGCTCGCGCGCCTTCCCGGCAACCTGCACCAGCTGCGGCAGCGGTATCGTCGACGCCAATGCGGCGGTCGATGCGGCAATTGGCGGCGGCGGCGGCGGCGGTGGCGGCACTACGCTGGCCGAGAGCGAGTCGAACAACACGACCGGCACGGCTGATGCGGTGACCGTCAGCGGCACCACGGTCAACGCCAACATGGGCTCGACCACGGACACCGACTACTTCGTTGTCCAGCTGCCAGCTGGCAAGACGCTGACCTCGGTCCTGACCCCTGGCGCGACCAAGGACTACGACCTGTACGTGTACAACAGTTCGGGTGCGCTGCTGGCCAAGAGCGAGAACGGCGCCGGCTTGACCGACACCGTGAGCGTGACCAACACCGGCACCAGCACGTTTGCCCGTTACGTTCGTGTGGTGTACTACAGCGGCGGTACCGGCGCAACCAACGGCACCTACACCCTGAAGCTGACCTGGTAATACCTGGGCAGTAACAGGCTGGACGTCATGTAACGAAGGGACGGGGGGCTTTTGCTTCCCGTCCCTTTCATTTTGGCCGTTTACTTGCAACGAAAGCGATTTCCGTTAATACTGTATGGAATTACAGTAGTTGCCCCCTGGGGCACGCCACCGAGTGAACGCCCCCGTCAGAAAAATCATCCATTGCGATTGCGATTGTTTCTATGCATCCGTCGAGATGCGCGACAATCCGGCCCTGCGCGATGTGCCGCTGGCCGTCGGAGGACGTCCCGACCAGCGCGGCGTGGTGGCCACCTGCAATTACGAGGCGCGCCGTTACGGCATCCATTCCGCGATGGCGACCGCCCAGGCGCTCAAACTGTGCCCAGACCTGGTGGTGATCCCGCCGAACATGGAAAAGTACCGGGTTGCGTCGCGCCAGATCCTGGCTATCTATAACGATTACACCGAACTGGTCGAGCCGCTGTCGCTCGACGAGGCTTACCTCGACGTGTCCGAGGCGCCGCACTGCAAGGGCAGCGCGACCCTGATCGCGCAGGAAATCCGCAGGCGCATCTTCGACACGGTCGGCATCACCGCGTCGGCCGGCGTGGGCCCCAACAAGTTCGTTGCGAAAGTGGCGAGCGACTGGAACAAGCCCGACGGCTTGTTCCTCGTCCGGCCCGACGAGGTCGATGCCTTCGTCGCCGTTTTGCCGGTTAAAAAGCTGTGGGGCGTCGGCAAGGTGACCGCAGCCAAACTCAACAAGCTGGGCGCGGATACCTGCGGCGACCTGCGCAGCTGGACAATGCCGGAGCTGGAGCGCCACTTCGGCAGCTTCGGCGCGCGCCTGCATGATTTGTGCCGCGGCATCGACAATCGCGCCGTATCCAACGTGCGCGAGCGCAAGTCGGTCAGCGTCGAAGAAACCTACACCCCGGATGTGCCTGACCTGGCCGCCTGCCTGGCTTTGCTGCCGGAGTTGCTCGAGCGGCTGCATGCGCGCATCAAGCGCTCCGGATCGGAGTCGCTCGCGCAGAAACCTTTCGCGAAGATAAAGTTCTCCGATTTTCGCCAGACCACCGTCGAATTGGCCGCCTCGGCGCCCACCCTCGGCAATTTCGAAAACCTGATCGAAACCGCCTGGCAGCGCGGCAAGCGCCCGGTTCGCCTGCTGGGGCTGGGCGTACGGCTGGGCGAGGCGGATGGCGTCGAACAGCTGAGCTTGTTCGGCGAGGGCGGCAGCGACATGTAAGCGCCATCGCAAGCAACATCCACCCTTCCCGGGCCGGATCGAGCGTGTAGAATGGCGTTCCCCTGGAAATACTGACTGAAACAAGGCATAGCAAAATGTGGTTTAAGAATCTACAGATTTACCGCCTGCCCGCACCGTGGGCCTACACTCCCGAGCAACTCGAAGAGGCGCTGGCGCCGATGCGGTTTGCCCCGGCATCGAGCAACGAGTTGCTGCGCCAGGGCTGGGATTCGCCGCGCGGCAACGGCAACCTGGTGCATACCGTAAACAAGCAGATGCTGATCCTGCTGGGCACCGAAAAGAAACTGCTGCCGACCTCGGTCATCAACCAGGTGGCCAAGGCCAAGGCGGCCGAGCTGGAAGAGGCCCAAGGCTTCGCTCCGGGCAAGAAGGCGATGAAGGAATTGAAGGAACGCGTGGCCGACGAGCTGCTGCCGCGCGCATTCAGCATCCGCAGCAACGTGTGGACCTGGATCGATCCGGTCAACGGCTGGCTGGTGGTCGATGCGGCCAGCCCGTCCAAGGCGGATGACGTCATCAAGCTGCTGCTCAAGGCGGTCGACCGGATGCCGCTCGAAAGCCTGCGGGTGCAGCGCTCGCCGGTGGCGGTGATGACGGCCTGGCTGGAGATGGACGAGGCGCCGCACGGCTTTACCGTCGACCAGGATACCGAACTGCGCGCGACCGGCGAAAGCAAGGCCGCGGTGCGTTACGTGAAGCACACGCTGGAGGTGGACGATATCCGCCGCCACATCGCGGCCGGCAAGCAGTGCACGCGCCTGGCGATGACGTGGAGCGACAAGATTTCGTTCGTCCTGACCGAGTCGCTGGCGATCAAGGGCGTCAAGCCGCTCGACGTGATCAATGAGAAAGAGTCGAGCACGCGCAATGATGAAGAGCGTTTCGATAACGATATGATGCTGATGACGGGCGAACTGGCCAAGATGATGGCAGATGTCGTCGAGGCGCTGGGCGGCGAAGCGAAGGCTTAAGCCGCGGGATTGGGCGCCGTGGATGGCAAATTCCGGCGGCGTTCAGTGCCTGTTGTGCGGGCGAAACAACGAGCGATGCTGTTTGCATAATTGCATTTATTTTTTTGCAACTGTTTCGCAACCATCGGTATAATTTTCTGTAGAACAATATCTCTACAGAATGGATACCAGATGCATATCATCTTGCCGGGCGCATGGCGCGCCATTGGGGCCATGGCCGTGTCGTTGGGCCTGCTGGCTGGTTGTGGCGGCGGCGGGGGCGGCGACTCCATCCCCGCGCCTGCGCCGGCCCCCGCCAATGCGGCGCCACTGCCAACTCTGACCTTCTCCGGCCAGGGCGTGTCCAGCGGCGGCTCGGCGGACGTGTCGACTTTCGCGGGCAGCGAAGTGCTCCTCGACGCCGGTGCCAGCAAGGATCCGGACGGCGATGTACTGACGTATGTCTGGACACTGGTATCGAAGCCGCAGGCGAGTATGCTGGTACTGGCCGCCGGCACCTCTCCCAAACTGGCTTTCAAACCGGACGTGCCCGGCACCTACGTCGCCGGTGTGCGCATCACGGACAGCCGCGGTGCGTCTGCCGAAAAGCACGCCACGATCCTGGTCGAGGCCAATATGGTTCCGGTGACGTCGGTCGCCGTCAGCGCCAGCTACACAGCCGTTCCGAGCACCGCGGCGTCGCGCCCGGTGACGGTTGGGGCGGCTATCCTGCTGGACGGCAGCGGCAGCAGCGACGCCGATGGCGATCTGGTCACCACTACCTGGCTCCTGCTCGAACGTCCTGCTGGCAGCAGCGCAGGGCTGACGCTGGCCGGCAAGACGGCGCGCCTGGTCACCGATGTCGCCGGCCTGTACAAGGTCCGCGCGCGCGGCACCGACCCGTCCGGCGCATACAGTGAAACGGTGTACCCGTTCCAGGCCTTCGGCAATGCCCCGCTCACGCTGGTGCTGGCCAACGTCACCGAAGTCGTCGCCAATGCGGGCTCCAATACGGTCGAGGCGGCGGTAGGCTACACGGTGGCATTGAGCGGCAGCGGCAGCAGCGACCCGGACGGTAATACCTTGAGCTATGCGTGGACCCTGGTCTCCAAGCCGGCAGGCAGCAGTGCCGCGCTGACCAGCGCCACCGGCGCGTTCAGCCAGCTGGCCCCGGATGTCCTCGGCAGCTACGTGGTAAAACTGGTGGCCACCGACGCGCGCGGCGCCGCCAGCACCTACCAGACCACTGTGTCGGTCAATAACCGCCGCCCAGTGGCGGCAATCAGCAGCAACGCCACCCCGGTGGCCCAGGCCAGCGGCCCGGCGCTGCGGCTGCCGGTCAACACGGCGCTGACCTTGCGCGGCACCGGCAGTTCCGACGCCGACGGCGATGCCCTGACGTACAGCTGGACCCTGGCCACCAGGCCGGACGGCAGCACGGCCACACTGTCGGCCGCCAGCGGCGCCACGGTACAGCTGACCACCGATGTGGCAGGCAGCTACCAGGTGCGCCTGCGCGTCACCGATGCCGCCGGCGCGTATTCGGAACAGGTCCTGAATATTGAGAGCGGCAACACGCCGCCGGTCGCCGTCACCAATGTCAGCCGCGTGTCGGTTCTGGCAGGAACCAGTGCAGGGGCAAGCGCATCGTTCAGCTACGACGACGATGGCGACACCCTGACTTATGCCTGGGCGATCGATGCACGTCCAGCCGGTTCAAGCGCAACGATCGCGGCGCCGACAGCGTCGCAGCTGGCGTTCACGCCGGATGTCGCCGGTACGTATGTCGCATCGCTCAGTGTGACTGACGGCAAGAGTACCGGTGTTGCGTACGTGACCATCAAGGCGCTCGCCAGCGTAACCACCGACGTCACGCTGCCGTTCGTGCCGCTTGAGTGGCGCTACAGCCGCGGCATCGACCGCTTCGTTGCGATCGCGACCAATCCGAACGCGCTGCATATCGTCGACCCGTTCACCGCCTCCATGCGCCAGGTTCCACTGCCGATGGGCGTCAAGGCCTTTAACCTCAGCCCCGACGGCAAGCTGGCCGCAGTGCTGCATGAAGGCATCATCAGCCTGGTCGACCTCGAGACCGCCACGCTGCTGCGCTCAACGCTCAGCGGAGGATCGCAGACCGACGCCTTCCCTACCAACGCAGGCATGGTGTACCTGGTAGGCCACAGCGGTGGCCAGTGGAACAACCCGGCGGTGCATGTAATCAATGGCCGTACCGGCGCCAACCTGACCAGCACGCTGGGCGTAGGCTATGCGACGTTCTACGGCACCCAGCGCGGGGTGTTTGCCGCCACCAAGAACAAGGTGTTCCTGATGTCGAGCGGGCTGTCACCGGCCGACATCGATTCGTTCACGATCAACCCGGCCACCGGCGCCGTGGTCAGTACCGGCGAATCGCCGTATCACGGTGATTTCTCGATGAACTCGCCGTTCTATTTGTCGGGCAACGAGGACCTGCTGTTCACCTCGAGCGCGACGTTCTTCCACACCGATACGCTGAAGTATGCGGGACGCCTGTCCATCAGCGGCACCATGCAGTCGATGAGCCATTCGTCCAGCGCCGACCAGGCGCTCACGCTGTCGACTACCTACACGGGCTACTACCCGTACACGGTCAACTATCCGGCCAGCTACCAGCGCTTCAGCGGCGCGCTGTTCCTGCCGGATGCAGACGTGGCGCTGCCGCTGGTTGCTGGACTGCAAAGCTACGGTATCGCGATCTTCCATAGCGCGAACGACAATCACGTAGCGCTGGTGCAAACCGGCGGCGCGACCGCGACTGGCACCGGCATCAAGTACTACCTCGTCACACGCTAAAACGCCAACGGCCAGGATTTGCATCCTGGCCGTTGTTCCAAAACGGTAGCCCTGCCTAAGCGCGTTCGCGCTTACATCGTCTCGAAAACACCCGCGGCCCGGTTCTTTGTCACCGTATCCCACGGGAATACCTGACCGTTCATGGCCACATACACGTCGGCTGGCAGCGTCTGCGCCACGCCGCAGGCAAAGCCCAGGTTGAACAGCGCATCCGAATTCGCGATCTCGTAGGGAATCATGGCGCCGGTCAGCACGATGGTTTTCTGCAGCTTGGCCGCACCCAGCACGCGCGCGGTTTCGCGCATCGAGTCGGTGCCGTGCACAATGACGACCGCCTGTTCGGTGGCGGCGCTGCAGGCGGCCAGCACGCGCGCGCGGTCGGCGTCCTGCATGTCGAGCGAGTCGAGCAGTGGCAGCACTTCGAGCGCGACAGGAACCGTCATGCGGCTGCGCGCGATGACTTCAGGTAAATGGCTGTCGGCAAAGCCGAGCGTGCCGTCGAGTTCGTTGTAGTGCTTGTCGAAGGTGCCGCCGGTGGCGATAAGGCGTAAAGTCATGATCGTTTATAAACTCGCTGAAAAAAGTTCGCTAATGATAGCCGCAAATGGCTGTATCCATATGTGACTGCGCTAGAATCGTCCCGATCAGATGAGTAGACTGACGCCATGAAAGCACTAGCCCCGGGAACTGTTATCTTCCACCGCCATCGCGGGTATGGCGTCATTACGCACGTCAACCTGCTGACCGGCTGGATCTCGGCGCGCTTCGGATCCGAAGCGCGCACCCTCGACCTCAATTTGTCGTCCGACGAAGTACAGCACGCCGATGGCGAGCCGATCCTTTTCCGGCGCGCGCCACCCGACCGCATGCCGCACGCGCGGCTGATGGCCATGGTGCGCTCGCTGCACGCGGCCGGTTACGAAAAGCTGTACCTGTATTCGTGGCCCAAGCCGTCCGGCCTGCACTGGCGCTGGCATCTGTTCACCGGCCAGCGCGACTGGATGCAGCGTCCCTGGCGCGAAGGCTGGTATGGCTCGGGCGCCGAATACAACAACAATCCCGTGATGGGCTGGGGCGATTCGCCAGGCGCGACCACCGAGGAGCTGGTGCATGCACTGGCGAAATTCGATCCGCAGGGACTGGCGCAGGCGCTGGGCCGCGATGAGGACCACACCGCATGGTTCGCGGACGTGTGCGATGCGCTGCTGCCGGGCTACATGTACAGCCTGGATATGGAAAAGCCGGTCGCCGGCGGCCTGCGCGCGACCCCTCCCGTCCCGGTCATTCCGGTGCGCGCCAGCTTGCCGGCTTATAACGGCCCGGCGATCGCCTGGCCGCCGGGCTGGGCGGGATTATGGACGCGCGCGCACGTCATGCCGGCGCCAAAAATACGCCTGACGCTGCAGGAAGAGGAGCGCTAGGTCCGGTTCCGGGACAGCGCTTCCGGATTCAGGATGTTGCCCGGTTCGCCATTGGCGAAGCTGACGATGTTCCGGAATGCCGCCTCGAAGTAGAGCTCGTAGCTGTCCTTCTCGACATAGCCGATGTGCGGCGTCGCCAGCACGGTCGGCATGCGCAGTAGCGGCGCACCGGGCGCCAGCGGTTCGCTGGCGAACACGTCGAGCGCGGCGAAACCCGGACGTCCTTGCCCCAGGGCTTGCTCCAGTGCGCCTTCCGCTACCAGCTCGGCCCGGCTGGTGTTGACGAACAGCGCAGTGTCCTTCATGCGCGCCAGCTCGGCCCCGGTGACGACGCCACGGGTCTGGTCGGACAGGCGCAGGTGCAGGCTCAGCACATCGGCGCGCTCGAACAGCTCCTCGCGCTTCCCCGCTGCCGTAAATCCGTCCGTCACCGCGGCGCTGCGGCTCGTTTCGCTCCCCCACACCACCACGTCCATGCCGAACGCTTTGCCGTAGCCGGCCACCATGCGTCCAATCCGGCCATAACCCCAAATCCCCAATGTGCGGCCATGCAGGACAGTGCCAAGGCCATTGAGCGCGGGGTTGATCGACGCAGTTTGCCACAGGCCATCCTTCAGGTTGTTCGCATACGGCACGATCTTTCGGGTGGCCGCCATGATCAGCGCCCACGTCAGCTCGGCCGGGGCAACCGGTGAACCGACGCCTTCGGCGATCGCGATGCCGTATTCGCTTGCCGCCGCGACGTCGATGTGCCCGCTGACCTTGCCGGTCTGCGAAATCAGCTTCAGGTTGGGCAGGCGCGACAGCAGCGCACGCGGCAGCGCGGTGCGTTCGCGGATCAGGACCAGCGCATCGAATGGCGCCAGCCTGATCGCCAGCTGGCCTGTTCCGCGCGAGGAATTGGTGAATGTTTTCACCTCGTGGCCGTCCAATAAACTGAAGCAGGAAAGCTTGCGGACACTGTCCTGGTAATCGTCGAGAATCGCAATTTTCATGGGAGTTGGCGGATGTTAGCCCTGGCGTCGTAGGTAAATAACAGGAATGTTCGGATTCGGAATAGCTTACTACTTTAGTGGGTCATTATTCCTACATTTTTGAGGGTGTTGCATATTAAATGACTAAGGGCGGGTGTACAATCGCCCTCTAAAATTGGGATCCGCCACGGTTTATTGCCGAGCTCCCAGCAATAAAAAGTCCACCAGCCGCTCGCAGAAGCTGTCGACATGACCGCCGTACCGCCGGACCCCGGATCGCCAACTCGTTCCCCGTCACGCGCGCAAGCTCTCTAGCTGACGACGATCTGCCGTGCAGGACACGAAAGAATTTTAATTGGCATTGGAGGTACTATGAATCAGCCCGTCATGGGTGGCGTTGCAGCATTGAACGTCCCAGCTTACATCAAGCATCAAAAGCTCATCAATTGGGTCGCCGAAGTGGCGGCCCTGACCAAGCCTGCCCGCATTTACTGGTGCGACGGTTCGTCCGAAGAGTATGACCGCCTGTGCGGCGAGATGGTTGCCGCCGGCACGATGAAGAAGCTGAACCCGGCGAAGCGCCCGAATTCCTACCTGGCCTGGTCCGATCCGTCGGACGTGGCGCGCGTCGAAGACCGCACCTTCATCTGTTCCGAAACGAAGGAACAGGCCGGCCCGACCAACAACTGGACCGACCCGGCAGAAATGCGCCGCACCCTGCACGGCCTGTTCGACGGCTGCATGGCCGGCCGCACGCTGTACGTGGTGCCGTTCTCGATGGGCCCGCTCGGTTCGCCGATCGCCCACATCGGCGTCGAGCTGTCCGACTCGCCTTACGTCGCGGTCAACATGCGCATCATGACGCGCATGGGCAAGGCCGTGTACGACGTGCTCGGTACCGATGGCGCCTTCGTGCCGTGCGTGCACAGTGTCGGCGCACCGCTGCGCCCGGGCCAGCAGGACGTGTCCTGGCCGTGCAACCCGACCAAGTACATCGTGCACTATCCAGAGACCCGCGAGATCTGGTCGTTTGGTTCCGGCTACGGCGGCAATGCGCTGCTGGGCAAGAAATGCTTCGCGCTGCGTATCGCATCGAACATGGGCCACCAGGACGCGCAGCAGGGCAGCACCGGCTGGCTGGCAGAACACATGCTGATCCTCGGCGTCGAATCGCCGGAAGGCAAAAAGCATTATGTTGCGGCGGCGTTCCCGTCGGCCTGCGGCAAGACCAACTACGCGATGCTGATCCCCCCGACCGGCTTCGAAGGCTGGAAAGTCACCACCATCGGCGACGACATCGCCTGGATCAAGCCGGGCGCCGACGGCCGCCTGTATGCGATCAATCCGGAAGCGGGCTACTTCGGCGTCGCGCCGGGTACCAACGAAAAGACCAACTACAACTGCATGGCCTCGCTGCGCGAGAACGTCATCTTCACCAACGTCGCGCTGACCGACGACGGCGACGTCTGGTGGGAAGGCATGACCAAGGAGCCGCCTGCGCACCTGATCGACTGGCAGGGCAAGGACTGGACGCCGGCATCGGGTACCAAGGCGGCGCATCCGAACGCACGCTTTACCGTTGCCGCGACCCAGAACCCGGTCATCGATCCGGCCTGGGACGACCCTGCGGGCGTGCCGATTTCGGCATTCATCTTCGGCGGCCGCCGTTCGACCACGGTGCCGCTGGTGACCGAGGCGCGCAACTGGGTCGAGGGCGTGTACATGGCGGCGACCATGGGTTCCGAAACCACCGCTGCAGCGGCTGGCCAGATGGGCGTTGTGCGCCGCGACCCGTTCGCGATGCTGCCTTTCATCGGCTATAACATGGGCCACTACTTCCAGCATTGGGTCAACCTGGGCCGCAAGGTGGGCGAGCAGCACGGCAGCGATGCCCTGCCGAAGATCTTCTGCGTGAACTGGTTCCGTACCGATGCAGAAGGCAAGTTCGTTTGGCCAGGTTTCGGCGACAACATGCGGGTGCTGAAGTGGAAGCTTGATCGCATCGAGGGCAAGGCAGGCGGCACCGAGAATGTGTTTGGCACGACGCCAACCTACGAAGACATCAACTGGAACGGCATCGACTTCTCGCGCGAACAGTTCGACCAGATCACCTCGATCGACACGGACGCGTGGGTCGAAGAGCTGAAGCTGCATGAGGAACTGTTCCAGAAGCTGGAAGGCAATGTGCCGCAGGAGCTGGCAACCGCGAAGGCGGAGCTGGAGAAGCGGCTGTCGGC
>DASWSX010000259.1:0-11626 GCA_036402435.1 Telluria sp. | reverse complement strand
AGTTCGACAGCATGCGCAGTTCCTCGACCGCGCGCGGGGTCAGGTTCTGGGCTTCGTCGACCACCAGCAAGGCGCGCTTGCCGTCCTGGTCGCAGGCGCGCAGGAACTGCTCGAGGCGCGCCAGCATCGCCGTCTTGCTGGAATTTTCATACGGCAGGCCGAATGCGGCCACCACGGTGCGCAGGGTGTCTTCGGCGTCGAGGTGGGTGTTGACAATGTGGGCGGCGACGATCTGGTCCGACGGCAACTGGTTGAACAGGTTGCGCACCAGGGTGGTCTTGCCGGCCCCTACCTCGCCGGTGACGACGATGAAGCCCTCGCCGTGCGACAGGCCGTACTCGAGGTAGGCCATGGCGCGCTTGTGGCCCTTGCTGCCATAGAAGAAGTGGGGGTCGGGGCGGAGCCGGAATGGCTTGTCGCTGAGTCCGTAATATTGTTCGTACATATCGGTTGTCGCTTCCTTAGTACCGCATGGTGACCGCAGCGGACACCGAGTTCTCGGTGTATTTGCCGGTAAAGGCAGACGCCGGACCGGTCTCGCGGCGCACTTCGACCATGCCCGACAGGCGGCGGTCGAACTGGCGGTTGAGCGCCACGCGAGCGGTGGTGTGGTTGCCTACCCGGCCCGTGGTCAGCGATTCGGTGCGGTTCGCTTCGAGGCCGGTGTTCAGGTCCATGCCAGAGTTGAGGCGGTAGCTCCACAGCGCGCTGGCGCCGTGTTGCTTCGTGTTGTCGTTCAGGTTCAGCAGCGACGGGCCAAGCAGCGCGCTGTCGGCCACCGCGCTCGACAGGGCGTCGCGCTTCATCGCGTGAGCGGACAGCACCATCCGGCTGCGGGCGCCGCGCAGCACGACGGCGGCGCGGAACTGCTTCTGCAGGAAGTAGCGGTTGCTGAAGTAGTTGATGCTGTCGGCCAGCGTCGGCGGCAGGCCGGTGGCGCGGATATAGGCGTCGACGGCCTGGCGGCGCTCTTCCGGATCGGGGAAGGCCGACAGGAACAGGCTGTCGAGCATGCTGGCGGTATCGACGGTCGAGGGCAGCAGGAACTGCGAGCGGGTATTGGTGACCGAATCGCTGTAATTGACCGACCAGGCGGTGGCGCGCGTGCGGTGGTTTGCCGACAGGAAGTAGCTGTCGCCATAGAAGTGGCGCCCCGCGTTCGCTTCGATGCGGGTGCGCACGCCCGGAGTCCAGATCATGCCGGCCGACCAGGAGCGGCCTTCGTTGACGCCGCCCAGCGCGCCATAATCGTACTTGTCGTAGCCGACGTCGCCGGTCAGCGCGAAGGTGCGGCCAATCGAATAGCGCAGGCCGAACAGGGCGTTCGCCTCGCTGGTTTCCGGCGTCAGTTCGTCGTCGATGCGGCGCTCGCGCGCGAACACGTTCCAGCCCAGGTCGCCGAATCGGCGGCCGCTGTTGATCCTCACCGACGCCGTCTGGCCGTCGCTGTTGCCAAGGCCGCTGCGGCCGGTCTCGACCGAGTCGACCTCGTAGCGCAGCTCGGCGGTGGCAGTATTGCCGAAGCGGTGGCGCAGGTAGGGGCTGGCGCGCCAGGTGCGCACCTCGGCCGCGTTCTCGTTGCCGTACGCGCGCGTCACGCGCGGGCCGAACGCCGATACGGCCTGCTGGCTGATGCTGGCCGAACCGTCGAAGTACAGCCAGTCGTCGACCAGCGCCGCCGACAGGCGCGCGGCCAGCTCGGAATACGAGCGGGTGTTGTCGCCGTTGGCGTCGCTCGGCCCGATGAAATAGTGCAGCTGGTAAAGCGCGTCAAAGCGGATCCGCGGGCCGTAGTTCGATACCTTCAGCCCTGGCGTGATCTCGGTGATCCACGCGCTTTCGTTGCGCGAGCTGACCGTGCGGCGCGCGTTGTCGGTGAAGATTTCCTTGGCCTCGATTTCCGGGGCGAATTTCCAGGCGGCCCCGGCGGCCTGCGACACCAGCAGGGCCAGGGGCGCAAGCGCCAGCGCGGCGCGGCGGCTCGGCTTAGCCATAGTTGTAGTTATAGGTTTCCGTGCCCGGGAACTCGCGGGTCTTGTTGTAGATCAGGTTGACGTTGTCCATGCCTTCGAGCTGGGCCAGCGCTTCCTGCACGGCGTGCTGGGTAGTCTGCTCGGCTTCGACGACGACCACGATCTGGCCCATGTGCGAAGCCAGGACGTGCGCTTCGCTGGTCAGCAGCAGTGGCGGCGAATCGAAGATCACGATCCGGTCCGGATAGCGGTTGGCGATTTCCTCGAGCAGCGCGTTCATGGTCTGGCTGGCCAGGAGCTCGGTCGCGCGCGGGTTGCTGGTGCCGGCGGGCAGGATCGACAAGGTATCGACGTTGGTGCGCAGCATGACGTCGGCGACGTCGAGCTTGTCGTCGAGCAGCACGTCCATCAGGCCGCGTTCGGCCGGCAGTCCCAGCGTGCTCAGCACGGACGGGCGCGCCACGTCGGCGTCGATCAGCAATACGGTGTGGTCCAGCTCCATCGCGATGCTCATCGCCAGGTTGACCGCGCAGAAGGTCTTGCCTTCGCCCGGCAGGGCGCTGGTGACCATGATCAGGTTGCCAGGACGGGAGCCACTGTCGTTGCCGGCAAAGGCGCGCTTGAGCAGCGGGCGCTTGATGATGCGGAAGTCTTCCACCAGCGGCGTGCGGCCGCCGGCGGCGGTCACCAGGCCCATCGCCTGCATGCGGGCGATGTCGAGTTCGACCACGCGGGCGCCCGGGCGCGGCGCGATGGCAGGCGCTGGCGCGGCCGGTGCCGGCGATCCGGCGGCTGGCGCCCCGGCGCGGGCGCGTGTCATGGCGGCCTCGATCATCGGCTCGGGGGCCGGCGCGGCCAGGTTTTCCGGCGCGCTCAACGGCGCCGGCGAGCCAATGGTTGGCTCTTCCTTCTTGTGTTCGATCCGGTTTGCTGCTCGTTCAATAATACTCATTTTTTATTCCTTATTGGCCGCCGCTGTTACAGCGCAGGCACGATCAGAACTGCCGTCATCACGGCATATACGCCAAACAGCAGTGCCACGGCCGCGGAGAACGCGTACAGGCGGCTGCGCCGTTTCACTTTTTGCTCAGGCGTCCAGTTCATGCTGATCGAACCGAGCACCGGCACGCCGGTGGTTTCGCGCAGCGTACCTTGCGACATGAAGGTCGGACGCAGCTGGCTCATCAGGAAAGCAATCCCGAGTCCGACAGCCAGCGCCAGCACGAACACGATCGAGGAGAACTGCAAACGTTTCGGGCCGCTAGGCAGCAGCGGCACGGTTGGCGGGTCGATCACGCGGAACGTCAGCACGTCGGTTGTCGCACTCAGGTCTCCGGAAAGCCGGGCCGCCTCGCGGCGCTCGACCAGCTTGGTGTAGTTGTCCTTGTTCACTTCGTAATCGCGGTTCAGCTGGGCCAGCTGCGCTTCGACTTCCGGCGCCACCGCGCTTTGCGATTTCAGGCGCTCGCTGCGCGATGCATATTCGTTGACGCGGGCACGCAGCGACGCCACGCGCGCTTCCTCGGTGGCCAGCTGCACCTTGAGCTGCTGCATCATCGGGCTGACAGGCGCGACCGGATCGGAGGCGCGGCGGGTGCGGGTGGCTTCCTCGGCCTTCTTCGCTTCCAGCTGGACCAGCAGGCGCTTGGCCGCCACGATGTCCGGATGCGCTTCGGTGTACTGCATGCGCAGCTGGTCGAGGTTCTTCTGCAGGTTGAAGATGCGCGCGTCGAGTTCCGGGTTTTCGATCGGGACCATGCGGCCACCGCCAGTGACGGCGCCGCCGCTGTTGGCCGCGACCTGGCGCGCGATCGCGTTGCGCGCCTGTTCAGCTTCGGACAGCTCGAGCCTGGCTTGGCTGAGCTGGTCGGTGACGCCGCTCATCTGGCCGCTGAAGCCACCTTCGCGCGGCAGCAAGCCCATGTTCTTGATCTTGAAGTCCTTCAGCGCGTTTTCCGCCGTGGCAAGTTTGGTTTCATAGGTCTTGATCTGGTCGTCGATGAACTCGATTGCCTTCTCGGAATCCTGGCGCTTGCTGCCGAAACTGCCTTCCACGAAGATCGTCAGCAGCGACTGCACCACGTCCTTGCCCAACTTCGGGTCGGGATTGCTGTAGGCGATCGTATAGATGTCGTCGCGGTCGGTGCCGGTGATGGTGATGTTGCCCATCAGCTCATCGACCAGCTCCTCGTGCTGGGCCGGCGTCTTCGACTTGATGTCAAGGTCGACCATGCGGATCACCTTCTCGACGTTCGGACGGCTGATCAGGGTACGGCGCATGAACGCCACCTGCTGGTCGAGGTTGGGAACACTGGTCATCCCGGACAGCAGCGGGCGCAGGATGCTCTGGGTGTCGACGTACACGCGGGCCGAGGCCTGGTAGTCGTCGGGCATCCGGTAAACAGTGATCCATCCAATGATCGCGACGATCCAGGAAACAATCACCGCATGCCAGCGGTATTTCCAGATCGACTTCAGGAAGGAGGTAATCAGGGCGCTTAATTCAGCCATCTTGTCGTTCTCGCCTATTAAAGGCAGGCCGCATGCGCAGCCGTGCCAGGAGCGGCCACCGGGGCGGCCGCACGTCGGTTTAAGTGCTTCGCCAGGGGCTCCGCAGGAGTCTCTCTCCCGTAGAAAATTGCCCGCTGGCATTTAGTAATGTCATATCATACATGACAATTCATGACTCGTTGCTATTAAATCCGCACGTTTCCCTTATCTCCGATGCAATCTGTGGGCGCGGTCGGAGGCCGGAAACTATCGTGCGGAGTTCATTATTTCTGCGAGTAAAGATTCTCGCACAGACGGAAAAATCGTGATGTTAAAACGCAATCGTGCGCGGGAAAATAAGCCAAAATGCCAACACTCAGCCGTGTCCCGATACGTTCAATTGGGCAATTCTTGCGTTGGCAACCGTTGCCGTATAGTCTGAACCGGTCCGTGCACGATGCGCACTCATCAATTGTTCGCCCTATGATCGCCCGCAACCTTGTTTATCGCAATGCTTTCACGCTTGCCGGCCTTGCCTTCCTGATTAGTGTTGCGCAAACGCCTGCGGCAGCGGCCGAGCTGAGCCGTACGATTGCGGCAATCAAGCCCTCCGTGGTCGGGATCGGAACCTACCAGCGCACCCGCAGCCCGTCGATCCGTTTCGTGGCCACCGGGTTCGCCGTGGGCGACGGCCTGTCGGTGATCACCAACGCGCACAGCATCCCCGAGCTGCCCGATACCGAGAAGATGGAAACCCTGGGGATCGTGGTCGGCAGCGGCACCGAGCTTTCCTTCCGGGCCGCCACGCTGGCAGGGATCGACAAGGAACACGACCTGGCCCACCTGCGCCTGACCGGCGTCCCGCTGCCGGCGCTGCAGATTGGCGACTCGGCCACGGCACTCGAAGGCCGCAACTTTGCCTTCACCGGTTTCCCGCTGGGCATGGCGCTGGGCCTGCACCGCGCTACCCACCGTGCGATGCTGTCGGCGATCACCCCGGTGGTGATGCCCTCGCTCGGATCGCGCAACCTGAATCCGCGCGTGCTGCGGCAGCTGCAGAAGACGCCCTTCATGATCTTCCAGCTGGACGGGACGGCCTATCCCGGCAACAGCGGCAGCCCGCTGTACGATCCGGACACCGGGGTGGTCTACGGTATTATTAGCATGGTCCAGATCAAGGGCCTGAAGGAGTCGGCGATCTCGCACCCGAGCGGGATCAGCTACGCGATCCCGTCCGGCTATATCCGCGAACTGTTAGAAAGAAAAGCGCGCTAAGTCGCACATTTGCAATCGTGCAGCTTTTGTCAAAAAAATTTAATGCTAAAATAGAAATTCTTGAAAGCATAGTTGCTTGTAGGAATAATCGCAGGCGCTCCACCATCTCGGCAAAAAATAAGGATATCCAGGTGAACACTCTTCAACAAAAACTGATGAAACTGCTGGCTTATTCCGCGCTGGCGCTGACCGCGCTGACCCTCGGTGGTTGTGCCAGCAGCGGCAGCAAGCTTGCGCCCCAGCAGCAGCAGGCCCCGAACGCCGACTACCTGATCGGCCCCGGCGACAGCCTGTCGATCGTGGTGTGGCGCAATCCGGAAGTGTCGCAAAACATCCCGGTGCGTCCGGACGGCAAGATCACCACCCCGCTGGTCGAAGACCTGCAAGCGGCCGGCAAGACCCCGACCGAACTGGCGCGCGACATTGAAAAGGCGCTGGCAAAGTTCATCCAGCAGCCGGTGGTCACCGTGATCGTGACCAGTTTCGTAGGCAATTTCAGCGAGCAGGTGCGTGTGATCGGCCAGGCTGCCCGTCCGCAGGCGCTGCCGTTCCGCCGCAACATGTCGCTGATGGATGTCCTGATCGCCGTGGGCGGCGTGACCGAATTTGCCGCCGGTAACCGCGCGACCATCATCCGGACCATCAATGGCCAGCAGCAGACCATGAAGGTCCGCCTGAACGACCTGATCAAGGATGGCGACATTTCGGCCAATACCTACATGTACCCAGGCGATATCCTGATCATCCCGGAAAGCTACTTCTAAGTTGTAAAGGGCGCGGCCGCCCGGTCGCGCCCTGTCAGCGTTGTATTTTTGCAATCCCCATCCTATCTGCGTCCCCCTGTGTCATCATCGGCACGTATCGTCGAAAAACCTTACAGGTTTTTGTGCAGATCAATATAGTTGCGCCAGTTATTCTCTCCAGTTTTAGCAAGTAATTGATTTCTTTCAAACTATTTCTGGACGTTAGGAACTGGAATGGAACTTGCGTATTGACGATTGCGGGCATAACCGCGGGGACCGGGCGGCCGGCCACCATACAATAATGGGGATGCAAATGAACAACCAGGACCAGCAAGCCGGGCGCGACGCCGCCCCACCGATCACTGCCCACGGCGCTGCGCGCCGCCGATTCGCCCGCGCCGGCGTCGGCGTTACCGGCGCCCTCGTCACGATCACCAGCAAGGCCGGCATGGCGGCGGACGTCTGCGCGGCGCCGTCCGGTTCGGTCTCGGGCGGCCTGCAGAGCCAGGATCCGGCGTCGGCCGCTGCCTGCGCCGGCCGCTCGCCGGGGTACTGGAAAACCCACGACGGCTGGCCGGTGAACAAGGTGCTGGCCTTCGGCGCAATCTTTAACTGCCCGGCAAACTCGTCCTACAACACCTGTTCGCTGGAGGACATCCTCGAGCCGAAACAGTGGGACAACTACGGCCTCGGCCGCCATCTTGCCGCGACCTACCTGAATATCCACTCGGGCCGCATCGGCTTCATCGGCGACCGGCACATTCAGCGCATGTGGACTGAACTGCGCTCCGGCTACTACCATCCCAAGCCGGGTGTCGACTGGGACGCCGAAGACGTCGTCGAGTACCTGCAAGCCACGATGGGATCGAAACGCGAGTGAGCGATCGCACCTGGCGGGCGATTCCCGGACAGGCGCTGCGGCACCGCGAATGGGACGATGAATTCGTCGTCTACAACAACCTGTCGGGCGACACCCATCTGCTCGACGGCAGCGCCATGCTGCTGTTGCGCGCGGTCGCGGCCGAACCCGGCAATGCCGCTGCGCTGGCCGAACGGCTGCGCGGCGCGCTCGGGCTCGACCAGCAGGAAGTCGACGAAATTCCCGCCATGCTCGACGAGCTGGCGGCGATGTCGCTGATCGAAGCTGCATGACGCCGACGGTCGCCTCGCTGACCCGCGCCGAACTGGGCGCCCGCCTTGCCGGCCCGGGCCTGCGCCTGCAGACCGGCGCCTTCGTGGCGCGCGTCACCAGCCCGATCGGCACGGTTGCCGACGGCATCGCGCTGCTCTACCCCGACTATCCGCTGCGCGACGACGCGCCGTTCGCCGACTTCCACATTGCGCTGACGCGCCCGGCCGGGCCACGGCGCTGGTTCAGGCCGCAAGTCAAATTCCTGTACGACGGCGCCGCCATCTTCCGCCCGCTTCCGCTCGACCAGGCCTTCCCCATGTTCGAATGGGGGCTGAACTGGTGCGTGGCGAGCCGGGCCCATAGCTACCTGGTGATCCATGCTGCCGTGGTCGAAAAGAATGGGCGTGCCGCCATCTTGCCTGCCCCGTCGGGGTCCGGAAAAAGTACCCTGTGCGCGGCATTGGTCCATAACGGCTGGCGCCTGCTTTCCGACGAGCTGGCCATGATCCGGCTGGCCGACGGCATGGTCGAACCGCTGCCGCGCCCGATCAGCCTGAAGAACGCCGCGATCGGCATCATCGGCGACTATGTGCAGGGCACGGTATTCAGCCGGCTCGTCAGCGACACCGTCAAAGGCACGGTCGCGCACCTGAAGGCGCCGTCCGACAGCGTGGCGCGCGCCGCCGAATGCGCGCTGCCGGCCTGGGTCATCTTTCCCAAGTATGAAGCCGGAGCCGCCCCGGTACTGGCGCCGCTCGGACGCGCCGGCGCGTTCATGCAACTGGCCGCCAACGCGTTCAACTACACGGTGCTCGGCCATGCCGGGTTCGACGCTCTCGGCGGCGTCATCGAACGGGCCGGGTGCTACAGCTTTACCTACAGCGCGCTGGACGACGCCCTCGACACCTTCGCGCAACTGGCGCGCGCGCCCGCGTGAGCACGCTGCCATTGCTGATCCAGGTGCTGCGCCAGCCCGGGCGGCTGGGCGCGCTCAGCCCCGGCGAGTGGGATTTGCTGCTGCGCCAGGCCGCCAGCGCGCGGCTGGTAACAAGGCTGCACAGCTTGCTTGAAGAGCACGGCCTGCTCGGCCAGGTACCGCAGCAGGCCCGCACCCACCTGGAATGGTCGCAGATGCTGGCCGCACGGCACCGCCGCGCCGTCCATTGGGAAATTGAACAAATCCGCCGCGCACTGGCCGGGCTGGGGCTCAGGCCGATCCTGCTCAAGGGCGGGGCCTACGCGGCCGCCGGGCTGCCTCCTGCCAGCGGGCGCCTGTTCTCCGACATTGACATCATGGTGCCGAAAGGATCGCTCAACCACGTCGAGGCCGCGCTGATGAAGCATGGCTGGATCAGCGGCCACACCGACCCGTACGACCAGCGCTACTACCGCGAATGGATGCATGAGCTGCCGCCGATGCACAACCTGCGGCGCGATACCCTGATCGACGTGCATCACGCGATCCTCCCCGAAACCGCGCGCGCCCGGCCCGACCCGGACAAGCTGCGCGCCGGGGCGCGGCCGGTCGACGGCGACGCCGACTTCATGACCCTGGCGCCGGCCGACATGGTGCTGCACAGTGCCACCCACCTGTTCTACGGCGAGTTCGAGCACGGCTTGCGCGACCTGGTCGACATCGATCGCCTGCTGCGCCATTTCGAGGCCGAACCTGGTTTCTGGGATGGCCTGGCCGGGCGCGCGCGCGCGCTTGAGCTGGGCCGGCCGCTGTTTTACGCGCTGCGCATGGCGCAACGGTTGCTGGACACGCCGGTGCCGGCGGCGGTGCTGGCCGACGCCGGTCGCGACGCGCCGGGCCCGGCCTTGCTAACACTGATGGACTGGCTGTTCGGCCATGGGTTGATGCCCGGCCATGCCAGCTGCACGCGGCGGGGAACTGGCGCGGCAAAACTGGCGCTGTATATCCGCGCCAACTGGCTGCGCATGCCGCCTCTGCTGCTCGCGCGCCACCTGTTCCACAAGGCGTTTATTTCGCCTAAAACCGGTTCCCCCGGCGCATAAAAAATGCCGTTCGGTCAGACCGAACGGCATCAAGAAGTTACGCCAGCCAATCAATGCTGCTGGTCGCAGCGTTTTTTTCTTACGCTTTGTTGTTGCGCCGGGTGAACGCAATACCGGCCAGCGCCAGGCCGAACAGAGCTAGGCTCGCCGGCTCCGGTACCGGCGCGAACGACGTATTGCCCGACCCGTCAATGATGATATCAATCGTGTCGGCGAACGGATCGCCGAGCGGGATACCGCGCACGCTGCTGTTTACGCCATTGATGTCGGTGCGTGCTTCGCCGGTTGCAAAGGCTTCCCCACCGAAGAAGTTTCCAATCCGCACCGCGCTGGCCAAGACGTCAAAGTCGCCGTTCGCCAAACCGCTGAAAATGTGGAATCCGCCCGATTCGAGCGTACCTGTCAGGACGGGGATGTCATCGAGGAAGGTGCCGCCGCGGACGATCGTTTCGTTAGCCGGGCCGACGGATGGCTGGCTTAGCGTGGTGTTGAAGCCCGGATCGAGGTAAAGCGTGTACACGAAGGTGTCGAACGTACCGTCAATGCTGCCGCCGCCACCGGGCGCCGTCTTACCGGTCGCGTCGAAGACGAAGTACATCTGGTAGCTGTTGCCAAGGCCGGTCTGCGGGACCGGCGAGCCGCCCAGGTCGGTACGGAAGGTACCGAAAAAGCCGGCGCCGGTTTCCGCGAACGACGCGCTGCCCGCACCGGTATTGGTCTGGTCGACTTCAGCCCGGTAGCTAAAATCGATGTAGCGGGCGGTGCAGGTACCGCCGCCACATCCGGTGAGACCGACGGCGCTAGGATTGATGGTGAAATCGGCCTCGGTAAAGGCCAAGCCCGTTACATGGTCCGCCAGGGCCGCTGAGCTGGCCAATGCAAGCAATACGCCGCCGACGAATTTACCGATTTTATTAGTTTCGATCATTTCAGGCTCCCTTGTTTTAGTAGGTTATGTACGCTGGCAGTCGCTTTACGACCGCGTCACTGAGCAAGCATCAAGCGTGCCAATCAGTCGAGGCTTTTTTAAAATCAATGACTTGGCTGACGTAGATCAAGAGCTGGGCCCGAAAAGGAGGCGGAAGTGTAAGAAATCTCGACAAGGGGTGGGACGTCGATCCGCTTTCTTTTCGCGAATAAAAAATGCCGTTCAGTCAGACTGAACGGCATTAGAGATTGTAGCGACCAATCAACGCTGCTTGTCGCAGCGTTTTTTATTATGCTTTTTTGGCGCGGCGGGTGAAGGCAACACCAGCCAGTGCCAGGCCGAACAGTGCCAGGCTTGCTGGCTCTGGTACATCGACTGGCTCGAACGAGGTGTTACCCGAACCGTTGATCAGGATGTCGGTCGTGTCACCGAACGGGTTGGTAGGCGAAACGCCCATCACGCTGCTGTTCACGCCATTGATGTCGGTGCGTGCTACGCCGCTGGCGAAGGCTGCGCCGCCGAAGAAGTCGCCGATTGCCGCTGCATTTGCCAGCACGTTGAAGTCACCGTTAGCCAGGCCGCTGAAGATGTGGAAGCCACCGGTTTCCAGGGTGCCTGCCAGTACAGCGATGTCGTCGCTGGTGGTGCCGCCGCGGACAACTTGCTCGTTTGCCACGCCCAGGCTTGGATTGCTCAGGGTGGTGTTGAAGCCTGGATCCAGGTAGATCGTGTATTCGAAAGAGTTGAAGGTGCCGTCGATGCTGCCGCCGCCGCCTGCCGCCGTGGTACCGGTCGAGCTGAAGACGAAGTACATCTGGTAGCTGTCGCCCAGGCCGGTCTGGCCAACTGGCGAGCCGCCCAGATCGGTACGGAAGGTGCCGAAGAAGCCGCCACCGGTCTCCGCGAACGATGCGGTGGTCGCGCTGGTGTTGGTCTGGTCTACTTCAGCACGGTAGCTGAAATCGATGTAGGTTGCCGTGCAGGTGCTGCCGCCGCAACCTTCGAGGCCGACTGCGCTTGGGTTGATCGTGAAGCTGGTCTCGCTGAATGCCAGGCCTGGAACGTG
>DASWSX010000258.1:0-32960 GCA_036402435.1 Telluria sp. | reverse complement strand
GGGGTGCAATCCCTGGTCGATTATTTGAACGAGTTCGCCGGCCGCTGAAACACGCGCCGGCGTGAAATTCACCGTCGTTACGTAGCAGACCATGACAGACAAACTAAAACCACTCCGCGAACAGATCGACGCCATCGACGCGCAGATCCTTGACCTGCTGTCGCGCCGCGCTCGCCTCGCGCAGGACGTCGGCCATGTCAAAGCCGAGACCAACGCGCCCGTGTTCCGTCCCGAACGCGAAGCGCAGGTCCTGCGCGGCGTCGCCGACCGCAATCCAGGCCCGCTGAAGGACCCTGAGATCCAGACGATCTTCCGCGAGATCATGTCGGCCTGCCGTTCGCTCGAACGCCGCGTCACCGTGGCCTACCTCGGCCCCGCCGGCACGTTCAGCGAGCAGGCGGTGTACCAGCAGTTCGGCCGCGCGGTCGAAGGCCTGCCTTGCGTGTCGATCGACGAGGTGTTCCGCGCCACCGAAGCCGGCACCGCCGATTTCGGCGTGGTGCCGGTCGAGAATTCGTCCGAGGGCGCAATCAACCGCACCCTCGACCTGATGCTGGCTACCACCACCGTCATCAGCGGCGAAGTCGCGATCGCGGTCCAGCACAGCCTGATGACCAGGGCTGGCAGCATGGACGGCGTCACCGTCGTCTGCGCGCATTCGCAGGCGCTGGCGCAGTGCCAGGCCTGGCTCAACCTGCATTATCCGGCGCTGGAACGCCGTGCGGTGGCGTCCAACGCCGAAGCCGCGGTCATGGCCAGCAAGGATCCGTCGGTCGCCGCAATCGCCAGCGAAATGGCGGGGCATCAGTACGGCCTGGCGGTGGTGGCAGGCCACATCCAGGACGACCCGCACAACCGTACCCGCTTCGCCGTCATCGGCCAGATGCGCACCAACCCGTCCGGGCATGACCAGACCTCGCTGGTGCTGGCGGTGCCGAACAAGGCCGGCGCCGTGTACAACCTGCTGGCGCCGCTGGCGACGCACGGCGTGTCGATGACGCGCTTCGAATCGCGCCCGGCGCGCATCGGCACATGGGAGTACTACTTCTACGTGGACATCGAAGGCCACGAACAGGATCCTGCCGTCGCCCGCGCGCTGCTCGAACTTAAAGATAACGCTGCATTCTTCAAAGTGCTGGGTTCTTACCCGCTCAGCCTCTAACCACTTTTAATCGAGATTTACATGTCCAAGCATTTCGGTCCAGATTACGTACGCGCCATCGCTCCTTACCAGGCAGGCAAGCCAATCGCGGAAGTCGCGCGCGAGTTCGGCCTCGACGAAGCCAATATCGTCAAGCTCGCATCGAACGAGAACCCGTTCGGCGTGCCGGAGTCGAGCAAGAAGGCAATGGCAGCCGCAGTGGCCGACCTCGGACGTTATCCCGATGCGAACGGCTTCGACCTGAAGGCCGCGCTGGCCAAGCGCTACGACGTGCCGGCCGACTGGATCACGCTGGGCAACGGCAGCAACGACATCCTCGAAATCGCCGCTCACGCCTTTGTGCAAAAGGGCCAGGCGGTCGTGTACTCGCAGTATTCGTTCGCGGTCTACGCACTCGCGACGCAGGGTGTCGGCGCGCGCGCAATCGTGGTGCCGGCCACCGAATACGGTCATGACCTCGAGGCGATGGCAGCGGCAATCGATGCCGACACCAGGCTGGTATTCATCGCCAATCCCAACAACCCGACCGGCACCTTCATCCCCGCTGCGCAAATCGAAGCGTTCCTGGACAAGGTTCCGGAAACCGTCATCGTGGTGCTGGACGAGGCGTACAACGAATTCCTCGCGCCGGAACACCAGTTCGAGTCGGCCCAGTGGGTGCGCAAGTATCCGAACCTGGTTGTCTCGCGCACCTTCAGCAAGGCCTATGGCCTGGCCGGCCTGCGCGTCGGCTTCGCGATCGCGCAGCCTGCCGTGACGGACCTGATGAACCGCATCCGCCAGCCGTTCAACGTCAATTCGCTGGCGCAGGCCGCCGCGATTGCGGCGCTGAACGACACCGCGTTCCTGGAAGAGGGCGCGCGCAACAACGCCGCCGGCTACCAGCAGTTTGTTGAAGCGTTCGACGAACTGGGACTCGAATACGTGCCGTCGTTCGGTAACTTCGTGCTGGTTCGCGTCGGCGACGACGACCAGGCGGGCGCGCGCGTCAACCTGGCGCTGCTCAGGCAAGGCGTGATCGTGCGTCCGGTCAGCAACTACGGACTGCCGCAGTGGCTGCGCATTTCCATCGGCCTGCCGAAGGAAAACGCGGTCTTCATCGCAGCGCTGAAAAACGCGCTGGGCTGACGTGACGGGCAAGGTCGTCATCTTCGGCGTTGGGTTGATCGGCGGCTCGTTCGCGCGGGCGCTTCGATGCGCCAATGCGCCCGGGACAATCGTCGGTGTCGGCCGCTCGGCGGAAGCGATGGCGCGCGCGCTCGAACTGGGTATCGTCGATGAAGTCGCCACTTCGGTAGCCGATGCGATGCGCGGCGCCGACCTTGTGCTGATCGCGGCGCCCGTCGCGCAGACCGGCGCGATCCTGTCGTCCATCCTTCCGCACCTTGAGCCGCAGACGGTGGTGACCGACGCCGGCAGCACCAAGTCCGACGTTGTGCAGTCCGCGCGTGAAGCGCTGGGCGGGCGGATCGGCCAGTTCGTGCCCGGCCACCCGATTGCGGGCCGCGAGACCAACGGGCCCGATGCGGCCATCCCCGACCTCTATGTCGGCAAAAAAGTGGTCCTGACCCCGCTGCCGGAGAATGCCGACGCAGCCGTCGAGCAGGTCGCGGCCGCATGGCGCGCCTGCGGCGCCATCATCCACAAGCTCTCGCCAGCGGAGCATGACAAAGTATTTGCCGCCGTCAGCCACCTGCCGCACATGCTGGCCTACGCGCTGGTGGACGATATCGCCAACAAGCCGCACGCCAGGCAGCTGTTCCAATACGCCGCCAGCGGCTTCCGCGACTTCACGCGCATCGCCGGTTCATCGCCCGAGATGTGGCGCGATATCAGCCTGGCCAACCGCGAAGCGCTGCTGGGCGAGCTTGACGCATATCTGGCACAATTGACCGGCCTTCGCGCCATGCTGGCAGCAGGCGACGGCGCCGGCCTCGAGTCGGTCTACGCCAACGCCCAGCACGCGCGCCGCCAGTGGATCGAAGCCATCGAGGCCGCCGAGAAGCCGCCCGGGCACGAAACCGCAGAATAAACCCCAAGGATTTTTGCATGACGCAGCACACGCAATTCGCGCACTACATCGACCTCGAACCTGTCATGCAAGTGGAGGGCGTGGTGCGCCTGCCCGGCTCCAAGAGCATCTCCAACCGCACGCTGCTACTGGCCGCGCTGGCCGAAGGCACCACCACCATCCACGACCTGCTGGCGTCCGACGACACGCTGGTGATGCTGGGCGCGCTGCGCTCGCTGGGCATCAAGTGGGAGCAGGTCGACGAACGCACCCACATCGTCCACGGCGAAGGCGGCAAGCTGCCGGTGCACGAAGCTGACCTGTTCATGGGTAACGCTGGCACCGCGATCCGTCCGCTGACGGCTGCGCTGGCGGTCATCGGCGGCGACTACACGCTGCACGGCGTCTCGCGCATGCACGAGCGCCCGATCGGCGACCTGGTCGAGGCGCTTAGCGCGGTTGGCGCCCAGATCGAGTACACCGGCGTCGAAGGCTTCCCGCCGCTGCGCATCCGCCGCGGTCACATCCACGCGCAACAGCGCATGAGCGTGCGCGGCGATGTGTCGAGCCAGTTCCTGACCGCGCTGCTGATGTCCGCGCCGCTGATGGCGAAGGAGCATCCGGTCGTTATCGACGTCGAGGGCGAACTGATCTCCAAGCCGTACATCGAAATCACGCTGAACCTGATGCGCCGCTTTGGCGTGACGGTGGAGCAGGATGGCTGGCAGTCGTTCACGGTGCGGCCGGCGCAGCACTACGCCAGCCCGGGCAGCATCCACGTGGAAGGCGACGCCTCGTCGGCCTCGTACTTCCTCGCAGCCGGTGCCATTGCCGGCGGCCCGGTGCGGGTCGAGGGAGTAGGGCGCGACAGCATCCAGGGCGATGTGCGCTTCGCCGATGCGCTGGAGATGATGGGCGCGACCATCACCCGCGGCGACAACTGGATCGAGGCCAAATCAAACGGCGTACTAAAAGCCATCGATGCCGATTTCAACCACATTCCCGATGCCGCGATGACCTTGGCCGTGGCCGCGCTGTACGCCGACGGCACCACCACGCTGCGCAATATCGCCAGCTGGCGCGTGAAGGAGACCGACCGCCTGGCCGCGATGGCGACCGAGCTGCGCAAGCTGGGCGCCACGGTGGACGAGGGCGCGGACTACATCAGCGTCACGCCCCCAGGCGAGATCCAGCCGGCCAGCATCGATACCTACGACGACCACCGCATGGCGATGTGCTTCTCGCTGGCGACGCTGGACGGCGCGGCGCGGCGCGGCAACCGCATGCGCATCATGGATCCGAAATGCGTCGGCAAGACCTTCCCCGATTACTTCACCGCCTTCGCGGGCATCGCCCGCACCGAACTGTTCTGACCTTCGCCCCTGCAGCAAACAACTAATAACCAATATGCCAAATTCGCACATCCCCGTCATCACCATCGACGGCCCGACCGCATCGGGCAAGGGCACGGTCGCCCACAAGGTCGCCGACAAACTCGGTTTCCACTTCCTCGATTCGGGCTCCCTGTACCGCCTGACCGCGCTGACGGCGATCCGCCGCGGCGCCGACCTGCGCGACGAGCACGCCATTGCCAAACTGGCCGAGCACCTGCCGGTCAGCTTCGTTGGCGGCGAAATCCTGCTGGCCCACGAAAACGTCACCCAGGCCATCCGCGCCGAGGAAGTTGGCAATGCGGCATCGCAGATCGCCGCGCTGCCGACCGTGCGCCAGGCCCTGTTCGCGCTGCAACTTGGCTTTCGCAAGGCCCCTGGCCTGGTGGCCGACGGGCGCGACATGGGCACGGTAATCTTTCCCAATGCACAGCTCAAAGTATTCCTCACCGCAAGTGTTGAGGCGCGGGCGCAACGCCGATATAAGCAATTGATTGACAAGGGGTTTTCTGCTAAGATTGAAGACCTCCTGTCAGATTTGCAGGCGCGCGACGACCGTGATACTCAACGGGCGATTGCCCCGCTGGTACCGGCAGAAGGTGCGCATTTCCTTGATACATCTCATATGACTGCTGATCAAGCTGTCGAAAAAGTGCTCGGGTGGTATGCGCAAGTGAAGTAAAAGGCTAGAGTTTCAGCCTTTCAAGGTGCCCGGCTCCGGCATGTGTCGGGGACGGGTGTTGTTTTAACTTAACCCAGTTCAGGTCGCATTTGTGACGCCCTGCTGGCCAACTCTATCAAAACTATGTCTACTGCAACAACTGAAGCAACCGGTATGGAAAGTTTCGCAGCGCTCTTCGAAGAGTCGCTGTCACGCCAGGACATGCGTTCGGGCGAAGTCATTTCCGCTGAAGTCGTTCGTCTCGACCACAACTTCGTGATCGTTAACGCCGGCCTCAAGTCCGAAGCTTTCATTCCTATCGAAGAATTCAAGAACGACCAGGGCGAACTGGAAGTTCAAGTCGGCGATTTCGTTTCCGTAGCGATTGAGTCGCTGGAAAACGGTTTCGGCGACACCATCCTGTCGCGTGACAAGGCGAAGCGCCTGGCATCGTGGCTGGCTCTGGAAAAAGCCATGGAATCGGGCGAAATCGTCGTCGGTACCGTCAACGGCAAAGTCAAGGGCGGCCTGACCGTTCTGACCAACGGCATCCGCGCATTCCTGCCGGGTTCGCTGGTTGACACCCGTCCGGTCAAGGACACCACCCCGTTCGAAGGCAAGACCCTCGAGTTCAAGGTTATCAAGCTCGACCGCAAGCGCAACAACGTTGTGCTGTCGCGCCGCGCTGTCATCGAAGCTTCGATGGGCGAAGAGCGCCAGAAGCTGATGGAAACCCTGAAAGAAGGCACGGTTGTTACCGGCGTCGTCAAGAACATCACCGACTACGGCGCGTTCGTGGACCTGGGCGGTATCGACGGCCTGCTGCACATCACCGACCTGGCATGGCGTCGTGTGCGTCACCCATCGGAAGTGCTGACCGTTGGCCAGGAAATCACCGCCAAAGTCCTGAAGTACGATCAGGAAAAGAACCGTGTTTCGCTGGGCGTGAAGCAGCTGGGCGATGACCCATGGACCGGTCTGTCGCGTCGCTACCCACAGGGCACCCGTCTGTTCGGCAAGGTCACCAACCTCACCGACTACGGCGCGTTCGTGGAAGTCGAGCAGGGCATCGAAGGCCTGGTACACGTTTCCGAAATGGACTGGACCAACAAGAACGTCGCTCCTAACAAGGTTGTCCAGCTGGGCGACGAAGTAGAAGTGATGGTCCTGGAGATCGACGAAGAGCGTCGCCGCATTTCGCTGGGCATGAAGCAGTGCAAAGCGAACCCATGGGACGAGTTCGGCATGACCCACAAGAAGGGCGACAAAGTCCGTGGCGCAATCAAGTCGATCACCGACTTCGGCGTGTTCATCGGCCTGGCTGGCAACATCGACGGCCTGGTACACCTGTCGGACCTGTCGTGGACCGAAGCTGGCGAAGAAGCTGTTCGCAAGTTCAAGAAGGGCGACGAGCTGGAAGCAGTTGTGCTGGCAATCGACGTGGAGCGCGAGCGCGTTTCGCTGGGCGTCAAGCAACTCGAAGGCGACCCGTTCAACAACTTCGCGGCAATGAACGACAAAGGCTCCCTGGTAACGGGTACGGTCAAGTCGGTTGAGCCTAAGGGCGCTGTCATCCAGCTGTCCGAAGAAGTTGAAGGCTACCTGCGTGCTTCCGAAATCTCGCGCGACCGCGTTGAAGATGCCGGCACCCACATGAAGGTCGGCGACAGCGTTGAAGCACTGGTTATCAACATTGACCGCAAGGCTCGCAGCATCCAGCTGTCGATCAAGGCGAAAGACAATGTCGACACCCAGGAAGCAATGCAGAAGATGGCAACGACCTCCGACAGCAATGCAGCATCGGGCACCACCAGCCTGGGCGCACTGCTGAAGGCCAAGTTCGACAACAAGAACTAAGACCTTCGGGACTGCCAGATGACCAAGTCCGAGTTGATCAACCGCCTGGCTGAGCGTTACTCTCAGCTGGTGGCCAAGGATGCGGAGTATGCTGTCAAGACCATTCTCGATGCAATGACCAACGCCCTGGCGACCGGTCAGCGCATCGAGATCCGCGGTTTCGGCAGTTTTGCCCTGAACAGCAGGCCGCCACGCATCGGACGCAATCCGAAGTCCGGCGACAAGGTAATGGTTCCCGAAAAACGGGTGCCGCACTTCAAGCCGGGCAAGCAATTGCGCGAGCGCGTAGACGCGATGGTCGGGCAGCCGATCATCGAAGATTAAGTCGTCTGGCGACACAGAAAACGGCATCCGCGGGTGCCGTTTTTTTATGGGCGAAGCATGCGTGCAGCTTCGGTGCAAGCCCGCCGATAGTTGCTTCGGCAGCCCCTACGTATAATGGTAAGATGCCACACTCGCGAACCCTTCCATTTGGACCCCGCAGATGAAATTTGTATCCACCCTTGTTGGCATTCTCCTGTTCGTGCTGTTCTTCGGCTTCGCGCTGAAAAACACGCAGGAAGTCGACCTGCATTTTTTCCTGAACTATGAACTGCGCGGCCCGCTCGTGCTGATGCTGCTGGCCTTCTTCGTCGCCGGCGCCGCCCTCGGCATCCTGGCCGTCACGCCGACCGTGTTCCGCCACCGCCGCCTCAGTTCCCAGCACAAGAACACGATTGAAGCGCTGCAAAGCGTGGCGCGCACCAGCACCGTGCAGCCGCAGCCCGACAGCGTCAACATCAGGCAATAACCCCGCGGCACCCATCAAACAAACAAAAAGAATCGCATGGAATTCGAATTCTGGATGCTTCTTGGCATCCCACTCTTCTTCAGCCTCGGCTGGATTGCGGCGCGCGTCGACATCAAGCAGCTGGTGTCCGAATCGCGCACGCTCCCGCGCGGCTACTTCAAGGGCCTGAACTTCCTGCTCAACGAGCAGCCCGACAAGGCCATCGACGCCTTCATCGAGATCGTCAAGCTCGATCCTGAAACGGCCGACATGCACTTCGCGCTCGGGAACCTGTTCCGCCGCCGCGGCGAAGTCGAACGCGCGATCCGCGTGCACCAGAACCTGCTCGCCCGTCCCGACCTGCCGCTCGAACAGCAGCACCACGCAGGCTACGAGCTTGGCATGGACTACCTCAAGGCCGGCCTGCTGGACCGCGCCGAAGAGACCTTCAACGGCCTGGTCGATTCGCAGTACGGCGTGCAGGCGCAGCGCGCGCTGCTCGAGATCTACCAGCGCGAAAAGGAATGGAAGCGCGCGATCACGGCCGCGCAGGGGCTGCAGTCATCGGGCGCCGGCATGCGCCAGAAAGAGATCGCCCAGTTCTACTGCGAGCTGGCGCAGGACGCGCTGGTGCACCTGCATACCGATGAAGCGATGGAGCTGCTGGAGCAGTCGCTGCATTCGGACCGCACCAACGTGCGCGCCACGATCCTGATTGGCGACGTGCTGCTGGCCCGCGGCGACGTCGAAGGCGCCCTGATGACATGGCGCCGCGTCGAACAGCAAAGCGTGCCGCACGTGGCGCTGGTTGCCGCTCGCCTGATGGACGGCTACCGCAAGGTAGGGCGGCCGCAGGAAGGCGTCAACCTGCTGCGCTCCTACCTCGCCGAAGCCTCGTCGATCGACCTGATCGAAGTCGTGTTCAAGGCCGTCACCGAGCTCGATGGCGCGCAGGCCGCGAAAGACCTCGTGGTCGAAGAACTGCGCCGCACCCCGACCCTGCTCGGCCTCGACAAACTGCTTGAAGCGCGCATGATGGATGCCCCGCCCGAAGTCTTCGACGAGCTGTCGATGGTTAAGAACCTCGTGCACGGCTACACCCAGAAGCTGGCGCGCTACCAGTGCAGCCACTGCGGCTTCAAGGCGCGCCAGTTCTACTGGCAATGCCCGGGCTGCAGCCGCTGGGACTCGTACCCGCCGCGCCGCACTGAAGAACTGAACGTAATGACCTAACCCCGGTACCAGACAAGATGATCAGTCGCCTGCTCTCCGCGGACACCTATCCGCACATCGCCACGCCCAACCTGGAAAACGTCCGCATTCTCGTGGTGGGCGACGTCATGCTGGACCGCTACTGGTTCGGTGACGTCAGCCGCATCTCGCCGGAAGCGCCGGTGCCGATCGTGCGCATCGAGAAGCGCGAAGAGCGCCTTGGCGGCGCAGCCAACGTCGCGCGCAATGCCGCGGCGCTGGGCGCCTATTCGGGGCTGCTGGGCGTGGTCGGCGCGGACGAAGCGGGCGCCCAGGTCGAAGCGCTGCTGCGCGACTCGCAGATCCACAGCTTCCTGCAGCGGGATGACGCCATCTCCACCATCATCAAGCTGCGCGTGATCGGGCGCCAGCAGCAGCTGCTGCGGATCGACTTCGAAGAAGCGCCGACCGACGAAGTCTTGCGCGACAAGCTCACGCAGTTCAACGCGCTGCTGCCCGATTACGGCGTGGTGATCCTGTCCGACTACAACAAGGGCAGCCTGGTGAACGTCAAGCAGATGGTAGCCGCCGCGCGCGCCGCGGGCAAGATCGTCATGGTCGACCCGAAGGGCGACGACTTCACGCCGTACGCCGGCGCCACCGTCCTCACGCCGAACAAGTCGGAACTGAAGCGGGTAGTGGGCAGCTGGTCGAGCGAAGACCAGCTGACCACGAAAGCCCAGGCGCTGCGCGAAGAACTGCGCCTCGACGCCTTGCTGCTGACGCGCTCGGAAGAAGGCATGAGCCTGTACACGGCCGACGAAGTGCTGCACGTGCACGCCGACGCGCGCGAAGTCTACGACGTCTCTGGCGCCGGCGACACGGTGATTGCGACGATGGCCGCGATGCTGGGCGCTGGCATGACAATGTCCGACGCCATCATGACCGCCAACCGCGCGGGCGGCATCGTGGTCGGCAAGCTCGGCACCGCCACCGTCACCCGCGCCGAGCTCTTCGGCAAATAAATTCCCAAACTTCGGAGTCATTAACTTCGGGGTCAGACCACCATTTTCCGGAATGTTCCGTAACTTCGGGGTCAGACCACCATTTTCCGGAATGTTCCGGAAAATGGTGGTCTGACCCCGATTGTTTGTTCGCGGATGGGATTGATGGGCTCGAACGCACCGTTGATTCCGCTCAAGCGAATCAGGCCAACGGTGCCCCACGCTTGAGCCGTTAAGCGCGAGGGATCGCATCCGCTTTCCCCGCTTGACTTACCCACGGAGAAAATCAACATGATCAAGAATCTGATGCTGGCGGTCGCAACGCTGTGCGCTACGATGAGCTTCGCTTTTGCCCAGGTCGACGTGAACAAGGCCGATACCGCCGCACTCGATGGCGTCAAGGGCGTCGGCCCGGCCATGTCGAAGGCGATCCTCACCGAACGCGACAAGGGCGGGGCGTTCAAGGACTGGGCCGATTTCCAGAAACGCGTCAAGGGCGTTGGCGACAAGAAGGCCATGAAGCTGTCCGAAGCCGGACTGCAGGTCAACGGCAAGCCAATGGACGGCGCCGCCGCAGCCAAGCCGGTCAAGGCGTCCGCCAAGCCGTCGGGAAAGCCTGCCGCCGAGCCAGCGAAGATGTGAACCCGGCGCGTTCACGCGCCCGGTCATGCAAGCCCCGCAGGCACTTGCCGCGGGGTTTTTTTTGCCTGTATGGACAGACGAACCACCGCGCGCCATGAGAAGATATAGCGCTTCATTCGGACAACTGTTTTTAGATAAGAGGACTTCTTCATGGCATACGTTCCTTCCGCTTCCCGCCTGATCGCCGGCGTCCTCGCCGTTGTCGCCGGCGCCGCTTCGGCTGCGGCCCCGGCCACGCCAGCCGCCCCCGACGTCAACCGCCGCCAGGCCCAGATCGACAAGATCGTCAGCGAGATCTCGCCGCAGCGCATCGAAGCCTACGTGCGCAAGCTGGTCAGTTTCGAGACCCGCCACACGATGTCGGAAACGGAATCGGACAAGGTCGGCATCGGCGCCGCCCGCCGCTGGATCAAGAGCGAACTGGAACGTTGCGGCGCGCAGTCGGGCAACCGCCTGCAGGTGGCGTTCGACAGCCACGTGGCCCCGGTCTCGGCACGCATCTCGCGCCCCACCGAAATCGTCAACGTGGTGGCTACCCTGCCGGGCACCCAGCCGCAGTCGAAGGAGCGCATCTACGTGGTCAGCGGTCACTACGACTCGCGCAACACCGACGTGATGGACGCCAAGGGCGCCTCGCCCGGCGCCAACGATGACGCGTCCGGCACAGCGGCGGTGATGGAAATGGCCTGCGTCATGGCGCGCTACCCGTTCGACGCCACCCTGGTGTTCATGACCGTCGCCGCGGAAGAGCAGGGCCTGATCGGCGCCACCCACTGGGCCGAACAGGCGCTGCAGAAGAAGCTGAATATCGCCGGCATGATCACCAACGACATCATCGGCAGCTCGCGCGCCGACGACGGCCGCATCGACGACAAGCAGGTGCGCCTGTTCGCCGAAAGTATCCCGGCTACCAAGGAAATGAACGAGACCGTGCGCGCCTTGATCGCCACCGGCGGCGAGAGCGATTCGCTGCCGCGCCAGCTGGCCCGCCACGTCAAGGAAGTCGGCGAGCGTTACGTGCCTGACTTCAAGGTCAGCATCGTCCACCGCCGCGACCGCTACCTGCGCGGCGGCGACCACATGCCGTTCCTGGCGCGCGGTTTCGCCGCGCTGCGCTTCTCCGAGCCGAACGAGGATTATGCGCACCAGCACCAGAACGTGCGCAAGGAAGGGGCGGTGCAGTACGGCGACCTGCCTGAGTACAACGACTACAACTACATCGCCAAGGTCACGCGCGTCAACGCCGCCGCGCTGGCCGCATTGTCGCTGGCGCCGGCCGCACCGCAGAAGGCGCAGATGCGCACCGACAAGCTGGAGAATAATTCCACGCTGGTCTGGCTGCCGAACACCGAGCCCGACCTGGCCGGCTACCGCATCGTCTGGCGCGAAACCACCGCGTCGCAGTGGCAGGGTTCGCAGTACGTCGGCAACGTGACCGAGGCCACCGTCAAGCTGTCGAAGGATAATTACTTCTTCGGCGTGCAGGCGGTCGACAAGGACGGCAACGCCAGCGTCGCCTCGTATCCGTCGCCACTGCGTTAAGCGGGTGCAGGGGGAAATTGCGGCCGGGGCCGCTGTTTCCCCTGCCGCTGATGGCCCTCATACGCGGATGCGCGGCGTGCATTAAAATGGCGTTTGTCCATCTGCAAAAGAGTTCCCATGCCTTACATGACCATCGAAGATACCATCGGCAACACCCCACTGGTGCAGCTGGTGCGCGTGCCGGGCGCGGAAGCGCGCGAGCGCAACAACATCATCCTCGGCAAGATGGAAGGCAACAATCCGGCGGGCTCGGTCAAGGACCGCGCCGCGATGTCGATGCTCAAGCGCGCCGAGGAGCGCGGCCAGATCAAGCCAGGCGACACCCTGATCGAGGCGACCAGCGGCAATACCGGCATTGCGCTGGCGATGGCGGCGGCGATCCGCGGCTACAAGATGGTGCTCTTGATGCCCGACAACCTGTCGATCGAGCGGCGCCAGAGCATGGCCGCCTATGGCGCCCAGATCATCCTGACCCCGAAAACCGGCGGCATGGAATATGCCCGCGACATGGCCGACCAGATGCAGCGCGACGGCCAGGGCATCATCCTCGACCAGTTCGCCAACGCCGACAATCCGCGCGCCCACTACGAGAGCACCGGCCCGGAAATCTGGCGCGATACCGAGGGGCGCATCACCCATTTCGTCAGCGCGATGGGCACCACCGGCACCATCATGGGCGTGTCGCAATACCTGAAGGAAAAGAACGACGCGGTGCGCATCATCGGCGCCCAGCCGGAAGAGGGCTCGTCGATTCCCGGCATCCGCAAATGGCCGGAAGCTTACTTGCCGAAAATTTTCGACAAGGCGCGTGTCGACCAGGTCGAAAACGTGAGCCAGGCAGCTGCCGAGCACATGGCGCGCCGGCTGGCGGCGGAAGAGGGGATTTTCTGCGGGATATCGGCGGCGGGCGCATGTGAAATCGCGCTGCGCATTTCCCAGACGGTGGAGAACGCCACCATCGTATTCATCGTCTGCGACCGTGGCGACCGCTACCTGTCGACCGGCGTATTCCCGGCCTGATCCAGGCATGAACTACCTGTCCCGCCGCAACGGCGGGACATTGTCAGCAGCGGCGAATCAGGACTGCTGTTCGCTGCCCGCGCCTGGCGTAGCGCCTTCCTTCGGCTTGAACTGCTTGTCGCTGATGCGGAACTTGTTGCGGCGATCGCCCATCAGGTAGCGCAGGTCGCGGATCGACAGGTCGCTCACTTCATGCATGCGGATCAGCAGCGAAGCGCCAACCGGCAGGCGGTGGTGGCGGATTTTCGAGATCACCGGTGGTGCGACTTCCAGCGCGCGCGACAGGGCCGCGTCATTCTTCAGGCGCAGGTTTTCGATCAGGGTGTCGAGCAACCGGTTCGGGTTGTACTGCAGCAGTTCGTCGGAATCCGAATCGCTGTTCATATCAATGCCAACTTGGTTTGTCATGATGTTAAAAGTTCCTATTGTGAGTTGTGTTGCTTGTCAAACACGCGGAGCTCGCTGTTGCGTTTCACCTATGAGACGGATTCCGTTTGAAACAACTTTTTATAAAATATACACAATTGTACAAGTTATTCCAATCTTATTCTCGTAAGCAATTCATCTGTTCGGTATTACTTCCATATCATGTTGTCTAATCGCAACATAGCCTGAATGCAATTCTCTCACAAACCCACGGAATTAAAATTGTTTTTTCAGAAAACTTAAGTCTAATGCAATCGTCGGCGCGGCGCAGCACCTTACCCTGAATACCTATCCAGGAAGCAACTTTAAAGGGAGTATATTGAGTAGATGACCATTTCTCTGGTGCATCTGTGACAATGCCGCCCATACCCCTGGGGGGTATGCAAGGCGGCATCGGGTGGGAAAGCGGTCGAAAGAACTTGTCTCAGTTACACTTAATTACAAAACTTCTTATGCCGAAGGCTGTGCTTCGCGCCGGGAGCGGACGGCTTTGCCCAGTTCGATGACCGACATGGCGTAGAAATAACTGCGGTTATAGTGCGTGATCGAGAAAAAATTGTTGGTCGCTAGCCAGTATTCGGTCGGCTCCGCACCGTTTTGCAGGTCGACCAGCCCGAACAGCGCAGCCGGGGGCAGGGTTGCGCTGCTCAATACGCCAGACTCCGCGAGCTCGTCCTGGCGGAACTTCGCCTGCAAGCCCTGGTTGATGAACTTTTCCCAGGCGTTATTTGGCGAAACATTCGCGGCGTACACCAGCGGTCCGGCATCGCCGCGCTGCCAGCCATGGTTCACGAGGAAATTGGCAACCGAGCCGATTGCATCGGTGCGTGAATTAACCAGGTCGACCTGGCCGTCGCCATCGAAATCGACGGCGTGGGCGAGGATGCTGCCCGGCATAAATTGCGGAATGCCCACCGCGCCCGCGAACGAGCCGTTCAGCGACAGCGGATCGACATTCGCGCGGCGCGACAACAGCAGGGTATTTTCAAGTTCGCCCCGGAAGAACGCCATGCGCGCCACCTTGTTGGGCGTCTCCGGATAAGCGAATGCCAGCGTGGCCAGCGTGTCGAGCACCCGGAAGCGGCCGGTGTTGCGGCCATACACGGTCTCGACGCCGATGATGCCGACGATGATCTCGGCCGGCACGCCAAACTGCGCTTCGGCCTTCGCCAGCGCGCCGGCGTTCTCGTTCCAGAACCGCACCCCGCCGTTCAGGCGCACCGGCTCGATGAACAGCTCGCGCACGGCGGCCCAGTTTTTCGGCTTGCCCGGCGGCGCCGGCTTGACCAGCTGGACCGCGGAGTCGACGAAGCGCATCTGCGCGATCAGGCCGTCGAGCCACTCGCGCTCGAAGCCGTGCTTGGCCTCCATCTCGTCGGCAAAGCGCTGCACTTCCGACCACTCGCGGAAGTTGACCTGCTCGCCGACGTGATCGACATTCGCGGTGCGCTTGATCGCGGCCTTCGCCGCGGCCTTGGCGGCAGTCGTGCCCCGGGCCGGCGGCTTCGCCTTCGCCTTTGCTTTGGCCTTTGCTTTTTTGGCCGCAGCGGTCTTTTGTGTGGTGGTTTTGGAATCGGGCGCGGCATGGGCTGCGGGCACGCTGGCGACAGCCAGGGCTAACAGCAGGGAGGACAAACGGCGCGGTACAAACAGCTGCAAAAATTTCATCGTGACTCGTTCAACAGACTTTTCAAAGTGGCGGCCAGCCTTGCGTCGGGCGGCGCGGCGGCGTACTTGTACGCGCTGTACAGGCCGAGGAAGCGTGCGGCGGCGGCCTTCTTTGGCGGGACCATCGCGGACCCAAGAAGCCGCTGCGCATACGCGCTCGGACCCTCGTCGGCGGCACGCGGAAGGCCTTGCCGGCCCAGCTGCTCGCACATGGCCGAGTATAGCGCATCGATGGGGTCGCCTTGGCGTCGAAGGCGCCATGCGCGTCCTATAAACAACACGGTGATCAATAGGACAACGCCGGCGCCGGCGCGCCAGTCCGACAGCACGCGCTGCAGCTCCGCCAGCAGCGCATGCTGGCGCTGCGGCGTGTAATTCAGTATCCACTGGTTCCAGTTGTTATTCAAGGCGCTCCAGTGGAAGCGCAGGCCCGCCAGCGCGCCGTTGTCGCCCGCGCCCAGTTCCATCAGGCTGCCCAGTCCTGGAATGCCGAACGGATCCTGCGGCGGCACGGCCCCGGCCAAGCCGCGCTGCACCCGTTCCGGCGCCACCGCGGCAGTGGGGTCGACCCGCAGCCAGCCGCGTCCCGCGATCCACACTTCGGCCCACGCGTGCGCGTCGGACTGGCGCACCGTCATGTAGCCGTCCACCGGATTCATTTCGCCGCCCTGGTAGCCGGTCACCACGCGCGCGGGCACGCCGGCGGCGCGCATCAGGAACACGAACGAGCTGGCGTAGTGTTCGCAGAAACCGGCGCGCGTCTGGAACAGGAACTCGTCGACCGAATCGCGGCCAAGGCGCGGCGGCTGCAGCGTGTAGACGAACTTCTCGGCCCTGAACATCTTCAGCACCGCCTGCACCCGCTGCTCCGGATCGCGCAGGGCGCGCAGCCTGTCGCCCACGCGCAGGGCTTCCGGATTGAAGCCCCACGGCAGCGTCAGCGCCGGCACCCGGTCGCCGGGATCAAGCGCCGGCTGCACCCGGTAATCGAGGTAGGAGGTGACGTCGTAGCGCACGCGCTCGCCGATCGCCTGACCGGCCGTGATCTCGAGCGCGGGTGACAGCGACACCGCGTTCCCCGCCAGCTGCGGCAGCTCGACCGGCAGGTCGAGCGCGAACAGCCAGCGCTTGCCGCCCGGTTCCAGCGTGACCTGCTGGCGCACCGGCGTACCGGCCACCGTGAGTGCGATGCGGTCGTTGGCGCGCGCTCCCTGGCTGCGGGTCCAGGTGCGCCCGTCGAACTCGCCCAGCACTACGCCGCGCCAGTACAGCTGCGCCTTGGGCGGCGGCGGGCCGTCGAATTTGACGCGGAACGCGGTGTCCCCCGACATCGCCAGGTTCGACAGGTTACCCGGGGCCATGCTGTCGGACAGCCCGCTGCGGCCGGAGGCGGCGTCGCCCGGCATGCCCCACAGCGGTCCCTGGATGCGCGGGAACACGAAGAACAGCAACAGCGCCAGCGGCAGTCCCATGACAAGGATCTTCACGCCGATCAGCAGCCGCTTGCCGAACGAGGGCACCTTGCCGGTGAACTGGAACGACAGCTGCGCCGTCAGCAGCGCCACCACCGAGACGAGCATCGCGATGGCCGTGGCGATGGTCTGCGAGTAGAAGAAATTGGTCAGCACCAGGAAGAAGCAAAGGAAGATCACGACGAACAGGTCGCGCCGGGCGTGCATCTCGAGCATCTTGAACGTCACCAGCAGCACCAGCATGGCCACGCCCGCATCGCGCCCGAGCAGCGTGTGATAGGTCGAGTACACCGCGCCCATCGCGGCCAGCGACACCGGCAGCAGCAGTATCCCCGGGGGCATGCGCGTGCCGCGGAAGGTGATCGCCGCGCGCCACAGCAGGGTGCCGGCGCAGGCGGCCGATACCCACAGCGGCAGGTGCGCCGCGTGCGGCGCCAGCACCAGCAGCGCCGCGCCGATCAGCAGCAGGGTGTCGGCCTTGTCGCGCGTCAGGCGCTCGGAGATCGCCGCCAGCTTCATGCGTCCTCCCTGATACCGTAGAGCGCGAGCGCGCGCAGGCAGGCCGCGCTGTGGGCCGCGCCGGCCGACGGCGCGAACTGGTGCGCGCCCAGGCGGAAGCCGTAGGGCAGGCCGCGCTGTTCCGCGTCCAGCACCCAGCGCGCCATGCGCGACAAGCGAAGTTCAACGTCGGTATGGGCCGGCATGGCGTCGAAGTCGAGTACCAGCTCCTCGTTGGCGCCGCCTTCGAAATGCTTGGTGACCAGCTGGCCGCCGTAGGCCGGGTCGAGGCGCGCGATCTGGCGCCACGCCATGTGGCGCATGGCGTCGCCGGCCTGGTAGCTGCGGATGCCGGCGAAGTTGTCGTCCCCCGCATGGCCCACGCCGTCGGCGCTGTCGGCGCCGCGCATCGGGAGCGGCGGCGCCGCCGTTTCGGGGAAGGGATAGACCAGCATGCGCGTATCCGGGTGCCAGTAGCTCCAGGCGTTGAACAAGCCGAGCGGAAAGCGGGTTGCCAGCAGCACGCGCGGCGCGGCCAGCCAGCCGCGTTCGAACGTGGGCATGCTCAGGCGCGCCACCGTCTCGTCCGATGCCGCGACGTCGAGCGCATGGCGTGGCGTGCCAACGCTGGCGAAATCGATCCAGATCGCGTAGCGCTCAAGCTTGGTACGATTGAGCAGGTGCAGTTCGAAGTTCGCTTCCTCGCCGGCGAATACGGGCTGGGCGCGGCCCGGGCGCAGGCGCAGGTGCGCCAGGTTTTTGTACGTCAGGTACATGTCGGCCACGGCGCAGGTGGCCGCGAGGAAGGTCAGCCCGAAGCCGAGGCCGAGGTTGTAGTTGATCGAGCCGACCAGCAGCACCAGCAGCAGGGCGAAGAAGCCCATGCCCGCGCGGGTGGGCAGGATGAACACGCGGCGCTGGGTCAGGAACACCTCGCCCGTTTCGGTCGCGCCCAGCCGGAACAGCCACTTGTCCGTCTTGCGGCGCACGAACCCTGTCAATGCCGCCAGCATCGCAGCCTCAGACGGGAACCGACTTCTGAAGCTGCAGCACCAGGTCGCGGCTGGCCAGCGCGGTGCCGTGCGCGGACTTGAGCGGACGCAGGCGGTGCGCGCATACCGGCACCAGAACGGCCTGCACGTCTTCCGGGATCACGTGGTCGCGGCCCTCCAGCGCGGCCCAGGCGCGCGCGGCCTGCAGCAGCGCGATCGCCGCGCGCGGCGACAGGCCTTCGGCAAACAGGCCGTCGCGGCGCGAGGCCTGCGCCAGCGCCTGCACGTAGTCGACCAGCGAACCGGAGGTATGGATCTGGCGCAGCGCCTGCTGCGCTTCGGCCAGCTCAAGGGGCTGCATGGCCGGCGCCAGCGCCTTGAGCATGCTGCGGCGGTCGTCGCCCATCAGCAGCGCGCGTTCGGCGGCGGCGTCCGGATAGCCGAGCGAGAGGCACATCAAGAACCGGTCGAGCTGCGACTCGGGCAGCGGGAAGGTGCCGACCTGGTGGGTCGGGTTCTGGGTGGCGATGACGAAGAACGGTTCCGGCAGGGCGCGCGTGACGCCGTCGGCCGTGACCTGGCGTTCCTCCATCGCTTCCAGCAGGCCCGATTGCGTCTTCGGCGTGGCGCGGTTGATCTCGTCGGCCAGCAGCACCTGCGTGAAGATCGGGCCGGGATGGAACACGAAGCCGTTCTTCTCGCGCTCGTAGACCGAGATGCCGGCCACGTCCGCCGGCAGCAGGTCGCTGGTGAACTGGACGCGGTTGAATTTGAGGCCGAACGAGATCGCCAGTGCGTGCGCCAGTGTGGTCTTGCCGACTCCGGGGACGTCCTCGACCAGCAGGTGGCCGCCAGCGAGCAGGCAGGTCAGCGCCTGGCGTACCTGCAGGTCCTTGCCGACGATGACCGTGCCCACCTGGCGCGCGACGGCGTGCAATTTTTCAAACATGTGCATCCCTGTATAGCGTAAAGACAGGCGCGGGCGTGTTAGATTAGCGCCATCGAACCACTTATTTATCCGTCATCCGTTTCAACGATTCTATGCGAGAACGGCAGAGCCGTGCGGGAAATGACAGCACCACAGAAGCCACCAACATGAGCACAGCAATTTACAGCCACATCGACTGCCGCATGCACGAGATGGGCGAATGGCATCCCGAATCGCCGGCGCGCCTGCAGGCGATCGAGGATCAGCTGATCCTGGCGCGCATTGACGGGTTGATCGAGCAGCGCGAAGCGCCGCTGGCCGAACTGCCGATCATCGCGCGCAACCACACGCTCGAAGCAATCGCGATGGTGCGCGAAAACGTGCCCGCCGAGCCGGGCGACTACTATTCGCTCGATGGCGACACGCTGCTCAACTCCTGGAGCTACAAGGCGGCCTTGCGCGCAGCAGGCGCCGCCGTCGCGGCCACGGATGCCGTCATCGCCGGCAGCATTAACAACGCCTTCTGTTCGATCCGCCCGCCTGGCCACCACGCGCGTCCCGGCGAGCCGATGGGCTTCTGCATGTTCAACAATGTCGCCATCGCCGCGCGCCACGCGATGGAGTCGCATGGCCTCGAGCGCGTGGCGATCGTCGACTTCGACGTCCACCACGGTAACGGCACCGCCGAATCGTTCCGCGACGACCCGCGCGTGCTGATGGCGAGCTTCTTCCAGCATCCGTTCTATCCGTACAGCGAGCCGGAGCCGATCAGCGCCACCCACGTCAACATCCCGGTCCCGGCGTACAGCAACGGCGACGTGGTGCGCCAGCTGGTGCTGGAGCACTGGCTGCCCGCGCTGCACGCGCACCGCCCGCAGATGATTTTCATCTCGGCCGGCTTCGACGCCCACCGCGAAGACGACATCGGACAAATGGGGCTGGTCGAGGCGGACTACGCCTGGATCACCCAGCAGATCATGGACGTCGCGCGCCAGCACGCCGGCGGGCGCATCGTCAGCTGCCTCGAAGGCGGCTACAACCTGTCGGCGCTCGCCCGCAGCGTCATCGCCCACATCAAAGTGCTGGCCGAGCTCGACTGAATTTGCCGGTTTGTCTCCATAAACGCACAGTTGCGGCAATCTCAACTGTGCGGATTGACATGCATATAACCCATCGGTAAATTCATTGATGAACGGCAGCACGGTCGTTCTATTTCCATCCCACCCGCATAGCCGTCTCACCCGATTGTTTCGTCCGTTGTTCGCACACAAGGAGAAATAAATGAGTCGATTCACGCGCATTTTCATCACGCTCTTCGTCCTGGCGCTGACTGCCGCATCCGGCATCGCCAGCGCCGCCAACTACACCCTCTGGATCAACGGCCGCACCGGCGGCGGGGTGGTCGGCAACTACAACAGCTTTACCTACTGGGGACCGTCGACGACGGCCGCGGGCGTGAACAAGAAATCGGTGAACTGGGACGGCTACAACAGTATCGCCTCGCAGAACGGCAAGATCCGCGACGCGCTCGACTGTTTCTGCACCGGTCCCAACTGGTGCTACGTTGCGACCCATAGCGCGGGCGACCTGATGATGGGCTACACGCTGGCCAACTATGGCGCTTCTTCGCGGCTGAAGAAAAACGCGACGCCGAATTCGGCCGGCGTATGCAGCAACTCCGATGGCACCGCGCAGACCGGATGGAACATCAAGTGGGTGCGTACCGCATCGGGTGCGGCGGGTGGATCGGAGCTGTCCGACGCCGGCTCGTGGACGACGTCGGAGCCGCTGGTCAAGGACCTGAAGACCACCACCGCGCGCGCCCTGTACAACCATAACAGCACCGCCAACGTCTGGTTCTATATGTACGCGGGCTCCAGGGGCACCGCGTATTCGGGCATCCTGCCGGGGCAGGACGACGAAGTGGTGGCCTACCACAGCACCGGGGGCGTGTCGGGCACCTCGGGCGGGTCGTACTGCAATCCGAGCGACTGGTTCTGCAACGATCTCACACTGGGCACCGCTGCCAACGAAGGCGGCCGGACCAAGTGGAGCTACCACTCGGTGTCGTTCAGGGATGACGGCGAGACGTACAACCACTACGCGAACGGGAACTGGGGCGGCATCGTGGGCGTAGTGCGCAACGCGGTCGTCAATAGTGCTTACTAAGCGATCGAAGGCGGCGCTGGCGGCAGCCGGCGTCGCTGTCCTGGCGGGGCTGGCCGCCGTGTTCTGGCCGCGCGCCGCGGATGAAGGGGTGGCTGCCAATGCGCCCGCCGCCCCCGTCCGCACTGCCGCCAACGTACAGTCCTCAGGGCAGCCGGGGGGGCAGCCTGCTGTGGCCGCCGCCGACAGGGCGGCGCAGGCCCGGCTGCTGGCGGAGCAGTACCAGCACGCCGACCAGACCTATTGCAGCTACCTCGCCAGCACGAAGTACCCCCTGTCGTCGCGCCCGATCTCGGAGCATCCGGACCAGGTGTATCCGAACCGGCCGGTTGTCGAGAACCAGCCGATGCGCGGCGAGAATGGGCGCGGCGGCGATCCGAACGTGATGATCCAGACGTCCCAGTCGCGGGTGTTCATGGTGGCGGGCGAAGCGGTGGCGTTCTCGCTGCGCGCGGTCGACACCAGTGGGGCGGCGCTGCCGCTGGTGGTCACGCGCGCCACCGCCGGCGGCATGACGTTCGGCGCCAGCCGTCCGGCCGCGCAGGTAGCGCTGCCGTTTGCCGACGACGGCGCCGGCGCCGATCCGGTCGCTGGCGACAGCCATTTCGCCGCGGTGCTGGCGCCCGCGCAAAGCTCGCTCGCGCAGTTCAACGGCACCATCCGCACCGAAGTGCGCTACACCGTCAACGGCCGCAGCGGCTTCGTGCTGTTCGACGTGATCTACAGCCCCGACGTACCCGCGGTCTGGGCCGGGCAGGCGCGCGAAGTGGTCGACGATGGCTCGCTGTCATACGTGCTCAAGGCCGATGTGCGCCAGGCCGGCCGCTATGTCGTCAGCGGCCGCGTGGACGACGCCAACGGAAAACCGTTCGCGCTGGCGACCTTCAACGACGTGCTGCGCGCCGGTCCCAACGACATCAAACTGACCGTGTTCGGCAAGCTCCTGCACGACAAGGCGCCGGCCCTGCCACTGACCTTGCGCGACGTCGACGGCTATCTGCTGAAGGAAAACGTCGATCCCGACCGGGCCCTGATGCCGCGGCTGGAGGGCAGGGTAGTCACCGGCAAACCGCATGCGCTCAAGAGTTTTTCGAATGCCGAATACGCCGGCGAGGAGCGCACGCGCCACCTGGCCGAATTCGCCAGGGATGCCAGCCGTGCGAAGGACGCACTCGCTGCCTTCGATCCGGCAGCGCCGCTTCCAGCCAGCCAGTGCAGCGCGAGTGCCGTAAAATAGCGGTTCTACAGAGGATTTTGAAAGCGCAGCATGTCGATACAATGGTACCCGGGCCACATGAACGCCGCCCGCAAGAAGGCGGCGGAGCAGATGGAGAACACCGACCTGGTGATCGAGGTGCTTGACGCGCGCCTTCCCGAGGCGAGCTGCAATCCGATGGTCGAGGAACTGCGCCTGTTCCGCCAGCGCCCGTGCCTGAAGATCCTCAACAAGGTCGACCTGGCCGACCCTGAGGCAACCAAGGCCTGGAGCGCGTTCTACGACGCCCAGGAAGGCGTCACCGCCTATCCGATGACGACCAAGAAGCCGGCCGACGTCGCGCGCATTCCCGACCTGTGCTTGTCGCTGGCGCCGCACCGGGGCGTGCCGACCAAACCGCTGCGCATCATGATCATGGGGATCCCGAACGTTGGCAAGTCGACCCTGATGAACGCGCTGCTGAAGAAAAAAGTGGCCAAGGTCGGCGACGAGCCGGCCGTCACCAAGATGCAGCAGAAGCTCTACCTCGGCAAGAACACCATCCTGGTCGACACGCCCGGCATGCTGTGGCCGAAGATCGCGATGGCCAGCGACGGCATGATGCTGGCTGCCAGCCATGCGATCGGCTCCAACGCGCTGATCGAGGAAGAAGTGGCAGTGTTCCTGGCCGAAGTGCTGCTGGAGCGCTATCCGCACCTGCTGACCGCGCGCTACGGCCTGAAGCTCGAAGGCATCGACGCCATCGGCGTGATCGAAGGCGTGGCCGCGCGGCGCGGCTTCAAACAGAAGGGCGGCGACCTCGATTTCGAAAAGGCCTCGCACACCTTCCTGCAGGACTACCGCAGCGGCGCGCTTGGCCGCATCAGCCTCGAAACGCCGGCGACGCGCGCGGCGCGCCTGATGCAGCATGAAGCAGAGATGGCGGCCAAGGCCGCCAAGGCCGCCGCGGCTGCGGCCGAAAAAGCGGAGCGCAACGCGCGCGGCAAGCGCGGCACCTAAATTAACTAAGACCCCTGCGCCGCCTGGCCGAAGCGGAAGCTCGACACGGCCAGGTTCCCAAAAAATTCATCTTCGTGATACACGCGGGCCGCAGCTTCGTGTTCGGCCGCGCCGTATGCGACCAGCAGCGGCATCAGGTGTTCTTCACGCGGGTGCGCCATGCGCGCATACGGCGCCTGGTCCCAATGCAGCAGTGAACTGGTGCGCTGCGTTGGCGGCAGGTCGAGCAGCGTGAAGCCCAGCCAATCGTCGAACTTGTGCGAGGCGAGCCGGCCGCCAGGGCCGAACTGCTGCAGGTTGTGGTAACTCAATCCGCTCCCGATGATCAGGACCCCTTCGCTGCGCAGCGGCGCCAGCGCGCGGCCCGCGTTCAGGTGCGCCAGCGGATCGAAGCCGTGCAGCAGCGACATCTGCACCACCGGTATATCGGCATGCGGATACACGGGATACAGCATGCTGAAGGTGCCGTGGTCGAAGCCGCGGTTCGGGTCAAGGCCCGCGCTGAAGCCCGCTTCGGCCAGCAGGATCGCGGCGCGCGCCGCCACTTCAGGACAGCCCGGCGCCGGATATTTCACCTGGTAGGTGTGCGAAGGGAAGCCGCCGTAATCGTAGATCATGCCCGGCGCCTCGCTCGACGACAGCGTGAACTCGCGTTCCTCCCAGTGCCCCGATACCACCAGCACCGCTTTGGGCTTCGTGCCGATCTGGCGCGGGATGTCGGCCAGCGACGCCTCCAGCACATCATAGGTCGATCCGTACTGCTCTTTCATGAACGGCCAGGGGCCGCCGCCATGCGACAGGAAATAGGTCGGTAATGCGCTGGCCATGACTTCCTCCGTTGCTGTCCGCTGTTGCGTTTATAATATCCGTGTTTTGGTGCCCGCCGGCGTAATCACGTCGGCAGTTAAACGGGAAACACGATCCTGCTGCGCAATCGCGCCGCGGCTAACGTGTGCTGCCCCCGCAACGGTAAACAAGCGTCGCCGCATGCCGGCGACTGGCTGTCCCGAACACCACTGTGCCATGGCATAGGAAGGTGGGACAGTCTGACTTGCGAGCCCGGATACCGGCCAGGACAGGTGGAAGCGCGCGCCGATGGCCTGCGCATTCCGTTGAATCCGGCTTGCGGGGACGCAGGGCGGATGCTCACTTTAAAAACAAAGCACCATGACCATTCCTGCAGCATTTCGCCGCGCCCCGGCTACCACGCCGGCCGCGCTCGCGCTCGCCCTTTCCGTTTGCTTCACCGCGTCTTCCCATGCCCAGCAGGCGATGCCTTCGGTCCTCGTGACCGGCGCGCGCTTTGCCAGCGATCCGTCGCTGTATCCGATCGGCGCGACCGTCATCGACGCCGGCCAGATCCGGCGCGCCGGCGTCACCGACGTCAACCAGGCGATCCGCAAGATCGGCGGCGTCTACGGCCGCCAGAGCCTGGACGGCTCGCCCGACTTCAGCCTCGACCTGCGCGGCTTCGGTTCCAACAGCAGCCAGAACATGGTGGTCGTCCTTGACGGCGTGCGCATGTCGGAAAATGAACTGAGCGGCCCGATACTGTCCACCATCCCGATCGACAGCGTGGAGCGGATCGAGATCGTGCGCGGCGGCGCCAGCGTCTTGTACGGCGACGGCGCCACCGGCGGCGTGATCCAGATCGTGACCAGGCGCGCGGCGAAGGACGAAGGCCGCGGCATGGTCAGCGTCGAGGCAGGCCAGTTCGGCTTGCGCGAGCTGCGCGCCAGCGCCGCCCGCAGCTGGGACGCGTTTGCCGTTGATGCTTCCATCAGCGACCTGAAGACCGACAACTACCGCGAGCATAACCGCTTCGACAACCGCAGCTTCAGCGGCGGCCTGCAGTGGTCGAGCGGCGCCACCCGCGCCGCAGTGCGCATCGACAGCGCACGCCAGGATGCCGAATTCCCCGGCTCGCTGACCCAGCAGGAGTTCGACCAGAACCCGCGCATGGCCAGCACCCCGTTCGACTTCGGAGCCCTTGAGTCCGACCGCGTTACCGCACTGTTCGAACACCGCATCGGTTCCACCGACTTCGCGGCCGAACTGTCGCACCGCGAGAAAACCGTATCGGCGACTTATCACTTCACCTTCCAGGGCGTCACCAGTGCCTCGGCCTCAAGCTACGACAGCCGCCAGACCCAGTTCTCGCCGCGCCTGCGCCACCTGTCGCAGTTCGACGGCAAGCTCAACGAACTGGTTGCCGGCGTTGACCTGATCCGCTGGAACCGCGTGACCGATTCGGCGTTCTCGGCTGCCGATGCGAGCCAGGACTCGAAAGCGATCTACCTGCGCGATGAAATCCGCTGGAACGCGGCCCACAATGCGCGCCTGTCGTTCGGGGTGCGGCGCGAATCGTTCGACAAGCAGAACGTCGACCAGCTGGCGTTCCCGGCGCTCGACGAACGCGTCAAGCAGTCGCAGACGGCGTGGGAAGTGCAGGGCAGCCAGGATATCGCCCCGCTGGTCAACCTGTTCGCCAAGGCGGGCCGCAGCTACCGGATGCCCAATTCGGACGAGAACGCGTTCCGCTCCGGTCCCGCGCCGCTGCGCGCCCAGACCTCGCGCGACCTGGAGCTGGGGGCCACCTTCGGGCCGGCCGCGCGCCAGTTCGGCGCGCGCGTGTTCCGCCATGAGCTCGAAGGCGAGATCTTCTTCGACCCGACCATCGGCTTCGGCGTCAATACCAACCTTGACCCGACCCGCCGCCAGGGCGTCGAGCTCGATGCAAAGGCGCGTATTGGCGTCGACTGGCGCCTGACAGGCAGCCTGCAGCATGTGGAGGCCGAATTCACCGGCGGTCCAAATGCGGGCCGCGAGATGGTGCTGGTGCCGAAGAATGTCGTGTCGGCGCGCCTGTCGTGGGCGCCAGCGGGCGGCCATAGCGCCGACGTCGGCGTGCAGTGGGTCGACAACCAGCGCTTCGGCAACGACTTCACCAACAGCTGCGGCGCACGCATCCCGGCCTATACCACGGTCGACGCGCGCTACGCCCGCAAGGTTGGCGGTTGGGAGCTGGCGGTGGCAGGCCTGAACCTGGGCGACCGGCAGTACTACAGCAATGCCTTCCTGTGCCGCGCCGGCATCTACCCCGGCGACGGCCGCCAGTTCCGGGTCTCGGCCCGTTACGACTTCTAAGGACGCCGCATGATCCGCACCATGCCACGTCACCGCACCGTACTGGCGCTGCTGTCCTCGGCAGCGCTGGCAGTGCTGCTGGCGGCGGTGATGGTCGGTTCGGTCAGCATCCCGCTGTCCGGCCTGCCGGCCGCGCTGCGCGGCCTGCTGGGCGGCGAGGGCAGCATCGAGGCGACGCTGCTCGACCTGCGCCTCGGCCGCGCCTGCGCAGCGTTCGCCACCGGCTCCGCTTTGGCGCTGGCGGGCGTGATGATGCAAGCGCTGCTGCGTAATCCACTCGCAGATCCGTACGTGCTGGGCATTTCGAGCGGCGCTGCGGTCGGCGCGCTGGCCGCGCTGCTGGGCGGAGCCGCGATGTGGATGGTGGACCTGGGTGCGCTGGGCGGCGCGGTCGGCATCTCCGGTGTGCTGTACTTCCTGGCGCGGCGCGACCTTGGCGGCGGCGCCTTGCGCGACACGCCGTCCGACCCGAATACATTGCTGCTGACAGGAGTTATCCTCGCTGCCGCGTGCATGGCATTGGTGACCCTCATGCTGTCGATCGCGCCTGAATCGCGCCTGCGCGGCATGGTGTTCTGGATGGTCGGCGACCTGTCCGGCGCCGGCTGGCGCGTCATGCCGTGGCTGGTGCTGGCGGGCGCGCTGCTGTTCGCGCTGCGCGTCGCGCGCCCGCTTAACGTGATGGCGCTGCACGCCGATGCGGCGGCCACGCTGGGCGTCGACGTGGGCAGGCTGCGCCGTTCGCTGTTCATCTGCGCCGGCATCCTGACCGCCAGCGCCGTGACCACCGCCGGCAGCATCGGCTTTGTCGGCCTGATCGTGCCGCACGCATGCCGCCATGCCTTCGGCCCCGACCACCGGGTGCTGCTGCCGGCCGCCGCCATCGCCGGCGGCGCCTTCCTGGTACTGGCCGATACGCTGGCGCGCACCGTGATGGCGCCGCAGCAGCTACCGGTTGGCGTGCTGACGTCGCTGATCGGCGTTCCCGTCTTTTTGTTCCAGCTGCACCAGCTCAAGCTGCGCCGGCCATGATCGAAACTGTCTCCCTTTCGCTGCGCGCCGGAACGCGCACCCTGGTCGAGGCGCTGTCGTGGCGCGCCTCCCCCGGCCAGCTGTGGTGCGTCATCGGCCGCAACGGCGCCGGCAAGAGCACCTTGCTGCGCACGCTGGCAGGCATTCGCGCGCCCGACGGCGGCCGGGTGGCGGTCAACGGCCACACGCTGGCCGGGCGCGACGTCGCCGAGCTGGCGCGGGAGCGCTCGTTCCTGGCGCAGTCGCGCAGCGATGCCTTTGCCTACCGGGTGATCGAAACGGTGCTGATGGCGCGCCACCCGTACCACGCCGACCGCTACTGGGAAGGCAGCGACGACCACCTGGCGGCGCAGGAAGCGCTGCAGGCGCTCGATGTGCTGCACCTGGCGCAGCGCGACGTGCGCACCTTGTCGGGCGGCGAACGGCAGCGCGTCGCCATTGCCGCGCTGCTGGCCCAGGATACGCCGCTGATGCTTCTCGACGAACCGGCCAATGCGCTCGACCTGGCGCACCAGGTGTCGGTAATGCAGCTGCTGGCGCGCCTGTGCCGCGAGCAGCGCAAGACAGTGGTGATGGTCGGGCACGACCTGAACCTCGCGCACAGCGTGGCCACCAATGCGCTTCTGTTGATGGGGGATGGCGCGTGGCTTGCCGGCGGGGTTGACGAAGTGATGAACCCGCATATACTTGGCCGGTGCCTCGGGCACCCGATCGACATGCTGCGGCATGGCGGACGCACCGTGTTCATCGCCGGCGGCAGTAAAGCAACCAGGGAATGACAAGCACATGATCAGAACGCTCAACGCCATCCTGTTCGCATCCGCGGCGTTTGCGCCTGCAGTCCAGGCGGCGGTAACCGTCGTGGACGATGCGGGAAACCGGGTCACGCTGCAGCAGCCCGCGCGCCGCGTCATCTCGATGGCCCCGCACGTCACCGAACTGCTGTTCGCGGCCGGCGGCGGCAACCGTATCGTGGGCGCGATGAACTTCAGCGATTATCCCGAGGCGGCCAGGCGCATACCGCTGATCGGCAGCAGCAACCAGATCGACATGGAGCGCGCGGTCGCGCTCAAGCCCGACCTGCTGATCGTCTGGCAAAGCGGGAACACCGCGCGCCAGATCGAGCAGCTACGCAAGCTGGGCGTGCCGGTGTTCTACAGCGAGCCGCGCACGCTCGACGACGTTGCCACCAGCCTGACCCGGCTCGGCCGGCTGCTAGGCACAGAAGCCACCGCGCAGCGCGCCGCCGCCACCTACCGCGCGCAGGTGGCCGGCCTGGCCACGCGTTACGGCATGCAGCCCAAGGTGCGGGTGTTCTACCAGGTCTGGGACAAGCCGCTGTACACGCTGAGCGGCAACCACGTCGTCAGCGACGCCATCCGCCTGTGCGGCGGCGAAAACATCTTCGCTAACCTGAAGGTCAAGGCGCCCGCGGTCAGCATCGAAGCGGTGCTGCAGCAGGATCCGGAAGCGATCATCGGCGACGAACAGCATGGCCCGGACGACGCCGGGGTCACCATCTGGCGCCCATTCAAGACGATGACCGCGGTCGCGCGGGGTAATGTGTTTACGCTGCGCGCCGAACTGCTGACGCGCGCCTCGCCGCGCATCACCGACGGGGTCGGCCAGCTGTGCAGCCGGCTCGCGCTGGCGCGCAGCCGGCGCCCGAAGTAAGCATGTAACGACAGGGGCAGGGCGCGTTACAGAGGTAAGCAAATGCAAATTATGAGCCTGGCCACTGCCGTGGCGGCGAAAAAGTGGTAACCTCCGTTTCGTTGCTTAACCACACTACGAAGGAAAATTATGCGTTCCCTGCGTTTTGCCCTTGCCGCCGCGAGCCTGATCGCCAGCACGGCCTTTGCTTCGCCGACCGCGCCAACCAGCGGCGCTGAATACATCACCCTGGCCCAGCCGCAACCCGCACAGACCGTTGGCAAGAAAGTGGAAGTCATCGAGTTCTTCATGTACCACTGCCCGGCCTGTAACTCGCTCGAGCCGACGCTCGCCGCGTGGGTCAAGAAGCAGGGCGACAACATCGTTTTCAAGCGCGTGCACATGCCGGCGCAAGGTCCAATGGATCCGGAAGCGCACCTGTACCTGACGCTTGAAGCGATGGGCAAGCTAGAAGAGATGCATCCGAAGGTGTTCCGCGCCTTCCACGTCGAGCGCCAGCGTCTCCAGAGCGATGACGCGATCATCGCCTGGGTTGCCAAGAACGGTGTCGACAAGGCCAAGTTCCTCGAATACTGGAACTCGTTCGGCGTGCTGTCGAAACTGCGCCGCATCCCGCAGGTACTGCAGGCCTACAAGGTCGATTCGGTACCGACCTTGATCGTCGACGGCCGTTACATGACTTCCCCGTCGGTGGTAGGTAACGCGGTCAAGGGTATGACCAACGCCAACATCGGCCCGGCCACGCTGCAGGTGGTCGACGCGCTGGTGGCCAAGGTACAGAAGGAAAAAGGCCTCGCGGCCGCGCCGAAGAAGTAAGCTTCGCGCGCCTCATCAAAACTCCGCTGCGGCGGAGTTTTTTTTGGCCCGGGCAGGCGTACTGGAATAAGCAGCCGCGATTGATTAGAATGAAGCCTCTGGCGCCACCTGGCGGCAGCACGACAAGGCGAGCGACATGAGCGAAGCAGAAAAAAAATTACTGAAGATGTACGACGGTTCCCGGCCGGTCGAGGAAGACCTGTTCGAGATCCGTTACATCAACCATGTGGCATGGACGCTGGTGGTGGTGCTGGCCGGTGTCGTCATCTGGCTGGCGATCGCGCTGGTCAATGCCGAGAACCAGCGCAACGCCCTGATGACCAAGCAGTGCGCCGACCCGGTATTCAAGGGCGAAATCGACCGCAAGTGCCTGGAGCTGGTGGCCTCGCGCGAGCACTGGTGGCAGCACCTGTGGTACGGCGTGACGCACCTGCGTCCGGAGGAGGCCAGGTAGCGAAACCCGCCGCATCGGGCGCGCGTGACCGGGATCAAGGCGCGCTCCCTGCGCGCGGTTGAGGATAAGCGCTTTCCTTTCACCGCGGAGCCTCGCCATGCCACACGTCAACCATCTTGCAAGTGCGGCATTACTGGCCTTGCATTGCCTCATACCCGCCGGCGCCCTCGCGCAGGCCACCGGGATTCCCTCGTCGATTCAAGCTGAGCACAAGGAACTCCATCTCCGGCTGTCCAGGGCGATCGCCGCTGGCGGCCAGACCGGGGCCGCAGCGAAGGAGGTCGAGAAGCTGCTGGCGCCCCATTTCGGCAAGGAAGAGCAGTACGCCATGCCACCGCTCGGGCACCTGGCCGCTGTTGCCGACGGCAAGGTGCCCGCCGACAAAGCCGGGATCATCAACATGAGCGACCGCCTGAAGCAGGACATGCCCGAGATGCTGCGCGAACACAGTGCCATCGCGGCGGCGGTTCAGCGCCTGCGCAAGGCCGCGCTGGAGGAACGCAAGCCCGAGGCGGCGCAATTCGCAGACGCGTTGACCGCCCACGCCAGGGAAGAGGAACAAATTCTCTACCCGAGCGCCATCCTCGTCGGCGAGTACCTCAAGCTGAAGCGCTAAGCTTTCGGCGGGCTTGTTCGAACGGCGCCGGCTCGGCGCCGGGAAGCGTGATGGTGAAACGTGCGCCGCCCAGCGGGGATGCGTCAACCACAATGCCGCCGCCGTGCAGCCTGACCGCTTTCCGGGCGATCGACAGTCCGAGCCCGAACCCGCCGGTGGCGCGGTCGCGGCTGCGGTCGAGCCGGTAGAAAGGCTCGAAGATCCTTTCCCGTTCTTCCTGCGGGATGCCGGGGCCGTCGTCATCGATCATGATAGCGACGCTGCCGTCGTCCGCGCGGCGCGCGTCCAGTTCGATCCGGCCCTGCGCGTACTTCTGCGCGTTACGCATCACGTTGCAAATGGCGCGCACCAGCAGGCGGCGGTCGCCGGTCACTTCGCCCAGCCCTGCGCCGAGGGAGAACGACGGGGCAGGGCCGGCCGGATCGAGCGCTTCGCGGCAGCCATCAAGGGCGTGTGCCAGGTCGAAGCGTTCCAGCTGAAGCGCCTGCGGGCTGTCGAGGCGGGTCATGCTGAGCAGCTCGCCGACCAGCGCGTTCAGTTCCGACAGGTCGCCCTCCATCGCGGCGATGCGCCCGTCCAGCGCCGGGTCGCCAGCCGCGCCGCGCAGCAGCTCCAGCGCAAACTCCAGGCGCGCGATCGGCGTGCGCAGTTCGTGCGAGACCGAATGCACCAGGTTGCGCTGGGCGTCGAGCAGGCCCTCGATGCGCGCGGCCATATGGTCGATCCGTTCGGCCAGCGGATAGATGCTGGCGCCCGGCTGCATGCGCGCGCGCGCCGACAGGTCGCCGGCGCCGAAATCGTCGGCCACTTTCGACAGCGCCTGCAGCCCGTGCCAGTGCGAGCGCGACCACATCGCAATCGGGATCAACAGGGCCAGCGCGACGATCACGAAACGCACCGCTTCCATTTCCACCGCCAGGCCGACGTCGATCGGCAGGTCCTGCGCGTGGATCACGTCGCCCTCGCTGCCGATGTATTTGTGGCCCGTCAGGTCGACGCGCCGGTAGAACGCCTTGTTGCCGGCGTCGAGCACGAGTTCGCCGCGGTCGAGCGCGGCCAGCTGGGCGGTGTCGAGGCGCTGGCGCGCCTGCGGCAGGGGGATCAGGTCGAGCTTGACGCCGGACACTTCGCGCACCTTGTTCAGGCGCTCGAGCCACTCATCGGCAGGAGCCTGGTCGACGTATTGTTCCAGCAAAAAGATCTGGGCCGAAGCCTGGCGCCGGGCGATCTCCTCGAGAGGGTCGCCGAACAGCCGGGTCATCGCGAAGTAGATGACGAAGGTGGCTGCGGTGATGGAAAGCATCACCAGGACAAAGAAACGGAAGAAAATGCGGTTCACGGCCACTCGCCCCTGCGTCGCGCGCTATCGCTGCTGGATAACAACATTGCCAAAAACATAGTTTTCTCCCTCAACGCATTGTATAAGAGCATTGCGCTCAGCGGGAAAATACAAATTCACGACAATTGCCGTACATCTCAAGGGTGAATGGAAACCTGCCTGTCCCTAAGATAGGTACATGGATTTTTCCGTTTGCCCACTGATACGACAAGTGTCGTGGGCTTTTTTTATTCTTGTTCAGTCGGTGCACAAGCGCTGGCCGGCCCT
>DASWSX010000257.1:0-16072 GCA_036402435.1 Telluria sp. | reverse complement strand
CTGGGCGATCGCCCTGTCCCTGATGTTCGGCGCCGCCGTGCTGATGTCCAGCATCGCCATCAGTTTCCAGGGCTACTTCCAGAGCCAGGTCGAGGAAGGCCGGGCGATCAGCCAGTAGGCGGTCAGAAGATCTGCAGCGAGATCCAGTAGGCGATCGCCGCGACGAAGCCGCTCGCGGGGATCGTGAAGATCCAGGCCCAGACGATGTTGCCGGCGACGCCCCAGCGCACCGCGCTCATGCGGTGCGTGGAGCCGACGCCCACGATCGCGCCGGTGATGGTGTGGGTGGTCGAGACCGGCACACCCCAGAAGCTCGACATCAGCAGCGTGATCGCGCCACCGGTTTCGGCGCAGAAGCCGCCGACCGGTTTGAGCTTGGTGATCTTCTGGCCCATCGTCTTGACGATGCGCCAGCCGCCGAACAAGGTACCGAAGCTGATCATCGCGTAGCAGGAGATGATCGCCCACTTTGGCGGCTCGGTCGCGTCGGCGGCCAGGTTGCCCGATGCGATCAGGAGCATCCAGATGATGCCCAGCGTCTTCTGCGCGTCGTTGCCGCCGTGGCCCAGGCTGTACGCTGCCGCCGACGCCAGCTGCAGGCGGCGGAACCAGGTGTCGACCTTGCGCGGCGTCGATTTGACGAAGAGCCACGACACGATCAGCATGATGATCGACCCGAGCGCAAAGCCGAGCATCGGCGCGATCACGATGAACATCACCGTCTTGATCAGGCCACCTGCGATCAGCGCGCCGGTACCCGCCTTGGCCACCGCGGCGCCAACCAGGCCGCCGATCAGCGCGTGCGACGACGACGAAGGTATGCCGTAGTACCAGGTGATCAGGTTCCAGACGATGGCCCCGACCAGGGCCCCGAAGATGACATAGTGGTCGACCACCATAGGGTCGATGGTGCCCTTGCCGATCGCGCTGGCGACCTTCAGGCCGACGACGAAAATGGCGACGAAGTTAAAGAAGGCTGCCATCGCGACGGCGGTTTGCGGTTTCAGGACGCCGGTCGACACGACAGTGGCGATCGCATTCGCCGCGTCGTGGAAACCGTTCATGAAGTCGAACACCAGCGCAAGCGCGATCAACATGCCAAGCACGTAAATGCTGATTTCTACGTTATTCATTTTTGTATTTTCTCGGGACGTGACGCGTCTTATGCGTTTTCGACGATGATGCCTTCGATGATGTTGGCCACGTCTTCGCAACGGTCAGTCACGGTCTCGAGGATTTCGTAGATTGCCTTCAGCTTGATCAGGTTGCGTACATCCGGCTCGTCGCGGAACAGCTTCGACATCGCCGCGCGCATCACGTGGTCGGCGTCCGACTCAAGGCGGTCGATCTCTTCGCAGATGGCGACGATCTTGTGCGAGTTGTCCATGTTGTGCAGCAGGCCGACGGCCGCCTGCACTCTTTCGCAGCATGCCAGCGACAGCTCGGCCAGGCGCTTGGCTTCCGGCGTGACCGCCTTCAGGTCGTACAGCGACACCGTCTGGGCCGCGTCTTCCATCAGGTCGAGGATGTCGTCCATGCGGGTGATCAGCTTGTGGATGTCGTCGCGGTCGATCGGCGTAATGAAGGTCTTGTGCAGCATGTCGACGCAAGCGTAGGTGACCTTGTCGGCTTCCTTTTCGATCGCTTCGATTGCGTGGGTACGCATTTCGAGGTCGTCGAAGTTGGTCATCAGGCCGACCATCTCGTGCGCGCCCTTCACGCACAGTGCGGCGTGCTGGTTGAACAGGTCAAAGAACTTGCCCTCGGTGGGCATTAAACGTCCGAACATAGATTTCTCCGTTAAATCGTAGATGCTTCTCTTGGTGCCGCTGCGGCCTGCGGCTTATGGTGTTTTTAGTCGCCCTGGTAGAGGGCGAGGTTTCCGCTGTAATTGCCAAACTTGGTGTACTGGCCGATCCAGGTCAGGCGCACCGCGCCAATCGGACCGTTACGCTGCTTGCCGATGATGATCTCCGCGGTGCCCTTGTCGGGCGAATCCGGGTTGTAGACCTCATCGCGGTACAGGAAGATGATGACGTCGGCGTCCTGCTCGATCGCGCCCGATTCGCGCAAGTCGGACATGACGGGACGCTTGTTGGGACGCTGCTCGAGCGAGCGGTTCAGCTGCGACAGCGCGATCACCGGGCAGTGCAGCTCCTTGGCCAGGCCCTTCAGGCTTCGCGAAATCTCCGAGATCTCGGAGGCGCGGTTGTCGCCCTGGGTGGAGCCGGTCATCAGCTGCAGGTAGTCGACGATGATCAGGCCCAGCTTGCCGCACTGGCGCGACAGGCGGCGCGAGCGCGCGCGCATCTCGATCGGGTTCAGCGCCGGCGTCTCGTCGATGTAGAGCTGGGCTTCGTTCATTTTCTGGATGGCGTGCGTCAGGCGCGGCCAGTCCTCGTCGTTCAGGCGGCCGGTGCGCAGGCGGTGCTGGTCGAGCTGGCCGACCGATCCAAGCATACGCATGGCCAGCTGGGTGCCGCCCATCTCCATCGAGAAGATCGCCACCGGCAGGCCGGCTTCGATCGCGACGTTCTCGCCGATGTTGACCGAGAACGCGGTCTTGCCCATCGACGGACGGCCGGCGACGATCACCAGGTCGCCCGGCTGCAGGCCCGAGGTCATGCGGTCAAGGTCGATGAAGCCGGTCGGCACGCCGGTGATCTCGCTCTGGTTATCGCGACTGTAAAGTTCATCGATGCGCTCGACCACCTGGGTCAACAGCGGCTGCACCGGCACCCAGCCGGCGCTGCCGCGCGAGCCCTGCTCGGCGATCGCGAAGATCTTCGATTCGGCCTCGTCGAGCATCTGCTTGACTTCCTTGCCCTGCGGGTTGAACGCCTGGCCCTGGATTTCGTCGGCCACGGTGATCAGCTTGCGCAGGATGCCGCGGTCGCGCACGATCTCGGCGTAGCGCCGGATGTTGGCCGCGGACGGCGTGTTCTGCGCCATCGCGTTCAGGTATTGCAGGCCGCCCACTTCCTCGGCCTTGCCGATCGTCGACAGCGCTTCGAACACGGTGATGACGTCGGCCGGGCGCGAGCCGTTGATCAGCTTGACGACCTGCTCGAAGATGATGCGGTGGTCGTAACGGTAGAAGTCATCCGCGTGCATCATGTCGGCAATGCGGTCGAACGCTGCGTTATCGCGCAGCAAGCCCCCGATGACAGATTGCTCTGCTTCGATCGAGTGCGGCGGGATACGGAGGGATTCTAGTTGCGGATCGGAAGGGACATTCATGGGAGCGCATTATACCTTCTCCGCATGAACCGACTGCAAGAATTGCCGAGTTTCAGGCGATAAAAAAGCCGGGCAAGCCCGGCTTTTTGTGTGGTAGGAAAGGCAAGCGCCCTTCCCGCCTTTTTTAGTGCTTAAGCAGCTTCGCCAACAACAGCGATCGTGATTTCAACAACCACGTCGGTGTGCAGCTGAACGGCGACTGGGTGTTCGCCAGTGGTCTTCAGCGGGCCGGTAGGCATGCGCACTTGCGCCTTTTCTACAGCGAAACCTTGCTTGGTCAGCGCTTCAGAGATGTCGAAGTTGGTGACCGAACCGAACAGACGGCCATCGACGCCCGCTTTTTGCGAGATCGAAATGGTCATGCCGCTCAGCTTGTCGCCTTGAGCCTGGGAAGCGGCCAGCTTTGCAGCTGCTGCTTTTTCCAGTTCGGCGCGCTTGACTTCGAATTCAGCAACAGCTGCAGCGGTAGCGCGGCGAGCCATACGTTGTGGAATCAGGAAGTTACGTGCGTAGCCGTCTTTAACTTTGACCACGTCGCCCAGGTTGCCGACGTTAACAACTTTTTCTAACAGAATGATTTGCATAGTTCTCTCCAGTTATTCTGCCAGCGATTAAGCGTGGTGCAGATCGGTGTATGGCAGCAGCGCGAGGTAGCGTGCGCGCTTGATGGCGGTGTCCACCTGGCGCTGGTAGTGCGCCTTGGTGCCGGTCAGGCGTGCTGGCATGATCTTGCCGTTTTCCTGGACGAAGTCTTTCAGCGTGTCGACGTCTTTGTAGTCGACCTGTTCAACGTTTGCTGCGGTGAAGCGGCAGAATTTCTTACGCTTGAACAGTGGGTTTTGCTGTTTGCGCTTTTCTTTAAGCTTTGCTTTGTTCTTGTCGAATTTTTTACCGAATGCCATTTGAGGCTCCTGTATCTAAAATGTGCTCCGCTTAGGCGGTGGCACTGAAATCAATGATGTGAAACACCAGGCTTTTGCTGTTGCGGTTCTTCTTCGCGAGGAAACCTGTGAACTGGTGCACCGCCCCTAATTCGGCCTGGCTGAACCGGCCTGAAATTTCGCCAGCGGCTAGCGCGGCAATTTCAAACTCGACCAACCTGGCTACCCCTGCTTCCATCTGCTGCGAACTGTGCAGCAAGGTGGCGGACACGATCGGCACGCCGGCCGGGGTATAGCGCAATACGTCGCGCTCGCAAATCTGGGCTACTACCTGAAGTTGATTCACCGAAGTGCGATCAATTTCGCGTTCATGTTTCCGTGCAAAGAATTAAGCCGCTGCGGCAGGGGCAGGTGCCGCTGCAGGTGCTGCGGCTGGTGCCGGAGCTTCCGAGCGGTGGCTCTTGGCTGCGTCTTCACGTTGTACCGACTTCATCATCGGCGACGGCGCGGTTTCAGCCTTCTTCATCTTAACGGTGAGGTGACGCAGCACGGCATCATTGAATTTGAACGCGGTTTCGAGTTCCACGAGGGTCTCGTTGTCGCATTCGATGTTCATGCAGATGTAGTGCGCTTTTGGCAGCTTCTGGATCGAGTAAGCCATCTGGCGACGGCCCCAGTCTTCGACGCGATGAATGTTACCGCCGCGCGCGGTGACGCTGGCCTTGTAACGTTCGATCATCGCCGGGACTTGCTCGCTCTGGTCCGGGTGGACGATAAAAACGATTTCATAATGACGCATGCATAACTCCTTAAGGACGTTTAAACAAATGCCCACCTCGGCGTCAAGACGAGTGTGGGAAGGGAATAGCCGGCTATTATAACGCGGGAATGATGGATCGGGCAATCCCCTTGTTGCATCGCCGCAGTCGCGTCAGGGCAGGAAGTCCTGGTCCAGCAACTGATCGACCGTGTAGGGACAGGCCGCCGGGAAAGTAGATACCGGTAGCCCGGTTTGCAGTAAAGCGCGTTTTGCCACACGTGGATAGCGCGAGTCAATGTAGCCCTTCAGTTCGCGCCTGAGGCTGGGACTGTCTTCAATCCGGTCCTCAATTTGGTTTCGCTCTTCATTTAACCCAGTGCCGGCGATGGGATTTTCAATCATTCATGACGCCTCCAAGCAATTTAGAGCGCTTTTCGCCCCGAAAATTCAACTTTTGCTTGCATTAGGCGAAATACTGTACAAAAATACAGGCTGATCATCCACCCAGCACCCGACCGCCATGCTCAAGCTCACTCCCCGTCAAGAACAAATCCTCAACCTGATCCGGGACGCGATCGAAAACACCGGTTTTCCTCCGACCCGCGCAGAGATCGCCAACGAACTGGGCTTCAAATCCGCCAACGCGGCCGAGGAACACCTGCAGGCGCTGGCGCGCAAAGGTGCGATTGAAATCTCGCCGGGCACGTCGCGCGGCATCCGCCTGGTCGGCGCCAGCGTCGAGTCGATCCCGGTCGCCCCGGCGGTGCTGATGATGTCGCTGCCGCTGGTCGGCCGCGTGGCGGCAGGTTCGCCGATCCTGGCCCAGGAACACGTGGAGGCGACCTACAGCGTCGACCCGGCCATGTTCTCGGCCAAGCCAGACTTTTTGCTGAAGGTGCGCGGCTGGTCGATGCGAGACGCCGGCATCATGGATGGTGATTTGCTGGCTGTGAAGAAAATCGACAGCGCGAAGAACGGCCAGATCGTCGTAGCCCGCCTTGGAGAGGAAGTCACGGTCAAGCGCTACAAGAAAACCGGCGACCTGATCGAACTGCTGCCGGAGAACCCGGACTTCAAGGTCATCCGCGTCAACCCGTCCGAAGACGAGTTCGCGCTGGAAGGCTTGGCGGTCGGCCTGATGCGCAGCTGGCACTAAGCCGTCATTCCCGCGCAGCCAGGTTCCCGGCTGCGCGTCAAACGGCTGGTTATTTCTCTTTAGCCGACTTCACCATCTCGTTGTGTTCCGTGACGTACTTATCGGTGGCCGCGCGCCATGACGCCAGGTCGGCAAGGAACAGTTTCGACGACACTTTCGCCTCCTCCGCAAGGTTCGCGTGTACCTGCGCCAGGTGCGCAGTCGCCTTCTCGTTCTCGTCCTTGGTCAGCAGGTCGGCGATGTCTTTCGGAATCAGCTTGGTCAGCGGCGACGATTTGTTCAGGTTCTCGACGAAAGCGTTGTAGCACTCCTGCCATGCCGCCACTTTGGCGCCCACCGCATCAATCTCGTCATTCTGCTTTGACATCGCTGGAATGCGCGGCGCAACGCAGCGGAACTTGCCGGACTTGAGCTCCGACCCGTCATACTTCGACGTCCAGTACGCGATGTCCGTGCGGCGCTCGTCGCGCCGCTTCATCATGTCCAGCGCCGCGATCGCGGTTTTGTTGCCTTTCGCCGCAGACTTCTTGAACCAGGCCTCAGCCTTGGGGAGGTCAACCGCGCCCGCTTCGCCATACAGATACATCTCGCCCAGGTGCAACTGCGCCTCGGCATTGCCGGCATTGGCCAGTTTGGTGTAGGCCTGCATGGCCTGGGGATAGGATTTCTTGGCGAACAGCGCTTTCGCATCGGCGAGGCCGTCAGCATGGGCAGCGCCGCACAACAGCAGCGACAGGCAGAACAGGAATTTCTTCATTTGCGGGCTCAGACGTAGGAAGGCGATTCCAGATCATAACTGGAATCGGCTCAGCCGTTCAACAGCAATGCGCCTGCTTTACAGCGCGTCCTGGAAGTCGGCAAGCAAATCGGCCGTATCCTCGATGCCGACCGAGACCCGGATCAGCGACTCGGCGATGCCCATGCTGGCGCGGCGCTCGGCGCCCATTTCGAAGAAGATGGTGTGGGCGACCGGGATCACCAGCGTGCGGGTGTCGCCCAGGTTGCTGGCCGAAACGGCGATGTCGAGCCGGTTCAGGTAGTCGAAGCAGTCGCTGCCCTCTTTCAGCTCGAAGCTGAACAGCGAACCATAAGAGCGGAACAACTCGCTGGCGATACCGTGCTGCGGATGCGATTCAAGCCCCGGATAGTAGACGGCCGCCACGCGCTCGTCCGCCTCCAGCATGCGTGCCAGCGCCAGCGCGTTGGCGCAGCTGCGCTCCATGCGCAGCGCCAGCGTCTCGGCGCCGACCGCGATATGGTGCGCAGCCTCCGGCCCGAGCGAGGCGCCGAAGTCGCGCAATGCCTTGGCGCGCAGCTGCGCAAGGCCCCACTGCGCGGGAGCGGCGCGCTTGTAGTTCGCCGCGATGTTCGTGTAGTTGTTCCAGTCGTAGGCGCCGGTATCGGTCAGGCTGCCGCCCAGGGCGTTGCCATGGCCGCCGATCGACTTGGTCAGCGAATTGACCACCAGCCCCGCGCCTGCCGATTTCGGGCGGAACAGGTAAGGCGTGGTCATCGTGTTATCGACCACGTACAGGATGCCGCGCTCCTTGCACAGCGCCCCGATGCGGGCCAGGTCGGCCACCTGGGTGCGCGGGTTGGCGATGGTCTCGACGAACACCACGCGCGTGGCTGGCGTCAAGGCCGCCTCCACATTGGCCACATCGGTCGCGTCGACGAAATCGACCGCCACGCCCTGCCCTGCAACTGTCTGCCACAGGCTGTTGGTATTCCCGAACAGGAAAGACGAGGACACCACGTGGTCGCCGGCGCGCAGCAGGGCCTGGAACACCGCGCCGATCGCGCCCATGCCGGTGGCGAAGCACAACGTGCCGACGCCATCTTCCATGCGCGTGATTTTCTCTTCCAGCGCGGAGATGGTTGGATTGCCCTGGCGGCCGTAGCGGAAGCCCGGCTCCTTCCCCTGGAACACCGACGCCAGCTGGCGCGCGTCGTTGTAGCCGAAGGTGACCGAGGTGTGCACCGGCTTGTGCAGCGAGCCATGCTCGATCGCCTTGCGGCGGTCGTTGTGCAGGACGGTGGTGGTGAAGCCGTAGTTCTTCTTGTCGCTCATGATCGATGACTGGAGACCAGCGGCACGCGGCCGCCGGGTGCGGCGCGGTTACTCGCTGGTGGCGAGGTTGAGGTTCAGTCGCGTGCGGGCCGCGTCTTCCTCGACGGCGGCCTTCGGCTTGTGGCGCGCCTGCTCGAGGCCGTCGAGGTACTCCGGGGTGATGTCGCCGGTGACGTAGACGCCGTCGAAGCATGAGGCCTCGAAGTTCTTCAGCGCCGGATTGACGTCCGAGATCGCACGCTTGAGCGCGTCGACATCCTGGTAGACCAGCGCGTCGGCCGTGATCTCGCGGCAGATCTCCTCGTTGGTGCGGCCGTAGGCGATCAGTTCGTCGCGGGTCGGCATGTCGATGCCGTACACGTTCGGGAACAGCACCGGCGGCGCGGCCGATGCGAAGAACACCTTGCGGGCGCCTGCTTCGCGCGCCATCTGCACGATCTCGCGGCTGGTGGTGCCGCGCACGATCGAGTCGTCCACCAGCAGCACGTTCTTGTCCTTGAATTCGGCGGTGATTGCGTTGAGCTTCTGGCGCACCGACTTGCGGCGGATCGCCTGGCCGGGCATCAGGAAGGTGCGGCCGATATAGCGGTTCTTGATGAAGCCTTCGCGGTACTCCACGCCCAGCTTGAGCGCCAGCTGGATCGCGGCCGGGCGCGACGAGTCGGGAATCGGCATGACCACGTCGATATCCTCGACGTTGATCTGGCTGCGCACCTTGTCGGCCAGGTACTCGCCCATGCGCAGACGCGTGGCGTAGACTGAAGCGCCGTCGATAACGGAGTCGGGACGGGCCAGGTACACGTATTCGAACGCGCACGGGTTGAGTGACGGATTGTCGGCGCACTGGCGTTCGTGCAGCTTGCCGTCGATGTCGATGAACACCGCCTCGCCCGGCGCGATGTCGCGCAGGAAGCGGAAGCCCATGCCATCGAGCGCAACCGATTCGCTGGCGATCAGGTATTCGGTGCCGTTGTCGGTCTCGTTGGCGCCGATGCACAGCGGACGGATGCCGAACGGGTCGCGGAAAGCCAGCAGGCCGTGGCCGGCAATCTGCGCCACGACGGCGTAGGCGCCGCGCACGCGGCGGTGCACATTGGTCACGGCCTTGAACACGGACTCGGCGTCCAGTTCGAGGCCGGTGGTGCTTTCCTGGATTTCGTGGGCCAGCACGTTGAGCAGCACTTCCGAATCGGAGTCGGTGTTGATGTGGCGGCGGTCATTGCGGAACATCTCGGACTTGAGCTGCGCCTGGTTGGTCAGGTTGCCGTTGTGCGCCAGCGTGATGCCGAACGGCGCGTTGACGTAGAACGGCTGCGCTTCCTCTTCGCTCGACGAGCCGGCGGTCGGATAGCGGCAGTGGCCGATACCGGAGTTGCCCTGCAGCGAACGCATGTTGCGCGTGCGGAAAACGTCACGGACCAGGCCGTTGGCCTTGTGCATGGAAAACATGCTGCTGTGATTGGTTGCGATGCCCGCCGCGTCCTGGCCGCGGTGCTGCAGCAGCAGCAGCGCGTCATACAACAGCTGGTTGACGGGATTATTCGAGACGACGCCGACGATGCCACACATGGTGCGCTCCTAAGACTGGGACTGCTGGATTTTAAAAATATTCAAAACTTGATGTGCTGGGCAAGGCTGCCTGGCAAGAATGGCCGCACCGTGCGCGCGCCGGTCTCGGCCATCGGGCTCAGCAGTGCGTCCTTCCAGAATGGCTGCTGGGGAACGGAAGTCATCCCACACAATATGACGCCGGCCAACACAATCACAATACCCCGCGCCAGGCCGAACAAGCCGCCGAGGCCGCGGTCTGCGATGCTCAGGCCGCCGGCCTTGACCAGCGCGTCGACCGCCAGGGTGAACAAGCCCATCAGGATCCGCACGCCCAGGAACAAGGCCACGAAGGCCACCATCAGGCGCACGGCGTCGCCGGGGATCATCGAAGGCAGCATCGGGGCCAGCTGCGCGCCGTAGGCGTTGGCGACCACAAAGGCGGTCACCCAGCTCACCAGCGACAGGATTTCCTTGACCAGGCCGCGCATGGTGCTGATGACAACCGAGGCGACCAGCACGAACACTACTAAATAATCGAACAGCGTCACGCCGCGCAGCTTCCGTTACGGTAAGCGTGCATCAGGCTGGCACCACGCTGCCGCCCAGGCCAAGCTTGCCCAGTTTGGCCCGCGTCTTGTCGGCCTCTTCGCGGCTGGTCGGGCCAACGCGCACGCGAATCAATTCGCCTTCCCTGGTTTTCACCTTCTGGGTGAACGAGCTGATGCCCTCGGCGCGCAGCTTGGCGCGCAGTTCGTCGACTTTTTCCTGGCTGGCCAGCGAGGCGACCTGCACCACGAATTTCTGGCCGGCGGCAGCGGCGGGCTTGTCCTCGAGGATGGCGATGGCGCGCGCGGCGTCCGCCGGGCGTTCCGTTTTCACGGCAGGCTTTTCTTCGGGCTTTTTGGCGACCGCCTTTTCAGCAGGCTTCGGCGGGGGCGTGACCTTGGCCTCGGCCGGCTTGTCTTCGCGCGGCAGCATCCTGATGTCCGGCCTGGCGGCGGTGTTGACCTCGGCGACATCGCGCTGCTGGGTAGCCGCTGGCGGCGCCTGGATGATTTCTTCGCGCGCGTCGAGCGCATCGGCGGCCGGCACCGGCACTTCGGCCACTGGCGGGGCTGGACTATCTTTCGGCGGAATGCGGATATCGATATCGGACGACAGCGGCTTCGGCTCGGAATCGAGCAGCATCGGCAGCCCGACCGCGACGGCCAGCGCCAGCGCGATCGCGCCTACCAGGCGGCGGCGCGCGCGTTTTTTCTCGGGCAGGATCGGATCGGCTGCAGCCTTGGAGCGCGAGCGCCGCGCAGCCGGTGCGCCGACGCTGGAGGCGCGCTTGGAGCGTGCTTCCGCGGCGACAGCGTCGTCTGGAGAAATATAAAAACCACTATCTTCAGCAGTGGTTTCTTGCTTGTTTTTACTGGAATTCGAGAACAAGCCCATGCGATTATTTATCAGTGATTAGAGGTTTTTCGGGCTGCCATTACGCCAGCGACGGTGTAGAAGGAGCCAAAGACCACAATTCTATCATTCTCCCCGGCCCGGCCCATCGCATTTGCGAACGCCCGCGCCGGGTCGGCGAAGGCGCTGACGCTGAATTCCCCCTCTTTGGCGCCGGCCGGGCGCAGGGCGGCAAGCTTCTGCGCCAGCTTGTCCGACGCCGCCGATCGCGGCGACGGCAGGTCGGCGACGCACCAGTGGTCGACGAATTCGGCCATCGGGGCGATCACGCCATCGATATCCTTGTCTTCCATGATGCCGAACACCGCGTAGGTGAACGGGTGGAAGCCCATGTTGCCAAGGTTCTGGCCCAGCGCCGCCGCCGCGTGCGGGTTGTGCGCGACGTCGAGGATGACGGTCGGGCGGCCCGGCAGCACCTGGAAGCGCCCCGGCAGTTCGACCAGCACGAGGCCGGTGCGCACTTCCTGCGCGCCCACTGGCAGTTCAAGGCGCAGCACTTCGAGCGCGGCCAGCGCGGCCGAGGCGTTAAGCAGCTGGTTGGCGCCGCGCAGGCTCGGATAGCCCAGTGAATTGCGGCGCTGGCTGCGCCCGCCGTAGTTCCACTGCTGCTTGTCGCCGGAATAGTTGAAGTCGCGGCCGAGCAGCCACAGGTCGGCGCCGATGGCTTCGGCGTGGGCGATCAGCGAGGCTGGCGGCATCGGGTCGCTGCAGATCGCCGCTTTACCGGGACGGAAAATGCCGGCTTTCTCAAAGCCGATTTTCTCGCGCGTGTCGCCTAGGTAGTCGGTGTGGTCGATATCGACCGACGTGACGATGGCGACGTCGGCGTCGATCACGTTGACCGCGTCGAGGCGCCCGCCGAGCCCAACTTCCAGGATCGCCACGTCCAGGTCCGAGCCGGCCAGCAGGTGCATGATGGCCAGCGTGGTGAATTCGAAGTACGTCAGGGGCACGTCGCCGCGCTTTTCCTCGACCGCGTTGAAGCTGGCCACCAGCGCCTCATCGCTGGCCATGTCGCCTTTGACCCGCGCGCGCTCGTTAAAGTCGAGGAAGTGCGGCTTGATGTACAGGCCGACCTTGTAACCGGCGCGCAGCAGGATCGATTCGAGCATGGCGCAGGTCGAGCCCTTGCCGTTGGTCCCGGCGACCATGATCACCGGGCATTCGAACTTCAGCGCCATGCGCTCCTTGACCGTGCGTACGCGGTCCAGGCCCATGTCGATGTGGACTTCGGCGTGGCGAGACTCAAGCAGCGCGAGCCAGGCAGGCAATGTGGTCGGGAGGTTTGGCATGGGATGTACTTCGGTGGCGGCGCGCGCGCCATGACAGCGCGCGGCCTGATGGAACGTGTTCGTTATGCGATGACTTCGACCGCCTGGCCCTGCAGCAGTGCGAGCAGGTGGGCGATTTCTTCACGCATCTTGCGGCGGTCGACGATCATGTCGACAGCGCCTTTGGTGACCAGGAACTCGGCGCGCTGGAAGCCTTCAGGCAGCTTCTCGCGCACGGTGTTCTCGATCACGCGCGGGCCGGCGAAGCCGATCAGCGCCTTCGGTTCGGCGATCACGACGTCGCCCATGAAGGCGAACGACGCGGACACGCCGCCCATGGTCGGATCGGTCAGCACGCTGATGAACGGCAGCTTCTTTTCGGACAGCTTGGTCAGCATCGAGGTGGTTTTCGCCATCTGCATCAGCGACAGCAGGCCTTCCTGCATGCGCGCGCCGCCGGTGGCGGTAATGCAGATGAACGGCACCTTTTGCTCCAGGGCCATTTGCGCGCCGCGCACGAAGCGCTCGCCGACCACGGAACCCATCGAGCCGCCCATGAATTCGAATTCGAAGCAGGCCACGACCACCGGCAGGCTCATGATGGAACCGCCGAGGACGATCAGCGCGTCGGTCTCGCCGGTCGCTTCCATCGCCGCTTTCAGGCGGTCAGGGTATTTTTTGCTGTCTTTGAACTTGAGGGTATCGACCGGCAGGGTTTCCTGGCCGATTTCATAACGGCCGCCTTCGTCGAGCAGCGAATCGAGGCGCTCGCGGGCGCGGATGCGCATGTGGTGGCTGCACTTCGGGCACACGTGCAGGTTCGATTCCAGGTCGGTGCGGTAGAGAACCGCTTCGCACGACGGGCACTTCACCCAGAGGCCTTCCGGCATGGTCTTGCGCGCAGCGGCATCGGAGCGCTGGATCCGCGGGGGTAGCAGTTTTTCTAACCAACTCATGTATTCTCCTCGTACAGCGTTCTACAGTGGACGACAGTTTAGCCGTTACGGCGATGCTTGTCGAACACTATGGGCCGAACGTTTCCGGCCTGGCATTACTATCAATGCAAGCTGAACTGGTTGGAGTGTCGATCAGGGCGGAAGTTCATTGTTTTTTTGACAGCTGCGCAGCCAGGGCAGCCGCGCCAGGGCACCGTCGTTTTAGTTAATCAAATGCAACTCCGATTCACTATACGAGGTGCCCAAACGCCAGCTTTGATCAAATCGGGGTCTGACCCCGATTTTAGAACATTGCTCTCAGGATCGGCTATCGAGGGCGGCGCGGATGCCGGCAACGAAGGATTGGACGGCTTGCACCGCCTGCTCCTTCGGCGTGTTTTCCAGTTCCTGGATGATGCGGCTGCCGATCACGACGGCGTCCGCTACCTGCGCCACCGCTTTCGCCGTCGCCGCATCGCGGATGCCGAAGCCGACACCAATCGGCAGCTTGACGTGCTCGCGGATCGCCGACACGCGCCGCGCCACGTCTTCCGTGTCGATGGTGCCCGCCCCCGTCACGCCCTTGAGCGAGACGTAGTAGCTGAAGCCGCTGCCCACGCGCGCAACCTGGGCGATGCGCTGCGGCGTCGAGGTCGGCGCCAGCAGGAAGATCAGGTCAAGTCCGCTGGCGCGCATCGCGGCCGCAAACTCTTCGCATTCTTCCGGTGGATAATCGACGACGATGGCGCCGTCGGCACCCGCTTCTTTCGAGGCGCGGATAAATTCATCCGGCCCGATGCGCTCGATCGGGTTGGCGTACCCCATCAGCACGACAGGCGTCTGCTGGTTCGTCTTGCGGAATTCGCGGACGTAGTTGAAGACGTCGCCGAGGCCGATATTGAACTTGAGGGCGCGCTCGCAGGCACGCTGGATCACCGGCCCTTCGGCCATCGGATCGGAAAACGGCACGCCAAGTTCGAGGACGTCGGCGCCGCCCGCGACCAGCGCGTGCATCAGCGGCACCGTCATCTCGGGGCCCGGGTCGCCGGCCGTGATGAAGGTGACCAGGCCGGTCTTGTTTTGCGCCTTGAGCGCGGCAAAGGTTGGTGCGATTCTGGACATGTCTTGTTCTTTCGTGTGGAGGAATTGTGAGGACGGTCAGCTGAAATCCAGCCCCATCTTCTCCGCCACGGTGTGCATGTCCTTGTCGCCCCGGCCCGACAGGTTCGCCAGCACCAGCTTGTCCTTGGGCAGCGTGGCCGCCAGTTTGGCCGCGTACGCGAGCGCGTGCGCCGACTCCAGCGCCGGGATGATGCCTTCGATGCGGCAGCAGTCGTGGAACGCCTGCAGCGCTTCCTCGTCGCTGACCGACACGTACTGCGCGCGCGCCGAGTCCTTCAGCCACGCGTGTTCCGGACCGACGCCCGGATAATCGAGTCCGGCCGAAATCGAATGCGTCTCGATGATCTGGCCGTTAGCGTCCTGCAGCAGGTAGGTGCGGTTGCCGTGCAATACACCCGGTATGCCGGCCGACAGCGAGGCCGCATGCATGCCGGACTCGATGCCGTGCCCTGCCGCTTCGACGCCGACCAGCTGCACGTTCTTCTCGTCGATGTACGGATAGAAGATGCCCATCGCGTTCGAGCCGCCGCCGATACAGGCGATCACGTAATCGGGCTGGCGCCCCGTCATCTCGGGCATCTGCACGCGGCATTCCTCGCCGATCACCGACTGGAAGTCGCGCACCATCATCGGGTACGGGTGCGGGCCCGCCACCGTGCCGATGATGTAGAAGGTGTTCTCGATGTTGGTGACCCAGTCGCGCATCGCTTCGTTAAGCGCGTCCTTCAGGGTTTTCGAGCCCGATTCTACCGGCACCACGGTCGCGCCGAGGAGCTTCATGCGGTACACGTTCTGGGCCTGGCGGCGCACGTCTTCGCTGCCCATGTAGACGACGCATTCAAGGCCGAAGCGCGCGCAGATGGTGGCCGTGGCCACGCCGTGCTGCCCCGCGCCGGTTTCGGCGATGATGCGCTTCTTTCCCATGCGGCGCGCCAGCAGCGCCTGCCCGATGACGTTGTTGATCTTGTGCGCGCCGGTGTGGTTCAGGTCTTCGCGCTTGAAGAAGATCTGCGCCCCTCCCATCATCTCCGACCAGCGCCTGGCGTGGTAGATCGGCGAAGGACGGCCGACGAAATGCTTCAGCTCATAGCGGAATTCGTCGAGGAACAACGGGTCGCGGCTGTAGCGCGCGTATGCTTCGGTGAGTTCAGCGAGCGCGTGGCTCAGGGTCTCGGCCACGAACGAGCCGCCGTACGGGCCGAAATGGCCCCTTGCGTCGGGCAGCTGGTAGTCGGTGGTTTTGAACAGGTGCGCGGCGGGGCCGCGGTCAGGTGCTTCTTTCATGATGGTTTTCGCTTTCAGAGGTGGCGTCGGCTACCCGGACCGCCTGCACGAAGGCAGCGATCTTGTGGGCGTCCTTGATGCCCTTCTGCTGTTCGACACCACTGCTGATGTCGACCGCATACGGGCGTACACGTACCACCGCGTCAGTCGCGTTTTGTACGCTCAAGCCACCACTCAAAACGACCCGAGGCGCGATGTCTTTTGGGACTATGGACCAATCGAAGACCTTTCCTGCGCCACCGTAGGCGTCCACGAAGGTATCGAGCAAAAGGCCCGAAAACAGCGGACTGGCGGCGCGGTATTCATTTTCGTATTCTAGCAAATCGGCGCCGCGCGTGTCGGG
>DASWSX010000256.1:0-5082 GCA_036402435.1 Telluria sp. | reverse complement strand
GCGTTCGTCAGCTGGCAGGAGCTGCCGGAGCATGACCAGGGCGTCGAGCCGTATGCGGCGTACGTCACCATCAAGCATTACCACGAGGTGCCGAACCAGGGCGGCACGCTGACGCTGGGCGGCCGGCGCGACCTGTCGGCTCACCTCAAGCTGCGCTTTGCGCGGGTCGATGCGCCCGGCGGCGCGGCCGAGCGCTGCGTGATCTTCCTGCATGACGTGACGGCCATCGAAAACCAGGCGCAGCAACTCAAGCTGGCGTCGATGGGCCGCCTCACCGCCAGCATCGCGCACGAGGTGCGCAATCCGCTGTCGGCGATCGGCCATGCGACCGCGCTGCTGGCCGAAGACCTGCAGGCGCCGGTGCATGCGCGATTGCTCAAGATCGTCGGCGACAACGTGGCCCGCGTCGACCGCATGGTCGAGGACATCCTGAAGCTGTCGCGCAAAGTGCAGCCGAACGGCGAGCCGCTGCACCTGGCCGTATTCCTGGCCGAGCTGAAGGCCGAATTCCAGGAAACCCACGGGCTGGCCGATGATATAGTCTGGGTCGGCAACGCCGGCAGCGCGCCGGTCAAATTCGATGCGCTGCACATGCGCGAGGTGGTGATCAACCTGCTGACCAACGCGATCCGCTACGCCAGCCGGCTGCCGGCCAGCATGCGCTTGTGGGTGGTGGAGGCCGGCGGTCAGATGGAGCTGCACGTACAGGACGATGGCCCCGGCATCACGCCCGAAGTAAGGGCCCACCTGTTCGAGCCGTTCTACACGACGTCGAGCAAGGGCACCGGCCTGGGACTGTACCTGGCGCGCGAGCTGTGCCTGAATAACGATGCGAAGCTCGACTACGAGTATCGCTTCGACGCCAATGCTTCGGGCCAGCAGAAGGCCAGCGGCAGGTTTGTCATCACATTCGCGCAGCGCGCCTGACGCGGGCCGCACCAGAAAGGCAGTGCAATGAGTTCACCCCGTATCCTGGTTGTCGACGACGAAGCCGACCTGCGCGAGCTTCTCGAGATAACGCTTTTAAAAATGGGACTGGACGTGGACAGCGCCGAAACGCTGGGCCAGGCGCGCGCTTTCCTGGCGCAGGCCGATTATGCGCTGGTACTGACCGACATGCGCCTGCCCGACGGCCTCGGCCTGGAACTGGTGCGCGAAGTGACCACGACATATAAGAGCACGCCGATCGCAGTGGTCACCGCCTACGGCAGCGCCGAGAACGCGGTAGTCGCGCTCAAGGCCGGCGCCTTCGATTACGTGACCAAGCCGGTCGCGCTCGACCAGCTGCGCATCATGGTGCAGTCGGCGCTGCGCCTGCCGGCCGCACCGGCCGGCCAGCCCGAACCTGCGGCCGGCGCCCAGTCGCGCCTGATCGGTAATTCGCCCGCGATGCAAAGCCTGCGCGCGCAGATCGGACGCCTGGCCCGCTCGATGGCGCCGATTTCGATCACCGGCGAATCGGGCAGCGGCAAGGAACTGGCCGCGCGCGAAATCCACGCGCAGAGTTCGCGCGGCGCCAAGCCTTTCATCGCCGTCAACTGCGGCGCGATCCCGGAGGCGCTGATGGAGGCCGAGTTTTTCGGCTACCGCAAGGGCGCCTTCACCGGCGCCGCCGAAGACCGCGACGGCTTCTTCCAGGCCGCTAACGGCGGCACCCTGATGCTCGACGAAGTGGCCGACCTGCCGCTGGCCATGCAGGTCAAGCTGCTGCGCGCGATCCAGGAGCGGCGCGTGCGCAAGATCGGCGCAACCGCCGAAGAACCGGTCGACGTGCGCCTGATCAGTGCTACCCACCAGGACCTGGCCAGGTGCGTCGAGACCGGCAAGTTCAGGCAGGATCTGTTTTACCGACTGAACGTGATCGAGCTGTCGCTCCCCCCGCTGCGCGAACGGCTCGACGACCTCGGCGTGCTGGCCAACGCGGTGCTGGACCGGCTGGCCGGCCCCGGTCAGGCTACCCTCGGTCCGCAAGTGCTCGAGACGCTGGCGGCGTATTCGTTCCCCGGGAATGTGCGCGAGCTTGAGAATGTGCTCGAGCGCGCGCTGGCGTTCGCCGACGATGGCGTAATCGAGGTGGGCGACCTGTCCCTCAAGAGCGCGCGCCTGGCCGAGCCGATGCCCGCCGCGCCAATGGATGCAGTGCAGGCGCCGGCGGCGGAAGCGGCGCCTTCCGTCGCTCCCGCCTCCCCGGCGCACCCGGCGCAGCAGCTCCCGCCCGATGCGCTGCCGAGCAGCCTGCCCGACTACCTGGAGCAGGTCGAGCGCGACATTATCCTGCGCGCTCTCGCGCAGACCCGGTTCAACCGCGCCGAGGCTGCCACGCTGCTAGGCATCAGCATCCGCCAGCTGCGCTACCAGGTCCAGAAGCTCGGCATCCAGTCTCCCGAATCCTGACGGCGCCCCGGCAGGCTGTTTCGGCTAAAATTGCGCCCCGCGCAAGGCCGCCAGGTCGCGCCAAAATGACCATAACTCACCAATAATTGCCCGCCATCGCGCGTGATGTTAGCGCTCACTCACTCGGCGCGCCTACCAGCGCCCGGCCTGCAAAATGTCAAGCGCCCAGCCAGAAAAAAATGGCAAATAAATTAGTTTTTGATGGTCTGAAAGCTATTGCAACGGGAAGGGTACGGCACTACAATTAGTGTCGATTCATGGCTTGACACTAGATGTAGTGGTATCGGACTTCCTCAACCTGATTGTTCCGAATCGCTGCTAAGGCCTTGATCTTGCTTTACAAAAACCTTTTTTGACGGTGTTTCCCCTCTCTGGAAGCACCGCCGGGACGGGATATTTTTTGCTTTATTGATTTTTTCGCGAACCGGCACGGCCGGTTTTAATCATAACAATCGGCGGCAGCAACCATGCACGTCGTTCCTGGAGAGACTCTATGCAAACTTCCCAAGACATTTCCATCACCAACCACGTCACACCAGGATCGACCGGCACGCCAGCGCAGTCCGGCGCCGCCATCGTTGCCAACGGCGACTACCGCATCATCCGCCGTAACGGCGCCGTGGTCGCCTTCGAGCCGTCGAAAATCCAGGTCGCCATGACCAAAGCCTTCCTCGCCGTGAACGGCGGGCAGGGCGCCGCTTCCGCGCGTATCCGCGAGCTGGTCGAGCAGCTGACCGACAACGTCGTCTCGGCCCTGGTGCGCCGCCAGCCTTCCGGCGGCACCTTCCATATCGAAGACGTGCAGGACCAGGTGGAACTGTCGCTGATGCGCTCGGGCGAGCACGATGTCGCGCGCGCCTACGTGCTGTACCGCGCAAAGCAGATGGAAGAGCGCAAGGCCCAGAAGCTGTCGCAGGGCGGTTCGGCCGACGTCGCCGCACCGCAGATCCACGTACTGGAAAACGGCGAGCGCCGCGTACTGGACATGAACCAGGTCAGCGGCCTGATTAACGCGGCCTGCATCGGCCTCGAAAAGCACGTCGACGCCGACGCCATCCTGGCCGAGACGGTCAAAAACCTGTACGACGGCGTGCCGGTCGAGGAGCTGCACAAGTCGGCCATCCTGGCAGCGCGCGCGCTGATGGAAAAAGATCCAGCGTACTCGCAGGTGACCGCGCGCATCCTGCTGCACACGATCCGCAAGGAAGTCTTCGGCAAGGAAGTCGCGCAGGCCAAAGCCGCCGCCGCTTACGTCGAGTACTTCCCGCAGTACATCGCCAAGGGCATCGAAAACGAACTGCTCGACCCTGAACTGGCCAAGTACGACCTGGCCAAGCTGGCCAAGGCGCTGGTCGCCGACCGCGACCTCCAGTTCGGCTACATCGGCCTGCAGACCCTGTACGACCGCTACTTCCTGCACGTGCGCGACACCCGCATCGAGATGCCGCAGGCGTTCTACATGCGCGTCGCGATGGGCCTGTCGCTGCGCGAAGAAAACCGCGAAGCGCGCGCCATCGAGTTCTACAACCTGCTGTCGTCGTTCGACTTCATGAGCTCGACCCCGACCCTGTTCAACTCGGGCACCCTGCGTTCGCAGCTGTCGTCGTGCTATCTGACCACCGTCTCGGACGACCTGGAAGGCATCTACGACGCGATCAAGGAAAACGCACTGCTGGCCAAGTTCGCCGGCGGCCTGGGTAACGACTGGACCCCGGTGCGCGCGCTCGGCGCCCACATCAAGGGCACCAACGGCAAATCGCAAGGCGTGGTGCCGTTCCTGAAAGTGGTCAACGACACCGCCGTCGCGGTCAACCAGGGCGGCAAGCGCAAGGGCGCGGTCTGCGCCTACCTGGAAACCTGGCACATGGACATCGAGGAATTCCTCGACCTGCGCAAGAACACCGGCGACGACCGCCGCCGCACCCACGACATGAACACCGCGAACTGGATTCCCGACCTGTTCATGAAGCGCGTGATGGAAAAAGGCTACTGGACCCTGTTCTCGCCATCGGAGACGCCTGACCTGCACGACAAGGTCGGCAAGGCCTTCGAAGAAGCCTACGTCGGCTACGAAAACAAGGCAGCCGCCGGCGAGATGCGCGTCTTCAAAAAGATCGAAGCGCTCGACCTGTGGCGCAAGATGCTGTCGATGCTGTTCGAAACCGGCCACCCATGGATCACGTTCAAGGACCCATGCAACATCCGTTCGCCGCAGCAGCACGTCGGCGTGGTCCACAGCTCGAACCTTTGCACCGAGATCACCCTGAACACCGGCCCGGACGAAATCGCGGTCTGCAACCTCGGTTCGGTCAACATGCCTGCCCACATGAAGGACGGCAAGCTGGACAAGATCAAGCTGCAGAAGACGGTCAGCACCGCGATGCGCATGCTCGACAACGTCATCGATATTAACTACTACGCCGTCGAAAAAGCGCGTAACGCCAACATGCGCCACCGTCCGGTCGGCATGGGCATCATGGGTTTCCAGGACTGCCTGCACATGATGCGCGTACCGTATTCGTCGATGGAAGCGGTGGAATTCGCCGACAAGTCGATGGAAGCTGTCTGCTACTACGCCTACCTGGCATCGACCGAGCTGGCCGAAGAACGCGGCCGCTACGCGTCGTACGAAGGTTCGCTGTGGGACCGCGGCATCCTGCCGCAGGACTCGGTCAAGCTGCTGGCGGA
>DASWSX010000255.1:0-31357 GCA_036402435.1 Telluria sp. | reverse complement strand
CTCGAATGCTATACGCCGGCGGCCAAAAGGCGCTACGGCTACTTCACGCTGCCGATCCTGCGCCGCGGCGCGCTGGCCGGACGGATCGACGCCAAGGCCCACAGGCGCGACGGCGTGTTCGAGCTCAAGTCCGTGGTGCTGGAACCCGGCGTGCGCGTCAGCGAACGCTTTACCGCCGATGTCGCCGGGGCCGTGCAGCGCTGTGCACAGTGGCATGGCTGTCCGGAGGTGCGTGTCGGCCATGTGGCGCCCGCCGGCTTCGCAGCGTGCCTGCAGGCGGGCGTTTTGCGGTAGCGGTAGCAATCGTGCCGCCGTTACCCCGGGTTTGCCGACATGCTCAAATTGAAGATTCGTCAATGCCCTCGGGGTTGCGCAAGATCAAACCGGGCATGTCGACCTTCTTTACACTTGTTAATCCGGGCTGACGAAAACGATACCAAAACAACAGCGTCAAGCCATCCCAACACACCGACCACCTGTGAGGTTTCCGTGGCGCTCATCCGCAGCGCCGGGCTCCCTTACAGGCGTACAATTCTAAGGAGAACGAATGTTAACGGCGACATACACCCTTGTAGCCCTGTCGGTCGAGCAAGCCAGCGTTCGTGTCAGCCTGCAGTCCCTTCAAAAGTTAGTACCAAGTAATTTCGCAAACAAGGTGGCGTTGACGCCCGGCCAGGTCAGCTATGTTTGCGATGCGTTGCACCGGCTGTTTCACAATTGCCACTGGCGCAAGATCGATATCTTCCTCATTCCCGCCATTCGCCGGGCTACCAGCCAGGCCAACAGCCTGCTCGATGAGCTCGACGCGCTGAGCGACGCGGCCGGCCAGGCGATCGCCGGCGTGGTTGCGCGGGTCAATGCCGGCCCGCTCGACGGCGAGGGCGCCGTGCGCCAGTTCTGCCGCGGCATCAATGAATTCTGCGACGCCATGCTGTGCCGGCTCGAGCGCGAGGAAGATGAACTGTTTTCGCTGGCGCGCATCGTGATCTCGGGCGAGGAATGGTTCGCCGTCGCCAACCAGATGCTCGTCCACGATGCCTACCGCCAGGAAAACCGGCCGGCGCGCGATGTGCCGGGGGCGGCAGCGGCAGAGATCAGCGAGCCGGTCCACGCGGAAGCGGTGCGCGCGGCCGAGCGGCGCCAGGCGGCCTGGGCGGCCTGGTAGGGGGAGCCTGCCGGCAGCAACCGGCCAAAACCACCACGACGACTGCGCCGCGCTGCTGTCTTCTTGCTATGATGGTGGTTTTGAATGGTTGATGCGACGTCATGTTCGAATTTCTTTTCAAGCGATCCGGTGACAAGGCGGGCGTGGCCCCGGCCGGACAGGCTGAGCAAAAGGGCCAGCAGGACCCGTCGCCGTCCGGGCAGCAGCCGTCCCAGCGCGCCTTGCAAGCGGAAAGAATCCCGGCACTCGCGGGCGATGAGGTGGCCGCCGCCGATTTCATCCTGAACAGCGAATTTTCCGAGCTGCGCCTCGCCGCCGCCGAGTACGTGCACTCGCGCGAACAGCTCGAACGCGTGCATTCGGCGATCCGCAACACCGACCGCCGCGTCGCCAAGCTGATGCAGTCGCGCCTTGACGCGATCCGCCATCACCAGGCCGAGGTCGCGCGCGGCCAGGCCTGCATCGACCAGGCCAATGCGCTGGCCGCCGACGACAAGCTCAGCCCCAACCAGGTCGCGGACCTGGACCGGCGCTGGGCGGTTATCGCGGCCCCTGAGCTCAAGCCCGAATTCGACCGCGTGCGCGCCCGCCTCGGCGAGCGGCTCGAAGCGCAAGTCACGCTGCAGCGCGCGATGATCGACCGCCTCAACGCCTTGCGCCAGCTCGGCGCGTCGGGCCTGCCGGCCGCCGAACTGGCCACGCAGCTGGACCAGCTGGCGCAGGCGCAGGGCGATGCGGTTGCCGCATCCGAGCATGCATCGCTGCCGCGCAGCCTGGTCAACGAATTCGAACTCGAACACACCCGCGTCAAGGCCTCGCTGGGGGGCATTGAAAAAGGCCAGGCCGTACTCGCCGCACGCGAAGCCGCACTGGCCGAGTGGGAGGGTGCGCCGCGCGAGTCGCTTGACCCCGAGCGCCTGCGCCGCGCGTGGCAGCAGTTCGGCCCGATGCCGGCCGGCGCCAGTTCATCGCTGCAGGAGCGCTTCGACGCCGTGCTGGCCGCGCTGCCGCAGCCGGTACCGAAGGTAAAGGAGCTGCGGCCACCGCCGCCCGCTGCCGGCGCAAGCGACGAATTCCTCGCCACGCTGGCGTCGCTGGAAGCGGCCCTGCAGCACGGATCGCTGGCCGCCGCTGCCGACTGCGACAAGGCGCTCAAGGAAAGCAAGGGCGTGCGCCTGACGCCGCCGCAGGCCGAGCGCCTGGCCCATGCCCGCGCCGAATTCAAGCGCCTGTCCGACTGGGCGCGCTGGGGCGGCAATGTCTCGCGCGAGGAGCTGATCAAGGCGGTCGAGCAGCTGCCGGCGCAAAACCTCGGCATGGCCGAACTGGCCAAGAAGGTCGGCAGCATGCGCGACCGCTGGAAGGCGCTGGACGCGCTGTCGGGCGCCGCGCCGAAAAGCCTGTGGGAGCGCTTCGACGGCGCCTGCACGGTCGCCTATGCGCCGGCGGCAGCCCACTTCAAGCAGCTGGCCGGCGAACGCCACGCCAACGCCGCCAGGGCCCAGGCGCTGGTGGAAGAGGCGGTCGCCGAAGCGGCCCGTATCGAGGGAGCCGACGGCGCCGACTGGAAGCATGTCGCCGCCACCGTGCAGCGCCTGCGCCTCGCATGGAGCCACCTTGGCGCGATTGACCGCAAGGACAAGAAACGCCTCGACCAGGAATTTGCCAACGCCCTCAACGTGCTCCAGGGGCCGCTGCAGGAACGCCGCAAGATGGAAGCGGCCGGACGCGAGGAACTGATCGAACAGGCCAGCGCGATCGACCCGCACGACCGCCACGCGCTCGACACCCTGCGCGCGCTGCAGGAACGCTGGCAGGAGCACGCCAGGGCGCTGCCGTTGGAACGCAAGACCGAACAGGCCTTGTGGCAGCGCTTTCGCGCCGCCTGCGACGCGGTGTTCGCCAGCCGCAAGGAGAGCGCCCACGCCGCCGACGCCGAACGGCGCGCGCACCAGGAAGCCAAGGAAGAACTCAGCGCGCGGCTGGAAGCGGCAGCCCAGGGGATCGAGCCCGCGGCCGCCGGCAAGCTGCTGCGCGAGGCCGCAGCCGAGTGGCACGCGATCGGACCGGTGCCGCGCGCGAACGAGGCTAAGGTCGAAAAGCGCTACCATGCGGCCGTCGCGGCCGTCCAGCACCATGCCGACATCGCCAAGCGCAACGCCGGCCTGGCGCAGGCTGGCGCGCTGCGCGACAAGCTGCACCTGTGCCAGGAACTGGAAGCAGGGCTGGCCCAGGGCGCCGACATCCGGCCCGACGACTGGCTCGCGCGCTGGGCCGCGCTGGCGCCGCTGAACGCGGAATACGAAAAGGCGCTCGAAGCCCGCTTCCGCGCCGCCCTCGATGCCGCGGCCGGACCGCAGCGCAGCCAGTACGTCCAGGTGCTCGAACAGAACCGCGCCAGGCTGCTGCACGATATCCTGCGGCTCGAGATCGCGACCGGCATCGACAGCGGCGCCGAGTTTGCGCGCGAGCGCCTGAAACTGCAGGTCGAGGTGCTGCAAACCTCCCTCAAATCGGGACAGAAGCCGCTCACGCAGCCGGCCCAGTTCCTCCAGCTGTGCGCGATGCCCGCGCTGGCCGATGCGCGCACCGCGTCGCGCATCGAACACCTGTTCCCACGCATTTTCGGTAAGGACCACAATAAATGAAGGATGTACGCGTCCAGCAGGGCGATTTCGACGTCAGCGCCGAACTGGCGTCGCTGCGCGCGCAGAACCCGCGCATCGGTGCGGTGGTCAGCTTTGTCGGCACCGTACGCGACATGAACGACGGCGCCAGTGTCAGCGAAATGGAGCTCGAACACTACCCGGGCATGACCGAACAGGCGCTCGCGCAGATCGTCAACCAGGCCAAAGCGCGCTGGCCGCTGTTCGGCGCGCGGGTGATCCACCGGGTCGGTGCGCTCAAGCCGCTCGAACAGATCGTACTGGTGGCCTGCGCCTCGGCGCATCGCGGCGAAGCGTTCGACGCCTGCGAATTCATCATCGATTACCTGAAAACCGAAGCCCCGTTCTGGAAGAAGGAACAGACGCCGGAAGGCGCGCGCTGGGTTGACGCGCGCGAGTCCGACGACAGCGCCCGCGCCAAGTGGGGCAGTGTTTGAGCTGGCTTGCGGTGGGGCTCGGTGCAGCCATCGGCGCCTGGCTGCGCTGGGGACTGTCGCTGTGGCTGGTGGGCGTTCATGGCAAACTCCCGATCGGCACGCTGGCGGCCAACCTGGGGGGCGGCTACCTGATCGGGCTGTTGATGGGCGTGTTCGCGTCGCTGCCGCACCTGTCGCCCGAATGGCGGTTGTTTGCCATCACCGGCTTCCTGGGCGGACTGACCACGTTCTCGACTTTCTCGGGCGAAGCGATGATGCTGCTCCAGCGCGGCGATTACGGCTGGGCGGCGGCACATTCGCTGCTGCACCTGGCCGGGTCGATCGGCTGCTGCATTGCCGGGTTCGCGACCTGGCGCATGCTGTCTAATTAAATAAACCAAACGGAGGCACCGTGGCGGACCTGGACAAGGCAGTGGCGACGCAGCTCGCCAATATCGAGAAACGCAGCGGGAAGACGCTGGCCGAGCTGGGCGAGATCCTGCGCGCCAGCGGCCTGGCCAGGCACGGCGAGCTGCGCGACTACCTCAAGCGCGAGCTCGGAATGGGCCACGGCGACGCCAACACCATGGTGCACCACGTGCTGGGTTCGGGCGGCACGGCCGAGGCAGGGGGCAAGGACGGTGACGAGGTGCTGAACGCGATCTACACCGGTCCCAGGGCGGCCCTGCGGCCCATCCACGACAAGCTGATGGATGCCATTGGGCAATTCGGCGAATTCGAGATCGCGCCCAAGAAAGGCTACCTGAGCCTGCGCCGCAAGAAACAGTTCGCCATGCTCGGTCCGGCCACCAACACGCGCTTCGAACTCGGACTGAACATGAAGGGCGTGCCGGCCACCAGCCGCCTGCTGGAGCAGGCGCCCGGCGGCATGTGCAACTACAAGGTCCGCCTGACCGATGCGGCCGAGGTCGACGCCGAGGTCATTGCCTGGGCCAGGCAGGCCTACGACAGCGCCGGCTGAGCAGGCCGGGCGGCGGCCAGGCTTGCGCCGTCTTGTCGCAATTTCATTCATGATGTTAGCCGGTGATGCCGTCTTGAAAAGGCATCGGCGCGGCCCAACCTTGCTTTCAGGTTAAAAACTAGTGGGAGCATCATCATGCGGCAAGACAAACTGACGACCAAGCTCCAGGAAGCGCTCGCGGACGCGCAGAGCCTGGCGGTCGGAAACGACAATCCTTACATTGAACCGGTGCACCTGCTCACGGCCCTGATGAACCAGGACGACGGCGGCGCCCGTTCGCTGCTGCAGCGCGCCGGCGTCAACGTCGGCGGGCTGGCCAACGCGCTCAAGGGCGCGCTGGAACGCTTGCCGAAGGTGAGCGGCACCGGGGGCGAAGTCCAGGTCGGGCGCGAGTTCGTCTCGATGCTGAACCTGGCCGACAAGGAAGCGCAGAAGCGCGGCGACCAGTTCGTGTCGAGCGAAATGGTGCTGCTGGCGCTAACCGAAGACAAATCCGACGCCGGCAAGCTGGCGCGCGAAAGCGGGCTGTCGCGCAAGTCGCTGGAGACGGCCATCAACGCCGTGCGCGGCGGCGAGGGCGTGCAGTCGCAGGACGCCGAAGGCCAGCGCGAGTCGCTCAAGAAGTACACGCTCGACCTGACCGAGCGCGCGCGCATGGGCAAGCTGGACCCGGTGATCGGCCGCGACGACGAGATCCGGCGCGCCATCCAGGTGCTGCAGCGGCGCACCAAGAACAATCCGGTGCTGATCGGCGAGCCGGGGGTCGGCAAGACCGCCATCGTCGAGGGACTGGCCCAGCGCATCATCAACGGCGAGGTGCCCGATTCGCTCAAGGGCAAGCGCGTGCTGTCGCTCGACATGGCGGCGCTGCTGGCCGGCGCCAAGTACCGCGGCGAGTTCGAGGAACGCCTGAAGTCCGTGCTCAAGGAGCTGGCGCAGGACGAAGGCCAGACCATCGTCTTCATCGACGAGATGCACACGATGGTTGGCGCGGGCAAGGCCGAGGGCGCGATGGACGCCGGTAACATGCTCAAGCCGGCGCTGGCGCGCGGCGAGCTGCATTGCGTCGGCGCAACCACGCTCGACGAGTACCGCAAATACATCGAGAAGGACGCCGCGCTCGAGCGCCGCTTCCAGAAGATCATGGTCGACGAACCGACCGTGGAGGCGACCATCGCCATCCTGCGCGGGCTGCAGGACAAGTACGAGCTGCACCACAAGGTCGAGATCACCGACGCGGCCATCATCGCCGCGGCCGAGCTGTCGCACCGCTACATCACCGACCGCTTCCTGCCTGACAAGGCGATCGACCTGATCGACGAAGCGGCGTCCAAGATCAAGATCGAGATCGACTCCAAGCCGGAAGTGATGGACAAGCTTGAGCGCCGCCTGATCCAGCTGAAGATCGAGCGCGAGGCCGTCAAGAAGGAAAAGGACGAAGCCTCGTTCCGGCGCCTGGAGCTGATCAATGAAGAGATCGCGCGCCTGGAGCGCGAGTACAACGACTTTGAAGAGGTGCTGAAGTCGGAAAAGGCGATGGTGCAGGGGACCACCCACATCAAGGAAGAAATCGAGCAGGTGCGCCACGAGATGGAAGAGGCGCGCCGGCGCAGCGATTACGGCCGCATGTCGGAACTCCAGTACGGCCGCCTGCCGGAGCTGGAGGCGGAGCTGAAGCAGGCCGAAATGTCGGCTGGCCGCGAAGCCGACGAGAACAAGCCCAAGCTGCTGCGCACCCAGGTAGGGGCTGAAGAAATCGCCGAAGTGGTCTCGCGCGCAACCGGCATACCGGTGTCGCGCATGATGCAGGGCGAGCGCGACAAGCTGCTGCACATCGAAGAGAAGCTGCACGAGCGCGTGGTGGGGCAGGACGAGGCGATCGTCGCCGTGGCCGACGCGATCCGCCGCTCGCGCGCGGGCCTGGCCGATCCGAACCGGCCGTACGGTTCGTTCATGTTCCTCGGACCGACGGGGGTCGGCAAGACGGAGCTGTGCAAGGCGCTGGCGCACTTCCTGTTCGATACCGAAGAGTCGATGATCCGCATCGACATGAGCGAATTCATGGAGAAGCATTCGGTCGCGCGGCTGATCGGCGCGCCGCCGGGCTATGTCGGCTACGACGAGGGCGGCTACCTGACCGAAGCGGTGCGCCGCAAGCCGTACAGCGTGATCCTGCTCGACGAGGTCGAGAAGGCTCACCACGACGTGTTCAACGTGCTGCTGCAGGTGCTCGACGACGGCCGCATGACCGACGGGCAGGGCCGCACGGTCGACTTCAAGAACACCGTGATCGTGATGACCTCGAACCTCGGGTCGCACAAGATCCAGTCGATGGACAGCGACGACCCGGGCGTGGTCAAGCTGGCGGTGATGGCCGAGGTGCGTTCGCACTTCCGTCCGGAGTTCATCAACCGTATCGACGAGATCGTGGTGTTCCACGCGCTCGACGAGAAGAACATCGGCGCGATCGCCAAGATCCAGCTCAAGCACCTGGAGGAACGGCTGGCGAAGATGGAGATGACGCTCGACCTGGACGACGAGGCGCTGCAGAAGATCGCGGAGGCCGGCTACGATCCGGTGTACGGCGCGCGGCCGCTCAAGCGCGCGATCCAGCAGCAGATCGAGAACCCGTTGTCGAAAGCTATCCTGTCCGGCAAATTCGGGCCGAAGGATACGATCCGCGTGCGGGTCGACCACGGCAACCTGGTGTTCGAAGAGCCGACGGCGGCAGAGACCGAAACTGCCTGACCGGGCATCGCGCAATGACCGCGCCGCAGGCCAATGGCTTGGGCGCGGTTTTTTACGCGCCTGAGGCGCCGGTCGCAGGTTCCTGCAGCCAGCTGAGGGCGGCCGCCAGGTCATTATAGAAAACGCGATGGTCGCCTTCGCCGAAGCCAAGGCGCGCCAGGTACGCCACGCGCGTATTTTGGACCACAAATGCCCGGCGAAGATTGATCGACTGAAGCTCGGACTCGACCATCTTTTGCTGAAGTATGACCAGGTCGATGCCCGGAGCTTCCAGCTCCAGCGTATCGTAGAGCACCCGGCTGTACTGGGTATCGCGCGCCAGGGACACGACCCGGTCCTGGCATTCCCGGAGAAGGGCTTCGGTGAGTTCACCCCTGATACGCGCCACAATGATGCCGCCTACCGGTTCGATCCATAGTTGCTGCAGGGCCATTGCTGTCTTTCGATTCAGGGAACGCAACAATTATATGGGCCGCGCCGATTGTTCGCTGGCTACGCAAGGCTACTGCCGAATGCCCGGATCCGCCCGGGGAAGGATTTGAACTCGTCGTTAGAGTGCGCGATGTGTAGTTCGGAGCACGGCAGCATCCGGTGCAGCTCCTCGCCTGACTCGACCGGATGCGTGCTGTCCCCGCTCCAACCGAGGATCAGGGTGGGAATGTCCGCCAGTACAGCCAGCGCCGCGCGAGGGGGCAGGTCGGACAGGGCTGCGCCGCGGAACATGTCGGGGATTGTATTCGGATCGATGGCGCGCAAGCCGATCGCCATGCTGGCCGCGTGCCCTGGATCGAGGAGCCATGGCGGCAGCGTGCGCGCCATATCGCGGCTCATCAGTTTCGCGATCGCCCGAGCATCGGCATCGATGCCGCGTTCGGCGATGCGCTGGTACAGCTGGCGCTGGTCCGCGCGGTTTTCCCAGATCATGGGCGGCATCGCCAGGACCAGGCCGCGGATCCTGCCGGGCGCCAGCACCGCTGCGTGAATCGCACTCGCGCAACCCATCGACATTCCGCCGGCGATGAAGCCCGGCGCATCCATTGTGTCGGCGACGGCGAGCAGGTCGGCCGCCTGGCAGCGCCATTGATAGGCACCGTCGCCGTGCGCCGGACCGCTGTGGCCATGGCCGCGTGCGTCGTAGCGGATCAAGCGAACGCCATCTGGCATCTTGTTCCACTCAAACCACCCGAGCGCATCTTCCGCCGCGATGCTCGACATCAGGCCGTGTGCCCATACCAGCGGCATGCCGCTGCCGGAACTTTGAATGTTCAAACTTGCTTGGTTAACGCGCATGTGCTTGGTCCCGATCTAGGCAGATCCGCCATGGTAACAAGTCCGCTTGGGTTACGAACGGTAAGCCTGGTCTCGCACGCGCCGAGCACGTTTGGCTTACACTACAGGCTCGTTCTCCGCCGAGCCTGTAAATGCAACCAGTTCCCCTGCGCGACGACGCGCGCGTTATTGGCCTCGTCGGCCTTGCGCACGGCGTGTCCCACTTCTATCACCTGATCCTGGCGAGCCTGTTTCCCTGGCTGAAGCCGGCGTTTGACCTGTCGTACTCCGAGCTCGGCCTGCTGATGACGGTGTTCTTCGTGGTCTCCGGCGCAGGCCAGGCGCTGGCCGGTTTCGTGGTCGACCGGGTCGGCGCGCGCCGCGTGCTGTTCGGCGGGATGGCGCTGCTGGGCCTTGCATCGCTGCTGCTCGCCGGCGCCAACCATTACGCCACGCTGCTCGCCGGCGCCATGCTGGCCGGTCTCGGCAATTCCGTCTTCCATCCGTCCGACTACACCTTGCTGAACCAGCGGGTGTCCAAGGCGCGCATCGCCCATGCGTTCTCGGTGCATGGCATTAGCGGCAACCTGGGCTGGGCGGCCGCGCCCGTGTTCCTCGCCGGCATCGCCGCGTTTTCCAGCTGGCGCACCGCGCTGCTGGCCGCGTCGGCAATTCCGTTTGCCACCTTAGTGCTACTGTTCATGAACCGCGAGGCGCTCCGTTCCGATCCGGTTCCGCCGAAAACGGACACAAACGCGCAATCGGGGGCCCTCGGGTTCATGCGCCTGCCGGCCGTGTGGATGAGCTTTGGATTCTTCTTCCTGACGGCCGTCGCGCTCGCCGGCATCCAGAGCTTTTCGTCAACCAGCCTGGTTGCGCTGTACAGCGTTTCGCTCGCCACTGCAATGACCGGCTACTCGACCTACATGCTGGCCTCCGCGGGCGGCATGGTCCTGGGCGGCTTTCTTGCCTCGAAGACGCAAAATCATGACCGCACGATCGCCGGGGCATTCGCACTGGCCGCCGCGCTGGCGCTGGTGCTCGCCTCGGGCGCGGTTCCTGGCTGGTCGACCACGCTGTTGATGGGCATGATCGGGATGGCGGCAGGCATCGCGGGGCCCTCGCGCGACCTGCTGATCCGCGCCGCGGCGCCCAAGAATGCCACCGGCCGCGTATTCGGCGTCGTCTATTCCGGCCTCGACAGCGGCCTGGCCGTCGGCCCACTGCTGTTCGGCGCGCTGATGGATGGCGGCCATCCGTCGTGGGTGTTCGCGTGCATCGCACTGTTCCAGGTGCTGGCCATTGCGACCGCTGTGGGCGTTGGCGGACGCAGCCGCGCACCGGCCCTGCAAAACGCTTAGAATCGCGGAACACAAACTTATTACGATTTTCACATGAAGCACTTTGCCACCGCTGATATCTGCGACGACCATCCGCAACTGCTCGAGGATGGCCGCCTTGCCGTCCTTCCGCCGGTGTTCCGCTCGTTCGGCCAGCACATCAAATTTGCCGGGCGCGTCATCACGCTGCGGGTGTTCGAAGACAACGCACTGGTGCGCGCGATGCTCGAGACGCCGGGCAACGGCAATGTGCTGGTCATCGACGGCGGCGGCAGCTTGCGGCGCGCGCTGGTCGGGGGCCAGCTGGCGCTGCTGGCCCAGGACAACGGCTGGGCCGGCATCATCGTCGATGGCTGCGTGCGCGATGTGGACGAAATCAACGCCTGCGAAGTGGGCGTGCGGGCGCTGGCCACCCATCCGCAAAAGCCGGCCAAGCGCGGGGCCGGCGAACGCAATGTCCGCGTGACGATTTCCGGCGTGCCCATCACGCCGGGCGACTGGATCTACGCCGACGCCGATGGCGTGCTGGTTGCACAGCTGAGAATCATCTAGCCAATCCGGGGCAGTGCGACCGCGCCCCGGCCCGTCAGTTATTGCCCCAACTCAACGCCGTATTGCAGCGATGGGCCATCATCGTGTGCGCGCCGTTTTCATTGGGCGAGATCGTCATTTCACATGGCGAAACGCCGCACAAATTTCCTCAGCCAATCTCTTCCATTTTGAGAAACTACGTTCCGCATCATGAAACAGATAAGATAAGCCGTTGAAATAAAAGGAAATAATTCAGCTTATATGTCTTATATAAGAGTTGTTGTGCCCTGCACAAACGGGACTATCATTTGTCTAACGGATTTCGCTTCATAACTTAGCTTTATTTAGGAGAACAACATGGCAACTCGCGAACAGCAGGCAGCAGCCCTTCAACAAGACTGGGATACCAACCCGCGCTGGAAAGGCGTCGTCCGCAACTACACGGCGGCCGACGTCGTGCGCCTGCGCGGCTCGCTGCAGATCGAGCACACGCTGGCCAAGCGCGGCGCGGAGAAACTCTGGGACCTCGTCAACAACGAGCCCTTCGTCAACGCGCTCGGTGCGATGACGGGCAACCAGGCCATGCAGCAGGTCAAGGCCGGCCTGAAGGCGATCTACCTGTCCGGCTGGCAGGTCGCGGGCGATGCCAACGTCGCCGGCGAAATGTACCCCGACCAGTCGCTGTACCCGGCCAATTCGGTGCCGCTGGTGGTCAAGCGCATCAACAACACCTTCGCCCGCGCCGACCAGATCCAGTGGTCCGAAGGCAAGGACGACATCGACTACTTCGCGCCGATCGTCGCGGACGCGGAAGCCGGTTTCGGCGGCGTGCTCAACGCCTACGAGCTGATGAAGTCGATGATCGAGGCGGGCGCCGCCGGCGTGCACTTCGAAGACCAGCTGGCGTCCGTGAAGAAATGCGGCCACATGGGTGGCAAGGTGCTGGTGCCAAGCCGTGAAGCCGTCGAAAAGCTGACCGCGGCACGCCTTGCGGCCGATGTGATGGGCACGCCAACCCTGGTGATCGCCCGTACCGACGCCGAAGCGGCCGACCTGCTGACCTCCGACGTCGACCCCAACGATGCGCCTTTCTGCACCGGCGAGCGCACGGTGGAAGGCTTCTACCGCGTCAAGCCGGGTATCGATCAGGCAATTTCGCGCGCACTGGCTTACGCACCGTTCGCCGACCTGGTGTGGTGCGAGACCGGCAAGCCGGACCTGGCCTTCGCCAAGCAGTTCGCCGAAGCCGTGCACGCCAAGTTCCCTGGCAAGATGCTGGCCTATAACTGCTCGCCGTCGTTTAACTGGAAGAAGAACCTGGACGACGCCACCATCGCCAAGTTCCAGAAGGAGCTGGGCGCAATGGGCTACAAGTTCCAGTTCATCACGCTGGCCGGTTTCCACGCGCTGAACTACGGCATGTTCAACCTGGCCCACGGTTATGCGCGCCGCCAGATGTCGGCCTTCGTCGAACTGCAGGAAGCCGAATTCGCTGCCGCCGACAAGGGCTTTACAGCCGTCAAGCACCAGCGCGAGGTCGGCACCGGCTACTTCGACGCGGTCGCCCAGACCATCCAGCAGAACCAGAGCTCGACCACGGCGCTGCACGGCTCGACCGAAGATGAACAGTTCTTCGACGAAAAGAAAGTCGCTTAAGCCGTCATAGCCACTGCCGGGTTCGCCCTGCAAAAAGGCCGCAGTGAATGCCGCAATCTGGCATTTAACTGCGGCCTTTGCCGTTCTTGGGGGATAATGGCGGAATTAGAACACCTTTTTTGAATGGAATTTCCAAGCTATGTTGAGCTACCGCCACGCCTTTCATGCGGGTAACCATGCTGACGTCCTGAAGCACTTCGTGCAGATTCAGTTGCACGAGTACATGAACCAGAAGGACACCGCGTATACCTACATCGACACCCACTCCGGTGCCGGCGTGTATGCGCTCGACAGCGGCTATGCGACCAAAACCGCCGAGTATGAAACCGGTATTGCCCCGTTGTGGGAACGCAAGGACATGCCGAAGGCGCTGGCCACCTACGTCAACCTGATCAGGGGCCTGAACCCGAGCGGCAAGATGCGCTACTACCCCGGTTCGCCGTATTGCGCAGACAAAATGATGCGTGAGCAGGACCGCTTGCGCTTGTTCGAGCTGCATCCGGCCGACAGCAAAATCCTGGCCGACAATTTCCGCAAGGTGGAAGAGCACGCGGCGGCCCAGGGCGAGCGCCCGTCGGGACGCGGCAAGCGCGTGCTGATCGAGCGCGGCGACGGCTTCCACGCCATCAAGACCCTGTTGCCGCCGCCATCGCGCCGCGCGCTGGTGCTGATCGACCCGCCGTACGAAGACAAACAGGATTACCGCAAGGTGCGCGACATGCTGGCCGACTCGCTGGCGCGCTTCCCGAGCGGCGTGTTCGCGGTCTGGTATCCGGTGCTGCAGCGCATGGAGTCGCGCCAGTTTGCCGACAAGCTCAAGCGCCTGCCGTGCAAGGAATGGCTCAACGTCACCCTGACCGTCACCACGCCAGGCCCGGATGGTTTCGGTCCGCTGCACAGCAGCGGCATGTTCATCCTGAACCCGCCGTACACGCTGGAGCCGACCTTGCGCGAGGTGATGCCGTACCTGGTCAAGGTACTCGGCAAGGACGCCGGCGCAACCTTTACGATCGAGCGCGGCACGCAGGTGACCGGCACCGCCACGACCCGCGTCAGCGCCAATGGCGCAGTGCGCATGCCGGTTGGTAACGCACGCCGCGCGAGCCCGACCTCGGGCACCGGCAGCCTGCGCCTTCCAGGGCAGGCCCCGGCTGGAACGCCAGGCGCAGCAGCGGGGCCACGCGCACCTGCCAAGAGCCAGCGCCCGACCGGCCCCGCGCCGACGGGCCGCACCAGCTCGCGCCCGACGGGCGCTGCGCCGGCCGGCCGCCCGGGCGGACGCAATAATGGGCCAAAACGTCCGTAAATACGACCGGGCTGTTCGATACGTTCCAAAATGTCAAGAATATAATATTTATAGTATATTCACGCTGTGGCCTTCCTGAACAGGACGGCCACGGCTGGCTGCTGTCCTGGCGCCCAGTCGCATTTTGGAGTTTTCATGGCTAACGACGCCACCATTTCCGACGATTTCTTTTTAGCGCGCCAGCCAATCCTGGGCCGCGACCAGTGCCTGGTCGCCTACGAATTGCTGTTCCGCACGGCGGGCGCTTGCGAGGCAAATGTCACCGACCAGGCCTCGGCCACCGCTGCCGTGATCTCGCACGCGTCCCAACTCGGCATGGAAGTGGTGCTGGGCGGACGCCTTGCGTTCCTGAACGTCGACGAAGTGGTCCTGATGAGCGACTTCGTGCGCTTCCTGCCGCATGAAGGCGTGATCCTCGAAATCCTGGAAACCGTCAAGGCAACGCCGCAGCTGATCGACCGCGTGGCCGAACTGCGCGAACTCGGATTCAGGTTCGCGCTCGACGATGTGATTGCCGATTCGGAAGACGTCAGCAAGCTGTTCGATCTCGCCGAGGTCATCAAGATCGACCTCAAAGGCGTCGACCGCGCCAGGCTGCCGGCGCTGGTGCGCAAGTTCAGCGGACGCAAGAAAAAGCTGCTGGCCGAGAAGGTTGAGACGGTGGAAGAGTTCGAAGCCTGCCTCGCGCTCGGGTTCGATTACTTCCAGGGCTTTTACTTCGCCCGGCCGACCATCATGAGCGGCAAGAAGATCGCGCCGACCGAACTGGTGATCCTGCGCCTGCTCGACCTGATCAACTCGGACGCGGACGACAGCGAAATCGAAATGGCGGTCAAGCGCGACGCTTCGGTCGGCCTGAACCTGCTGCGGCTGGTGAACACGCCGGCCGCCGGCAATACCAACGGCCACATCGACTCGCTTGGCGAAGCCATCAATAAGCTTGGCCGCGACCGGCTGCAGCGCTGGCTGCAGATCCTGCTGTATTCGAAGCCAGGCGGCCAGGTCGAGCTGAATTCTCCGTTGCTGCAAATGGCCAGCACGCGCGGCAAGCTGATGGAACTGATGGCCCAGCACCTGCACCCGGGCATGCGCGCCTGCGCCGATACCGGTTTCACGGTTGGCATCATGTCGCTGATGGATGCGCTGTTTTCAATGTCGATGCAGGACATCCTCGAAACGGTCGAGGTGCCCGACGAGGTGCGCGCCGCGCTGCTGGAGCGGGAAGGGGAGTTCGGCGAGATGCTGCGGGTGGTCGAGCTGCTGGAAAACCCGAACGAAGGTCCGGCGCTGACCAAGGTGCTGAAAAAATTGGGGCTCACCGCGCGCAAGGTCCGCGAGATCGAACTGCAGGCGTTCGAGTGGGTCAACGAGCTCGCGCATGAAGCGCCGCTGCCGAAGACGCAGGCGGCTTAGACGCGGGCCGGCGGCATCCGCCAATTGGCGTGCTACTGGCCGAGCAGCAGGAATACCGTCGGCTTCTTATGGAAGTCCGGCGCCTTGCCCGCGGCTAGCGCCGCTTTCCACTTGTTCGCCGCCATCGTGCGCACTGACTCGGTGGGCAGGCTCAAGTCGGTCGCGACGCAAATCAACGTTCCCGGCTGGCAGCATGCCACCAGCGCTTCGAGCATCGCGCCGTTACGGTACGGCGTCTCGATAAACAGCTGGGTCTGCTTTTCATTGCGCGACCGCTGTTCCAGTTCCTTCAGGCGCTTGGCGCGCAGGGCCGCGTCGGTCGGCAAATAGCCGTTGAACGCGAAACTTTGCCCGTTCAGCCCGCTCGCCATCACGGCCAGCAGCAGCGACGACGGCCCGACCAGGGGCCGCACCGTAATGCCATGCTGGTGCGCCAGCCGCACCAGGTCGGCGCCGGGGTCGGCCACCGCCGGCACCCCGGCCTCGGACACCAGTCCCGCATCGCGCCCCGCCAGCAGTGGCGCCAGCAAGCCGGCCAGGGCTGCGGCCGGCGTATTCACGTTCAGCTCGGCGATTTCGATTTCCTGCAACGGTTTGGCCAGCGGATGGTCGATCGCCACCAGCTTCAGGAAGGCGCGCGCCGTCTTGGCGTTCTCGGCCACGAAATAGTCGAGGCTGGCCGTGACCGCCTGCACATGCTCGGGAATCACATGCGACAACGCGCCAGGGACGGCCTCGGTGAGGCCAAGGGTGTTCGGAATCAGGTAAAGGGTGCCGGGCATGAATGCTTAATTGGTGAAGAATTGGATGCCGGCCTTGCGCAGCATGCCGGTCAGGGCAATCAACGGCAGGCCGGTGAGGGCGGTTGGGTCGGTACTGTCGATTTCGGCCAGCAGCGCGATGCCGAGGCCTTCGTTCTTGGCGCTGCCGGCGCAGTCGTAGGGCTGCTCGATGCGCAGGTAGGCGTCGAGCTCTGCGTCCGGCAGGTCGCGGAAGGTGACGAAGACCTGCACGTTCTCGACCTGTGCCGGGCCGGTCAGCGCGGTGGCGCGGCCGTCCCAGACGCACAGGGCGGTATGGAACACCACGCGGCGACCGCGCATCTTCCGCAGCTGGGCGAGGGCGGCCTCGTGGGTGCCGGGCTTGCCGATCTGCTCGCCGTTCAGGGTGGCGACCTGGTCGGATCCGATGACTATGCTGCCGGGCGCGCGTTCGGCAACCGCGCGCGCCTTGGCGCAGGCCAGCCGCAGCGCGGTCGCTTCCGGCGCTTCGCCTGCCAGCGGCGCTTCGTCGATGTCGGGCGCCATCACCTCGAACGGCAGGCGCAGGCGCTGCAGCAACTCGCGGCGGTAGGCGGAACCCGATGCGAGAATCAAGCGCGGTTGGACGGAAGTTGGTATCATGTGGCCTGCCGAAAAAAGGTGGGTGCCGGCCCGGCAACCATGCGATTATCCGGCCAGCCACAGGTCTCGCCACGGGCCTGCAAAAAATGCGCTAAGTCTTTGACTCTGCGGCGAGAAGCCTGTTATTATCGCAGGTTTTCCGGGGAAATTTTCTGCAATGAGCGCTTTTGTCATCGACGCCTTTGAATTTAGTCGAAGCAACGGCCATCGCGACGGCGTCACGCCTGTCGCCGAAATGAGCCGGTTAAACAAGGAATGTGCCGACCAGTCGGGCGAAATCGCCTGGTCCATCGATGGTGCAACCAGCAAGCATGGTTATCCGCAATTGACGCTGTCGGTTTCCGGCACTGTCCAGCTGGTCTGCCAGCGTTGCCTGGGTCCGATGCCGTACGAGCTTGATTCGTCCACCGTGCTGATGCTGGGCACCGACGACGCCAGCGCCGACGAGATCGAGCAAGTCATCGACGACGAGAGCATTGACGTCATCGTCGGCAGCCGTACCTGCGATATCCGCGAACTGCTGGAAGACGAAGCCTTGCTGGCCCTGCCGCAGGCGCCCAAACACGAGGTGTGCCCGGACGCGAGTCTGCTGGATGCCCTCAAGGCCGACAAGCCATCGCCATTTGCGGGCTTGAAATCACTTAAGACCGAATAAGCAGTACGTAGCAAACGTGTCAAACGCGTGAAGTCGAGTATGGCAGTGTGTAGTGAAATGTGAGACAGCGTTAAACATGTCGGTGAAGTAACATTTGCCGCTGGGATACTCGATAAGCATGTATTTGCAAGTCGAATGTGTTAGAATTTTAGAACTTATGTATTAGGAGTCATCATGGCAGTTCAGCAGAATAAGAAGTCCCCATCGAAGCGCGGCATGCACCGTTCGCACGATTTCCTGGTTGCTCCGCAGCTGGGTATCGAGCCAACGACCGGTGAAACGCACCTGCGTCACCACATCAGCCCGAACGGTTTCTACCGTGGCCGTAAAGTACTGAAGACCAAAAACGACGAGTAATCGACGTTTTGTCATCTAAGATGAAGGCGGTGCTGCGTATCTATCGTGCGTTGCGCCGCTTTTTCTTTGTCCCCGGCTGCAATCAGTTTTTGCATACCGTCATTTTGAATTCCGCTGCATCTGGCTGGCGCCTGCCCGTTTTCAGATCGCGTCTTGCCGCCTGTCGTAGTTGATTACGCGGTAACAACAACAAATGACAATTAAAATATCCATCGACTGCATGGGTGGCGATCACGGCCCCTCGGTTACCATTCCCGCGGCGATCTCATTCGTCAATCGCGAACCACAGGCAGAGTTGATCCTCGTCGGCCTGGAGGACGTATTGCACGCGGAACTCAGGAAGCACAAAGCCGACAAGCATCCGCGCCTCTCCGTCCAGCACGCTTCCGAGCTGGTGGAAATGGACGATCCGGTCGAAGTGGCCCTGCGCCGCAAGAAGGATTCGTCGATGCGCGTGGCAATCGAGATGGTCAAGGGCGGCAAGGCTGCCGCCTGCGTCTCGGCCGGCAATACCGGCGCCCTGATGGCGGTCTCGCGCTACGTGCTCAAGACCATGCCCGGCGTCGACCGCCCGGCCATCTGCTCAATTTTGCCGAACCAGAAGAACGGCCCGACCTACATGCTCGACCTGGGCGCCAACGTCGATTGCGAACCGCACCACCTGCACCAGTTCGCCATCATGGGTTCGGTGCTGGTGTCGGCCATGGAAGGCATCCCGCGCCCGACCATCGGTCTGCTCAACGTCGGTACCGAGGAAATCAAGGGCAACGAAGTGGTCAAGGCCACCGGCAAGCTGCTGCGCGAGGACCATGAACGCGGCATCCTCAATTTCTACGGCAACGTCGAAGGCAACGACATCTTCAAGGGCACCACCGACATCATCGTCTGCGATGGTTTCGTTGGCAATGTCACCTTGAAGGCGGTCGAAGGCCTGGGCCGTTTCGTCAAGGACGTGATGACCACCGAATTCAAGCGCACTCCGCTGACGATGCTGGGCGCGCTGGTCGCACGCGGCGCGCTCAAGAACATCGGCAAGCGCTTTAACCCGTCGCGCTACAACGGCGCCAGCCTGCTCGGCTTGCGCGGGCTCGTGTTCAAGAGCCACGGCGGGGCGGATTCTTACTCTTTCGAATGGGCCATCAAACGCTCCTTCGATGCCGCAAAATATAATGTGCAGGAACAGCTCTCGACCCTGATCGCCGAGCTGATGCCCCGCACGCCTGAAGTGGGTTCAGCAGGCACCCCAACCTTGTAGGACGGCTCGCATGACTTTGTACAGCAAAATTATCGGCACCGGCAGTTACCTGCCAGCACAGCGCGTTACCAACGATGAACTGGCCGCGCAGTTAGGCGCCAAGGGCATCGAAACGTCCGACGAATGGATCGTGTCGCGCAGCGGCATCTCGGCGCGCCACTACGCGTCGACCGAACAGATGTCGTCCGACCTCGCGGTCGAGGCCGCCAAGAAGGCGCTCGAGATGGCAGGCAAGTCGGCCGAGGAGATCGACCTGGTGATCGTCGCCAGCTCGACCCCGGACTTCCACGGCAGCTTCCCGAGCACCGCTTGCATCGTCCAGCGCAAGCTCGGCATGCACAATAACAGCGCGGCGTTCGACGTCCAGGCCGTGTGCAGCGGTTTCGTCTACGCGGTGTCGACCGCCAACGCCTTCATCAAGTCGGGCGTGCACAAGAACGTGCTGGTGATCGGCGCCGAAGTCTTCTCGCGCATCCTCAATTTCGAAGACCGCACCACCTGCGTGCTGTTCGGCGACGGCGCCGGCGCGATCGTGATGACCGCTTCCGAAGAGCCGGGCGTGCTGTCGACCCGCATGCATGCGGACGGCCGCCACGCGGACATCCTCAGCATCCCTGGCAGCCTTGCCGGCGGCGCGATCGAAGGCAGCGCTTTCCTGTACATGGACGGGCAGGCGGTATTCAAGCTCGCGGTCACCGTGCTGGAACAGGTTGCCAACGAAGTGCTGGAAGATGCCGGAATGAAGGCGGCAGATATCGACTGGCTGATCCCGCACCAGGCCAATATCCGCATCATGAAGAGCACCGCCAAGAAGCTCGACCTGCCGATGGAAAAGATGGTCGTCACGGTGGACCAGCACGGCAACACCTCGGCCGCGTCGGTGCCACTGGCGCTCGACACCGCGGTGCGTGATGGCCGCGTGAAGGCAGGCGATAACGTCATGCTCGAAGCGGTTGGCGGCGGCTTCACGTGGGGCGCGGTCCTCTTCAAGATGTAAGAACAAGAACAGGGAATAGTTCATGACTAAATTTGCATTCGTATTCACCGGCCAGGGTTCGCAAGCCGTCGGCATGCTGGGCGGTTTTGCCGGTAACGCCATCGTCGACCAGACCGTTGCCGAAGCATCCGAAGCGCTCGGCTTTGATCTCGGCAAGCTGATCGCCGAAGGCCCGAAGGAAGACCTCGACCTGACCACCAACACCCAGCCTGTCATGCTGACGGCGGCCGTGGCCGTCTACCGGGCGTGGATCGCGGCCGGCGGCGCCAAGCCATCGGTCGTGGCAGGACACAGCCTTGGCGAATACTCGGCGCTGGTTGCGGCCGGCGTGATCGCGTTCAAGGATGCGGTGCCGCTGGTGCGCTTCCGCGCCCAGGCCATGCAGGAAGCGGTGCCAGTCGGGCAGGGCGGCATGGCCGTTATCCTCGGCCTGCAGGCAGATGCGGTGCGCGCCGTCTGTGCCGAAGCCATCGCCGCCGATCCTTCGCTGGTGGTCGAGCCGGTCAACTTCAACGAACCGACCCAGATCGTTATCGCCGGCCACAACGCCGCCATCGATCGCGCCTGCGAACTGGCCAAGGCGGCCGGCGCCAAGCGCGCGATGAAACTGTCGGTGTCGGCGCCGTTCCACTCGTCGCTGCTCAAGCCGGCATCGGACCGCCTGCGCGAGTACATGGAAAGCATCACCTTCAATGCGCCCCAGATCGACCTGATCAACAATGTCGACGTGGCCATCGAGACCGATCCTGCGCGCATCAAGGACGCGCTGGTGCGCCAGGCCGCGGGCCCGGTGCGCTGGGTCGAGACGATGCAGAAGATGGCGGCAAGTGGCGTCACGCAAGTCATCGAGTGCGCACCGAGCAAGGTGCTGGTCGGCATGGCCAAGCGCATCGACGCCAACCTCGCCGGCGACGCACTGGTCGACCAGGCGTCGATCGAGCGCGTGCTGGCCACGCTGAACGCGTATTCAGAATCCCGATAAAAGGACAACCATGAACCTGCAAAACCAAGTCGCCCTCGTTACCGGCGCATCGCGCGGCATCGGCAAGGCCATCGCGCTTGAACTGGCGCGCCAGGGCGCCAAAGTCGTCGGCACCGCCACCTCCGAAGCGGGCGCGGCGGCAATCACCGATTACCTCGCTGAATTCGGCGGCAAGGGCCTGGTGCTCAACGTTACCGATGCCGCTGCCTGCAGCGCTGTCGTCGAGGACGTGCAGAAGTCGTTCGGCAGCCTGTCGATCCTGGTCAACAATGCCGGCATCACCCAAGACCAGCTGGCCATGCGCATGAAGGACGAGGAGTGGGACAACGTCATCTCGACCAACCTGACCGCGGTCGGCCGCATGTCGCGCCTGGTACTGCGCGGAATGATGAAAGCCAAGCAAGGGCGTATCATTAACATCACGTCGGTGGTGGGCGCATCCGGCAACCCGGGCCAGATGAACTACGCGGCGGCCAAGGCCGGCGTGGCGGGCATGACCCGCGCGCTGGCGCGCGAAATCGGCAGCCGCAACATCACCGTCAATTGCGTGGCCCCGGGCTTCATCGATACCGACATGACCAAGTCGCTGTCGGAAGAACAGCACGCCTCGCTGCTGACCCAGATTCCGCTGGCGCGCCTCGGCGCACCGGAAGACATCGCGTTCGCCGTGGCTTTCCTGGCCGGCCCGCAAGCGGCCTACATCACCGGCACCGAGTTGCACGTGAACGGTGGCATGTACATGAATTGATGTACATTCGCCGGAGGGCGGGTATTACACGGCTCCGGCCGTGCCCCGAAGTCGGCGAGATCTCATCATTTAGCAGCACTTTCGGTTGAATTCGCGTCATACGCCGAAATTAGTTTTTAAGCGCGCAAACCTGCTAAAATGCGCGCACTTTCCGTAACACACACAATGGAGCCAAAACATGTCGGATATCGAACAACGCGTTAAAAAAATCGTCGCTGAGCAGCTGGGTGTTGCCGAAGCGGACATCAAGATCGAATCGTCGTTCGTCGATGACCTCGGTGCTGATTCGCTCGACACCGTTGAACTGGTGATGGCGCTGGAAGATGAATTCGAAATGGAAATCCCGGACGAGCAGGCTGAGAAGATCACGACCGTGAAGCAAGCAATCGACTACGCTACCGCGCACGTCAAGGCCTAAGCTTTATCGTTTTTGGGAGAAATCGCTTGAGCCGTTCACGAAACCGTCGTGTCGTTATTACCGGCCTGGGCTGCGTCTCACCTATCGGCAACACCCTTGCCGATACGTGGAGCGCCGCCCTGGCGGGCAAGTCGGGTATTGCCAATATCACCAAGTTTGACGCGTCGACGTTTTCGACCCACTTCGCTGGCGAAGTAAAAGGGTTCAACGTCGAAGAATACATGCCGGCCAAGGAAGCACGCCACATGGATACCTTTATCCATTACGGCATGGCAGCAGGCATCCAGGCGCTGAAGGACTCGGGACTGGTGGTTTCCGAAGAAAATGCCGACCGCATCGGCGTTATCGTCGGCTCGGGCATCGGCGGCTTGCCGCTGATCGAAGAGACCAAACAGGATTACGACAAGCGCGGCCCGCGCCGCATTTCGCCGTTCTTCGTGCCTGCCTCGATCATCAATATGATCTCTGGCAACCTGTCGATCATGTACGGCCTGCGCGGCCCCAACCTGTCGATCGTGACGGCTTGCACCACCGGCCTGCACAGCATCGGCGCGGCCGGCCGCCTGATCGAATATGGCGACGCCGACGTGATGATCGCCGGCGGTGCCGAAGCGACCATTTCGCCGCTTGGCCTTGGCGGTTTCGCCTCGGCCCGCGCGCTGTCGTCGCGCAACGACGATCCGGCGACGGCCTCGCGTCCCTGGGACCGCGACCGCGACGGCTTCGTGCTGGGCGAAGGCGCCGGTGTGATGGTGCTGGAAGAGTACGAGCACGCCAAGGCGCGCGGCGCCCGCATCTATGCCGAGCTGCTGGGCTTTGGCATGAGTGCGGATGCTTACCACATGACTTCGCCTGTCGAAGACGGTAGCGGCGCCAGCCGTTGCATGGTCTCGGCACTGAAGAATGCGGAAATCAACATCGACCAGGTCGACTACGTCAACGCGCACGGCACGTCGACGCCGCTGGGCGACGTGGCCGAAGTGCAGGGCATCAAGAAGACCTTTGGCGAGCACGCAAAGAAGCTGGTGGTCAATTCGACCAAGTCGATGACCGGCCACTTGCTGGGTGGCGCCGGCGGCCTCGAAGCGGTGTTTGCGGCGCTGGCCGTGCACCACCAGGTATCGCCGCCGACGATCAACATCTTCAACCAGGACCCGGCTTGCGACCTGGACTTCTGCGCCAACACGGCGCGTGAAATGAAGATCGACATCGCAGTGAAGAATTCGTTCGGCTTCGGCGGAACGAACGGCACCCTGGTGTTCGGTAAGATCTGATTGAACTGAACCTAATGCGCTGATCCGTGTCTTACGGGTTGGCGCAATAGTAAGCGCCGGCATCTTGCCGGCGTTTTTCTTTTCGCCCGGCTTATCGGCGCGCCTGCGGTACCACCATCATCCAATGTCCATTGCGGTTTCAGCCGTCGTCAAGCCGTCGCGCTTGCTGCGCGCGGTGCTCGCTTTCTATGCTGCGGTCAACCTGGCCGCGGCCGTGTTCCTGGCGTCGTCGGCGTCGGGCGCATTCCGTGCGCCCGTGGCCATTGGCGCCTGTTGTCTGCTGGCGGCAGCGGGTGCGGCGCACGGCTTTACCTCAGCCGGAAAAATGCGCCGCATTGATATTTTCGGAGTCGGTGAAATGCGCCTGACGGTACAACAGAAACTGACGGAAACAGCTGTTGAAAACGAGCCAGTAGCACTCTCGCCGGGCTCTGCTGTATGGCCCGGTTTGCTGATGCTGCTGATGCGTGGCGAGGATGGCAAAACAAGGGTTGTGGCGGTGCTTGCTGACAGCGTCAGCGCCGGCGAGTTCCGCGCTTTAGCGGTGGCGATTCGTGCAATTGGCGGGCAGCTCGTGCCAGATCAGGTTTTGTTCGGACCGCACAAAATACTTTGAACTTCTTGCAACGGGCCAACTCTTATGTTTAGGGACGCGCCCACACCGCAGCCACGAGGACACGGTCAGTGACGACAGAACGCGAGTGTGATCAACTGCTGGTTGAGCGCGTCCAGGCTGGTGACCGGCAGGCGTTTGACCTTCTGGTCGGAAAGTATCAGCGCAGGCTGATGCGGCTGGTCTCGCGCCTGGTCCATGATCCGGCCGAGGCGGAGGATGTGGTACAGGAAACGTTTATCAAGGCCTATCGCGCCTTGCGGCATTTCCGGGGTGATTCAGCGTTTTATACCTGGCTTTATCGGATTGGCATTAACACGGCAAAGAATTTTCTCGTCACTCAGGGCAGGCGCGCCCCGACTTCCACCGAAGCCGATGCCGAGCGCGCCGAAGCGTTTGACGATGCGGACAGCTTGCGGGACATCAACACACCCGAGTCCCTGTTGGCCAGCAAGCAGATCGCACACACGGTCAATGCAGCAATGGAGGCGCTGCCGCTGGAATTGCGGACGGCGATTATCCTGCGCGAGATTGAGGGTTTGAGCTACGAAGAAATATCCGAAGTCATGGCATGTCCGATCGGTACGGTGCGAAGCCGGATCTTTCGGGCGCGCGAGGTCATCGCCGAAAAGTTGAGGCCGCTGCTCGATTTTCCGGTTGACAAGCGACATTAGGTGTAGCGATGATCGTAATACCCGGTATGGAACAAGGATCACACACCTTCTGCGATGGAACTATTGATGGATACCCACAAAAAAATCCGCGAGCACATCTCAGCCCTGTCGGACGGCGAGCTGCCCGCCTCGGACGTCGAACTGGCCTTTGCTGCGCTGCAGAGCACGGACGGCCAGCACGCGTGGAATACCTACTTCCGCATCGGCGACGAATTGCGCGGGCAAGCCACGCCCGAGCTGTCCGATGCATTCACGGCGCGCCTGGCCGAGCGCCTGGCGGCCGAGCCGGGCCACGTCAAACGCACGGCGCAGCCCCCGGCCGCCGCTTCCGGCCGGGCGGCCGACAGCACTGCGGCCGAACCGCTCGTCAAGCCTGCGGCGGTCAGCGCTTCGTAAGCATGCGGCCCCGGCGCGCGCCCGGCGCTGCCGCGACAAGCGGCTGGTTTTGGCTTAACATGGAGTCAATATTGGCCCTGACTATTTCCTTCCATGACCATCACACTTTCCGCTGGTAGCAAGCTGTTGTCCGCCGCGCTGGTTGCAGGCGCGGGATTGTTCCTTACTCCCGTCGCCCAGGCTGCTGCGCCGATCCAGGCGCCGCTGGTAACTGGCCTGCCCGACTTCACCGACCTGATCGACAAAGTCGGTCCGGCGGTCGTCAACATCCGCACCACCGAAAAGGTCAAGCCGGGGCAGGGCGGTCCCGACGAGGAAATGCAGGAGTTCCTGCGCCGCTTCTTCGGCGTGCCCGGCGCACCGCGCGGACGCGGCGGACCGCAGTCGGAAGAAGTCCATCGGGGCGTCGGGTCCGGCTTCATCATCTCCGACGACGGCTTTGTGCTGACTAACGCCCACGTGGTCGAAGGCGCCGACGAGGTGCTGGTCACGCTGACCGACCGCCGCGAATTCAAGGCCAAGGTGCTCGGCACCGACAAACGCTCCGATGTGGCGGTTCTGAAGGTCGACGCCACGCGCCTGCCGAACCTGGTGATCGGCGACTCCGGCAAGATCCGCGTCGGCGAGTGGGTGATCGCGATCGGTTCTCCGTTCAACCTCGAAAATTCGGTCTCCGCCGGCATCATCTCGGCCAAGGCGCGCGACACCGGCGACTACCTGCCGCTGATCCAGAGCGACGTCGCGGTCAATCCGGGCAACTCGGGTGGCCCCTTGATCAACATGCGCGGCGAAGTCATCGGCATCAACTCGCAGATCGCGACCATGTCGGGCGGCTACAGCGGCATCTCGTTCGCGGTGCCGATCGACGAAGTGATGCGCGTTGCCGACCAGCTGCGCAAGACCGGCAAGGTGACGCGCGGCCGCATGGGCGTGCAGATCGGCGAAGTGAGCAAGGAAGTGGCCGAGTCGCTTGGCCTTGGCAAGGCGCGCGGCGTCGAAGTGTCGCTGGTGGAGGCGGGCGGCCCGGCGGACAAGGCCGGCATCAAGGTCGGCGACATCATCCTGCGCTACAACGGCCAGCCGATCGAACGCAGCGCCGACCTGCCGCGCCTGGTGGGCGCCAGCCCGATTGGCAGCCGTGCCACCGTTACCGTGTGGCGCAAGGGCAAACAGCAGGACATCGCCGTCAGCATCGCGCAGCTGGAAGAAGAACGCCCGGGCGCCAAGCCCGCGCCCAAGACGCCGCAGCCGGACGCCGCCCCGAACGCGCTGGGACTGGCCGTATCTGACCTGACCGAAGCCCAGCGCAAGTCGTTGCGCCTGGATGGCGGCGTGCGAGTCGACTCCAGCGCCGGTGCCGCCGCCGCCGCTGGCCTGCGCCCCGGTGACCTCATACTCCAGCTGAACAATATCGACATCAAGGACGCGCGCCAGTTCAACGGCATCGTCGCCAAGCTCGATCCGAAGCGCAGCGTGGCGGTGCTGGTCCGGCGCGACAACACTACCCGCTACGAAGTCATCAAGCCGCGCCAGTAGAGTGTTCATGATCAAATTTACGCTCTACTCGCGCAGCTATTGCCACCTGTGCGACGACATGCTCCACGCCCTCAACGCCATGCAAGGCGACAGCCTGCGCTTCGATGTCGAGGTGATCGACGTCGACGCCGACGAAGCCCTGGTGGCGCGTTTCGACGAACTGGTGCCGGTGCTGTACGGCGACCTGTCGCAACCCGAGCTGTGCCACTATTTCCTCGACGAAGACGCTGTGCGGGCCTACATCGCGGCAATGCCCGCCTGATTGTTGCATAAATGTAAAAATTCACAGCCAATCCGGCCGCCACCAGCCCGCTTCCCTCTATTAACCGGGCTTTCTACCCCGAAATTTGGTAAAATGCGGGTGGTCGGAAAAGCTGCCGGGAACTTCTACCCAGCCAACCGATCGATAAGGCGCTCGCCTGGGGACTGCCATGCCCCCCTCGGAGCGCTTTTTTTGTATGGCGCCGCGCAGTTGCGCGCCCCGGCTTCGGCCCCCGTCCTTCCTACTGGTTTTGAGTTTTGTTAATGAACAACATACGTAACTTCTCCATCATCGCCCACATCGACCACGGCAAGTCGACCCTTGCCGACCGCATCATCCAGATCTGCGGCGGCCTGTCCGACCGCGACATGGAAGCGCAGGTGCTCGATTCGATGGACCTGGAGCGCGAGCGCGGCATTACCATCAAGGCCCAGACGGCGGCGCTGCACTACAAGGCGCGCGATGGCGTGGTCTACAACCTGAACCTGATCGACACCCCGGGCCACGTCGACTTCAGCTATGAAGTGTCGCGCTCGCTGTCGGCGTGCGAAGGCGCGCTGCTGGTGGTCGATGCCTCCCAGGGCGTCGAAGCCCAGACCGTGGCCAACTGCTACACGGCGCTCGATCTCGGCGTCGAAGTGGTGCCGGTCCTGAACAAGATCGACCTGCCGCACGCCGACCCGGCCAACGCGATCGCTGAAATCGAAGACGTGATCGGCATCGAGGCGGCCGACGCCGTCAAGTGTTCGGCCAAGAGCGGCCTGGGCGTGGAAGACGTGCTCGAAGCGCTGATCGCCAAGGTGCCGCCGCCAAAGGGCGACCCGGCCGGCCCGCTGCAGGCGCTGATCGTCGACTCGTGGTTCGACAACTACGTCGGCGTGGTGATGCTGGTGCGCGTGATGAACGGTACCCTGAAACCGAAAGAAAAAATCCTGCTGATGGCGACCGGTTCGGCCCAGCTGGTGGAAAGCGTCGGCGTGTTCAGCCCGCGTTCGGTGTCGCTGCCGGAAATCTCGGCTGGCCAGGTGGGCTTCATCATCGCCGGCATCAAGGAACTGAAAGCGGCAAAAGTGGGCGATACCGTCACCCACGTTGCCCGTCCCGCCGCGGAACCGCTGCCAGGCTTCAAGGAAGTCCAGCCGCAGGTGTTCGCCGGCTTGTTCCCGGTCGAGGCCAACCAGTACGACGCGCTGCGCGACTCGCTGGAAAAGCTCAAGCTCAACGATGCCGCCCTGATGTACGAGCCGGAAGTATCGCAGGCGCTGGGCTTCGGCTTCCGCTGCGGCTTCCTGGGCCTTTTGCACATGGAAATCGTGCAGGAGCGCCTGGAGCGCGAATTCGACATGGACCTGATCACCACGGCGCCGACCGTGGTGTACGAAGTGCTGATGCGTGATAACTCGATCGTCAAGGTCGACAACCCGTCCAAGATGCCGGAGCCGACCCGCATCCTGGAAGTGCGCGAGCCGATCGTCACGGTCAACCTGTACATGCCGCAAGAGTACGTGGGCTCGGTGATCACGCTGTGCATCGGCAAGCGCGGCGTGCAGATGGACATGAGCTACCACGGCCGCCAGGTCAAGCTGGTCTACGAAATGCCGATGGCCGAAATCGTGCTCGACTTCTTCGACAAGCTCAAGTCGACCTCGCGCGGCTACGCCTCGATGGATTACGAGTTCAAGGAAAACCGCGCCTCGGACGTGGTCAAGGTCGACATGCTGATCAACGGCGAGAAGGTCGACGCGCTGGCGATCATCGTCCACCGCGCCAACGCGCCGTACCGCGGGCGCCAGGTGGCCGCCAAGATGCGCGAACTGATTCCGCGCCAGATGTTCGACGTCGCGATCCAGGCCGCCATCGGCGTCAACGTGATCTCGCGCGAGAACGTCAAGGCGCTGCGCAAGAACGTGCTGGCCAAGTGCTACGGCGGCGACATCAGCCGTAAAAAGAAACTGCTCGAGAAGCAGAAGGCCGGCAAGAAGCGCATGAAACAGGTCGGATCGGTAGAGATCCCGCAGGAAGCATTCCTGGCAATTTTACAAGTGGACGGCTAAATGAATCTGCAGTCAATCCTGAGCAATTTTGCATTGATCCTGTTCGTCCTGATGGTGCTGACCGGCATCATCTGGTGCCTCGATATTTTCTACTTCGCCAAGCAGCGCCGGATTGCCGCCGACAAGGCGCTGGCCGCGTTCGACGCGCGCAACGCCAAGCTGACCGCCGAGGGCCTGAAGGTCGACAACACCAGCCGCCAGGCGATCGAAACGGCGCTGCTGCGCCAGCCGACCTGGATCGAGTACTCGGGCAGCTTCTTCCCGGTGATCGCGCTGGTGTTCGTGCTGAGATCGTTCTTGTACGAACCATTCAAGATTCCGTCGAGTTCGATGGTGCCGACCCTGCTGGTGGGCGACCTGATCTTGGTGAACAAATTCACCTACGGCATCCGCCTGCCGGTGCTGAACAAGAAGGTCATCGACATCGGCAACCCGCAGCGCGGCGACGTGATGGTATTCAAGTACCCGAACGACATGTCGCAGGACTACATCAAGCGCGTCGTCGGCGTGCCAGGCGACACCATCGTCTACGAGGACAAGCGCCTGAGCGTGAACGGCAAGCCGGTCGCCTACACGCCGCTGGACGACTACCTGGACGACGAAAACCCGGTCTACCACAAGCAACTGGTGGAAAACCTGACCGGCGTGCCGCACCGCATCCTCAATTCGGACAACAAGCCTGGCATCGAAGTGGGCATCGTCGAGAATTTCCCGAAACGCGAAGCGTGTGATTTTTCCTACGAAAAATTTACCTGTACCGTTCCTGAGGGCAATTACTTTATGATGGGCGATAATCGGGACCACAGTCTCGACAGCCGTTACTGGGGTTTCGTTCCCGACAAGAACATCGTCGGCAAGGCATTCTTTGTCTGGATGAACTTCAGTAACCCAAAACGCATTGGCGGGATACACTAGTCTGAAGGAAAAGCAATGGCTTCTTATGTTTTTGACAAGCGTCAGCGAGGCGTCTCGCTGGTTGGCCTGATCGTCGTGCTGGCGCTCATGGGTTTCGCGGCGATCGTCGCCATGAAAACAGTGCCGGCGTTTGCGGAGTATAGTGCGGCTAAGGATGCGATCGCGCTGGCCAAGGCAGCCGGCGGCACCCCGCGCGACATGCAGGTTTCGTTCGACAAGAACGCCGACGTCAACGACATCGACGCCATTGCCGGGCGCGACCTGGTGATCAGCAAGGACACCGGCGAAACCGAGATCAGCTTCGAATACGAAAAGCGCATTCCGCTGTTCGGCAACGTCAGCCTGCTGTTCGACTTCACCGGCACGACCGACAAGAGCGGCGCAGCAGCCCGGAAACCGGCCAGGGAATAAGGCTGCCAACCAAGATATCGACGATGAATTCACAGTTATTGCAATCCCGCTTAGGTTACACGTTCCAGGATGCTGGCCTGTTGCAGCAAGCCTTGACGCACCGTAGCCATAGCAGCCTGCATAACGAACGGCTGGAATTCCTCGGCGATTCGATCCTGAACTGCGTGGTCGCGTCGGTGCTGTACGAGCGTTTTAACGCGCTCGACGAAGGCGACCTGTCGCGCCTGCGCGCCAACTTGGTCAAGCAGCAGTCGCTCTACGAAATCGCCCAGAAGCTCGAGCTGTCGCAGTTCCTGCGCCTGGGCGAGGGCGAACTGAAGTCGGGCGGCTTCCGCCGGCCGTCGATATTGGCGGACACGCTCGAAGCGCTGCTCGGCGCGATCTTCCTCGATGCCGGCTTCGACGCCGCGCGCGACGTGATCCGCGCCTTCTACATCCCGATCCTCGACACGGTCGACCCGCGCACGCTGGGCAAGGACGCCAAGACCTTGCTGCAGGAATTTTTGCAAAGTAAAAAAATCTCGCTGCCGACGTATAACGTGGTGGCCACGCACGGCGCCGCGCACAGCCAGGAATTCGAGATCGAATGCCTGGTGCCCAAGCTCGGCATCCAGGTCTACGGCCGCGGCGGCAGCCGCCGCGCCGGCGAACAGGCCGCGGCACGCCTCGCGCTCGACTCGGCCGAACAGTCACTGGCCAAGGCGCCGGGCGGCGCGCGCAAATCCAAGCCGCGCACGGCCCAGCTCAAGCTTGCGGGCATCGCCACCATCCAGAGCAGCGAAGCGCCAGCCGCGACGCCGGCCAAGGCCGCCGCCGCTGCCGATGGCAAGGCTCCTAAACAAACGCATCCAGAAACGAAGTCCGCATGAACACCACAACTACCCCAGACAACTTCCGTTGTGGCTATATCGCCAT